>CAYMFD010000001.1:0-3549 GCA_964389475.1 uncultured Saprospiraceae bacterium
CCACTGCCTGCCTTGACGAGCAGAGAATCAACATGGCCATGGTAGCAACCTTCGAACTTGATGATCTTGTCCTTGCCAGTATATCCACGAGCAAGACGTATGGCAGACATCACAGCCTCTGTACCACTACTCACAAATCGGATTTTGTCTAGGTAGCGGTGGTTGTCGATGAGTAACTTGCCGATCTCGTTGCCCAGTCGATTAGGCGTGCCAAAGCTAGTGCCGAGGGGTACAGTCTTAAGGATGGCCTCTCGTATAGACGGGTGGTTGTGACCTAGTATGAGCGGTCCCCATGAGCAACAAAAATCCATAAATTCGTTGTCATCCTCATCCCACATACGGCAGCCATCGCCACGTTTAATAAACAAGGGTGGTCCACTTACAGACTTAAAGGCTCGTACGGGGCTGTTGACACCACCAGGGAATAGTTCTTTAGCTTCTGCGAATAGGTTAGCCGATGTTTCTCGGATCATAGGTAATCGTATATGTTGCCGCAGGATACGTTGCTGCGTCGTAGTAGGCAAAAGTACTAGCTAGGCTAGGTGATGCCGTCATTAAGCGGTAAAATAAATTAAGTAATTTTGCAGGCTTGTAAGCTTACATCGGCCAGGTATTTGCTCTGTGTAACTTACTTCATTTAATGCCAACTACTAGCATGCAAATAGATCTGACGGTACATATCGCCGATTACATCAATAGGTTTAGATCTATTGCGCTGCCTGGCATTGGGGTTTTTAGAAAGGCCCACGTACCTGCTACGGTCAAGGATAGCGGTACTAATATCACTCCACCCAATTCTGTTATTTCATTTGATCCCGGAGTCGTTGATGATGATCACTTTGCGTTTTTCATAGCAGAGCGAGAGACCATTACGAGAGAGGAGGCCAAAGAGCTGCTTGAGCTTTTTGCTGAGCGAAAGCTCCATGATCTTATGAAAAAGGGTGAGGCAGGTATTTATCCCTTCGGTATATTAAAGCTCGATGGTGATAAAACAAGCTTCGTAGCAGAGGATAATCGCCTGATCAACAAGTACTTTGGCCTGGAGCCTATTACGTCTGTCCCCATTAAGTATGAGGACGAGGTCAAGACGGTCGTAGCTGCTGATAACCAAGAGGTATCATTCGATAGTCTGATCACGGTGGAGGAAGAGCCGTCTACTCCATGGTGGCGCTGGTTTATGATCTTGGCGCTGGCCGCTTTACTCGTGTTTAGCTACCTCAAGTGCGATACCGTCAAGGAGGTGATAGGTATGAATGAAGAGGTTGTGGAGGAGGTAGATACCTCTGAGTATGTAGTACTGCCGGGAGATGAAAACAAAGAAAAGGCGGTTACTCCCATCAATGATAATGCAGATAAAACCAAAGAAGCCTCCGCTGGTAAGATCATACATATTGACGACATAGGCGATGGTGCTATCGATACCCTGCTCGCTGACGAATCGCTTCGCTTCGCTCCAGGTACGGAGATGGTGGAGTGTGTAATCATCCTAGGCGCTTACAGCAAGCAGCGCAACGCTATCAAGATGATGGCAGACGTAGAGAATGCAGGTCATAATCTTTACATCGGTGTCAAGGGCGACCTCACTCGAGTGGGGCTGACCTTCAACTGTGCCAAAGAAGACTTAGTCTCCTACCTGCAAAAGATCCGAAAGAACTATGTGACAGAGGCGTGGTACCTAGTGCCAGAGCTACACGTAGAGTACGGTCGATAGCTTATCCGCTTCCAGACGACCGCCTAGTGGTTGTTAGTTTAAATATTTTTTGACGACTTCGATCAGCTGATTAGGTGGTAGGGCCTTCGCTCGATACTGCTTGATGACAGTGATGAAATCTCTTACAAGACTTTCGCGAAAGCCTAGCTTAAAACCGTAGTGATAAATCATCCGCTCCTCAGAGGATGGGAAGTTGTGGTCAGACTTGAGCAATAGTAGGAGGTAAAACATGATCGTCATTCGGTTCTGCTCATTGGAGGGTATCAGCGGATCGTCAATCGGTGTCGTGATCAGGGCGGATAGCGTCTTATCCTCTAGCCCAAATCGCTCTGACAAGATAGACAGGTAGCGGTACTCCTTAGCCGTAATCACGCCGTCGGCCTTGGCCATCTTGACCAGGATGGACAAGATGCTGCGCTTTTTGTAAGAATCACTACTGTCGATCCATTCCATCGTTGAGAGACAATCTTAAAAGTATATTTGTAACTACCGACCCACGGGCTAGTGCGAGGGACATGATAAAGATACAATCACCTACCAATGATAAAAACCAAAATAGCGGGCATCGGCGCCTACGTACCAGAGCAAGTAGTGACCAATGACGATCTGTCACAGCATATGGATACCAATGATGCATGGATACGAGAGAGAACCGGCATCGAAGAACGGCGATATGCCCGTAAGCACGAAGAAACGACAACGACCCTCGGAGCAAAGGCAGCAAAGATCGCCATCGAGCGAGCAGGTATCACGCCGGAGGATGTCGATTTTATCATATTCGCCACCCTTAGTCCAGACTACTACTTCCCAGGATGCGGGGTGTTACTGCAGCGAGAGCTAGGTATTACAGGACTAGAGGCGGGAGCCTTAGATATACGCAATCAGTGCAGTGGATTTCTCTATGGGATCTCTGTCGCCGATCAGTTTATCAAGACAGGTATGTATAAAAATGTACTCCTCGTCGGTGCAGAAATGCATAGCATGGGTCTTGATTTTACCACTAGGGGGCGAGGCGTGACAGTCATCTTCGGTGATGGTGCAGGTGCCGTGGTCCTGCAGCCTACGACAGAGGAGGGTAGAGGTATCTTATCGACACACCTCCACAGCGATGGTACACATGCGGAGGAGTTAGCCTTTATTAATCCTGGCAGCCATGGAGGTTATCACTTAAAGGATCGTGATTTTGGTTATCCACCTACCGACGAGATGGGCGGTGTATTCCTTACAGACAAGATGATGGCTGATGGTGATATATTTCCCAATATGACCGGCCAACTTGTCTTTAAGAATGCTGTCGTTAAGTTTCCCAAAGTAATCGAGGAGGCGCTAGCGCATAATGGCAAGAAGACCTCAGATATTGATATGCTGATCCCACACCAGGCCAATCTCCGGATCAGCCAGTTCGTGCAGAAGCGACTCGGCCTATCCGACGACCGAGTGTTTAACAATATCCAGAAGTACGGTAATACCACTGCGGCTTCTGTGCCGATCGCCCTATGCGAGGCCTGGGAGGAAGGCAAGGTCAAGGACGGCGACCTCGTCTGTCTAGCGGCTTTCGGTAGTGGGTTTACATGGGGTTCGGCCCTACTCAACTGGTAAACGATGAACAGTAAGATCAACCTCCAGCAGAAGTTTGGCCTCTTCGACGATCAGTGGTCGCCCAAGATCATCGCCTCGCTCAATGGGCAGGATGTTAAGATCGCCAAGGTGGAGGGGGACTTCGTGTGGCATAAGCACGACGATGAGGACGAGCTGTTCTACATCGTTAAAGGCGCATTGACGATCGAACTGCGTGATGGATCGGTACATCTAGAGGCAGGCGATATGTACGTGGTGCC
>CAYMFD010000001.1:3649-5469 GCA_964389475.1 uncultured Saprospiraceae bacterium
AAGCTGGCCGAGTGGTCACAGACTGGTCGATCACTGCCAGATGGCATATTTATCACCCATGCCCACATCGGTCACTACACGGGGCTGATGTACCTCGGCAAGGAGGCGGTCAATGCATCAGGCGTACCCGTCTACACCATGCCTAGGATGGCGAACTACTTGCGATCAGATGGTCCATGGAGTCAGCTCGTGTCTACTGGCAATATTGAGCTCAGGACGCTTACAGCTGATTCGGTAGTAGTGTTAAGCCCAAGTCTATCGATTACCCCATTGCTAGTACCGCACCGCGATGAGTATAGCGAGACGGTGGGCTTTTTGGTCAATGGACCAGAGCGGTCTGCGCTGTTTATCCCCGACATAGATAAGTGGTCCAAATGGGATCGAGACATCAAAGCCCTCATCCAGGAGGTAGATTATGCCTTCGTCGATGGTACCTTCTACGATGCTGCAGAGATCGGTTATCGCGATGTCAGCCAGATACCGCACCCTTTTATCATAGAGAGTATGGACTTATTCGCTGATATGCCTGATGTGGATAGGGCCAAGGTCCACTTCATCCACCTCAATCATACTAACCCTGCAATATTGACGGACAGCGAGGCGTCTCAGACCATTGTAGATCAGGGATATCGTGTAGCTAGGTACGGCCAGGTGGTTGAGCTGTGATGTGTTAAGCTTTTTCAGCAATCATCATCTCAGTATGCCAGCCCACATAGTTACTACGAGCATCGATTGGTTCTTTGATCAGTATGTGCTGGTGGCTCTGTACCTGTAGTCCTATTTTTATCAACATCGCTGTAAGTGCCTTGCCATCTGGGATATCACGCCATCCTGCGGCAGTCTGCCAGTTAAGCGGTGTAGCTATGATCATCTTTCCATCCGGTTGCAGTATGCGGCACCACTCGCTGAGAGCTGCCAGGGGATCGGCTAGACGATCTAGTAGAAAGCAGGATAGGACAACATCGACACTAGCATCCATAAAAGGGAGGTCAGTCGCATCTGCCATCAGTAGCGATAAGTTGGGCAGTGGAGCACGGGCAGGTACGATGGTAGTCGCATAGCCTAAGTGGTCGTCTCGTATATCGATGGCCTGCTGGGATAGCCAGTAACGCTGGGCCTGTCGTAACATCTGGTAGCTGTAGTCCACGCCATAGCAGTGACTGTCAGGTAGTAACTGTGCTGCCTCTCCTATGAGTCTGCCCACACCACAGCCTACTTCGCACACAGCCCCTTGTTTTAGATTAGCAATATGCATTATTACAATGTCCAGTAAAGCCTGCGTAGGGTAGACCCCGCCTGCAAGGTCGGCTAGGTGCAGTCTCGACTGTCGGATGACCATTGGATCGTACCGCTCATAGGGGTCTCTACGGTAGTCGCGCGGTGACTTGTCGCAGTAGATGGGTATCTCTTGGCGGTGGAGCAGTGGTGGTGTTGATATCACATATACTAGTTGATGGCAATAGTGGTAGAGCCCATCACAAGGTACGAAGTGTCTTGCTGAACGTAGATTTTGGATTTTAGATATAAGATGTAAGACATTGGATATTGCTGTGACCGAGAGAATGTATTCCACCGTCGATTCGTATGCACGTAGTGAACGGCAGAGCTTTTATAGATGCAGTGGGACCTAAGTTAGTGCTGCAGCGGTTCTACCCGCAGCGCGGTTACCCACTCACATCAACATAGTGCCCTCTTTTTACTCGTTTTGGCATGGGTAGAGTTAAAACAATAGAATAAATTACCCTGCATTTATGATATTAACTAGTCGCCTTTACCCTGGTTTTGTGTCACAATTGATCTAGTTTTACCCTGTATTTGTG
>CAYMFD010000001.1:5569-173923 GCA_964389475.1 uncultured Saprospiraceae bacterium
TTTACCCTGTATTTGTGTCATCATAGCGCATTATTTACCCTGTATTTGTGTCATAGTTGATTGTATTTTACCCTGTATTTGCGACATGATATCGTATAATTTACCCTGTATCTGTGACAATATTGTCGTATATTTACCCTGTATTTGTGACACTATGTACTGATATTTGCCCTGTATTTGTGTTGCTCTTCCTAGTAGATAGATCAGGTTTATTGATTTTTGCAGGATGTATTTCTAGTTTAAATTACTGTAAATCATATCCTTAATAAGAATAGTGGCCGTCGAGGTCTAGAATATTTAATCAATCTGTTATGAGTTTTTGGCGACAGGCCATATCACACCTTCACAGTTGGAGAAAATCCTACAACAGAAAGCCCCTCATCGTACGTGGGGCTAGGCAGGTAGGTAAGACAACACTCGTACACCAGTTTGCACAATCGTACAAGCAGTCCATCTTGCTCAACCTAGAGAAGAAAGCAGATCGTAGTTTCTTTGATAGATACGACAGCGTACACGACCTGCTCGATGCCATGCTGATAGACCGAGGTATGACCAAAGACCACCTTGGAGATACACTGCTATTTATCGATGAGATACAAGAGTTGCCCAAGGCGATAGCGATGCTCCGTTACTTTTATGAGGAGGTATCTGACCTACAGGTGATAGCAGCCGGTTCATTGCTAGAGCATCGGCTGTCAGATGTCAAGCAGTTTCCTGTAGGTAGGATAAGTTATTTGTACCTCTTCCCGATGAACTTTGTGGAGTACCTAGCAGCTACTGGGCAAGACCAGCTGCGACAGGCTCTCGGTACCTTGCCTATAAGTGATGCTGCCCACCACGTAGCGATGGATCGGTTTAAGGAGTATCTGATGATAGGCGGTATGCCCGAGGCGATACAGACCTATGTAGATACGGAGGATCTGACCCTATTGCCAGGCGTCTATGAGAGTATATGGGCGAGCTATGTAGATGACGTATCCAAGTACGCTGCTAGTAATAGTCTAGCCCGTGTGATGGCCCTGATCATGAGGGCTGCACCGGCACAGCTAGATCAGCGCATCACCTTCGAGAAGTTCGGTAACTCCAACTATGGTTCTCGAGAGGTAGGAGAGGCCCTACGGTCACTCGATGCCGCTGGGGTGATCCGCCTTATATATCCTACGACTGATGTACAGCTACCAGCTACGCCAGACCTCAAGAAGCGGCCACGACTACAGTTTCTGGATACGGGGCTCGTCGTGCATGCTATGGGGCTACTGCCACAGATGCTCGGATCAGTAGATATGTCTAGTGATTTCCGGGGTGGTATCGTCTCCCACGTCGTCCACCAGGAGGTTACCTCGCTCCAGGCCTTGTCGGTACGTCCACTTTCTTTCTGGGTCAGAGAGAAGCGTAACTCGCAGGCAGAGGTCGATATGGTCCTCCCGCACAAGGGACTACTTATACCCGTAGAGATTAAGGCGGGTGCAGTCGGCAAGTTACGGTCCTTACATCAGTACGTCGATGCGAGTCCGCACCCATATGCGGTACGTATGTATGGCGGAGAGTTGAGTGTAGAGCGGCACCGTACTAGGGCCGGTACGGATTTCATATTACTTAATCTGCCGTATTACTTAGGTACTCAGGTGTATGCTTATCTGGACTACTTGATGGAGGCAGAGGTTGACGGATAGATAGAGAGATTTCAGACGTAAGATTTCAGAGATCAGATTCCGGACGTCGGATGTCCGATATTGACTGTGACCTAGTTCATACGTCCAACTAACGATTCGTCAGCACGGTGCGAAGCGGAGGGATACTTCGGCGGTGCTCAGCACGACGTGTCCAAGCGCAAAAGGGGACTTTAGATAATAGACAGCCTCTCCTGGACAAAAAAAGCCCGCTACTAGTAACACTAGCAGCGGGCTTTTATAATTTATCTGTCAGAGAACTTACCCCTCACAACTCTTACAGTTGACGAAGTCTATGGCCATCTCCTTAGAGACAGACTGACTGCGCTGGTAGTATAGCGTCTTGACACCGAGTTTCCACGCCTCAATCATCAGCCTATTGACATCACGTATCGGCATGGCGGAAGGGATGTTAAGGTTGAGGCTCTGCGCTTGGTCGATGTACTTTTGGCGCTGTGCCGCCTGTGTGATGATCTCCATCGGTGAGATCTCCTTGAAGGTCTTAAACACAGCCTTCTCATGCTCGGTCAGCTCGTCCATATGCTGTACAGATCCGCCATTGAGCATGATTTTTCTCCACACGTCTTCTGTGTTTAGTCCCCGTTCTTCGAGTAGTTTGATGAGATACTTATTCTTACGGATGAAGTTACCCTTGGCTAGACCAGCCTTGTAGTAGTTACTGCTGAATGGCTCGATACCTGGTGATGTCTGCCCTAGTATCGCTGAGCTAGACGTGGTAGGTGCTACCGCCATTACGGTGGTATTACGTCGTCCGTAGCCCTTAAGGACTTCTGGCTCACCATATATGTGTGCTAGTTCTTCTGATGCCTTGTTGGCCTCTGTGCTGATATGCTTAAAAGCGTCAGCATTAAAGCGCTTGGCCTCCATGCTTTCCCACGGGATATTGTTTTTCTGTAAGTAGGAGTGGTAGCCAAGTACACCTAGACCGAGAGCACGGTGTCTGATGGCAAAATTCCTTGCCGCTTCTAGATAGTGATTACCTTCTGTCTTCTCGATAAACTCTGAGATGACGGCATCTAAGAAGAAAGTCGCAAGTCGTACAGCCGGCGTGTCTTTCCACTCGTCATACAGCTCTAGGTTCATAGACGATAGGCAGCAGATGAACGACTCGTCCTCTTGGCTAGGGAGCATGATCTCTGAGCAGAGGTTACTAGCGTTGATCCTTCTGTTTTGGTCTTTGTATACCTCTGGCTTGTTACGATTAACATTATCAGAGAAGAAGATATAGGGTAGACCTTTTTGCTGGCGTGACTCCAGTACAGCCGCCCAGATTTTGCGCTTTTCGCTATCGCCATCGATCATCTCTTGCATCCAATAGTCGGGCACACATACCCCGTAGAAGAGATTTTGGATAGGGTTGCCGATATTCTTGATCTGTAAGAACTCTAGTACGTCCGCATGATCGATATCGAGGTAGGCCGCGAAGGCACCCCTACGTACACCACCCTGAGATACTACATCCATGGTCGTGTCGAATAACTTCATGAAGCTCACTGCACCGGACGACTTGCCATTATCCGTAATAGCAGCACCACGATGGCGCATCTCACCGAAGTAGCCTGACGTACCACCACCGATCTTAGTCTGCATGATGACCTCACCTAGCTTATGTGTGATCTTTTCTACGCTGTCACCCACGTGTACGTTAAAGCAAGATATCGGTAGGCCTCTTTCTGTACCCATATTAGCCCATACAGGTGACGAAAATGAGATCCATCCTCTCATAATCATCTCTCTGAAAGCCGACTTAAGTTCTGGCTTAAATAGTCTTTTGGCTGCAGCTGAGGTAATCCTTTCGATGGCTCCATCTACGGTCTCTCCTTTGAGTAGGTATCCTCTGTTAAGCATCTGCTCAGACTCTTCATTGAGCCACCATATATCTTCTACCTCTTCTTTGAGGTCAAATGCTGTAAGCATCATAAGCTTTATTTTGTCGGTGTGGGGAGGTTAATAAATTGGCATTTCTTAGAAGAGGTCGTCCTCCGTTATGCTCTTGTCATGCTTGGTATATTCTACTGGTCGTTTAGCGAAGAAGTCATCTAAGCTATTGGAGAAGACTTCCTCCTCAAACCACCGCATTGGGGCATAGTCCATTTCTGAAATAGAATACATCTTATCCATACCGATTTTGTCAAGACTATCGTTAATGCGGTACTTCATAAAGTTGAGTAGCTGCTCTTTATTGATATGCTCTAGTTCGCCAGCCTCAAAAATCCAGTCTAGTATCTCAGCTTCTACTTCTACAGAGTTTTTGATCTTCGCTTTCAGTAGGTATTCCTCTTTCTCATCGATGAGGTCTGGTTGTTCTTCTTTGATCTTATTGATGATAAACATACCTGCATTAGCATGGATCTGCTCGTCTACAGACGTCCATGCAATGATGTTAGATACGTTTTTCATAAAACCCTTAAATCTCGTGAAAGATAGGATGATGGCAAACTGACTGAAAAGACTCACATTTTCGATCAGCACACTAAATAGGAAGAGCGAGCTGACATACTCCTTAGGGTCTTTTGACTTGGTATTCTGCAGGGCATTTGATAGATAGTCGATGCGCTTGCGTAGAGCAGGCACATGGATCACATTCGCAAATTCTTGATCGTGACCTAGTACGGTGAGTAGTCTTGAGTATGCCTCACTATGTCTAAACTCACACTCAGCGAATGTAGCACCTAGACCATTGAACTCTGGCTTGGGTAGGTGGTGGTATAGATTACCCCAAAACGACTTAACTGCTACCTCTATCTGTGCTATAGCAAGAAGGCTATTTTTGATAGCTGATCGCTCAGCTTCTGTCAGCCTGCTGTGGAAGTCTTGCACATCAGCACTAAATTCAAGTTCGTTGTGGACCCAGAAAGACTTGTTGATTGCATCCGTAAACTTGCGTACGTCAGGATACTCAAACGGCTTGTAGTTTATTCTCTTGCTGAAGATGCTCATATGATTCGTTTTCTTAATGCGTTTACGTTCGATTGGGAAGGCTAAAGTATGGCGACAAAGCATAATATGAGGAAAGAAGTAATCCACATTATGTTAATTGTTTGACCCTCAACATCCTTATTTGGTATTAAAAAAATACTTAATGCGATTGTGAACATTTTACAGGCTGGTATTCCACCCCAAATCCGCGTGCCAGCAAACCTCCTATTTTTTGTTTTTCCGATCAGAGGCAATGCGGTATTATACCGCCCTACAACTCTAATATGCATAATTTATACTATGCGTAAAGAATTGTAAGAAAGTCGTTTTTGACGATTATGCCCAAGAGCTTAGGTTTTTGATACTCACTGGTGACTGCCTTCAGTCCGAGTCACTTGGCGCTACCGATGGCGTACTTGGTCGGTGTCTTTGTAGACCTTTCTTGTAATAATAGTTAGACCTCAAAGTTGCTGTTTTGCCAGTCAACAAAGTGTCGAGTATCTAAGGGCTTTTGTACCGACTCAAGGCCCTGTTGCAAGACTTATCCACATGCGGCCATTATCGGCTAGCAAGCGGAGCATTTCTTGTACTCTTGCCACTGCTATGAGACTACTCCGACTTGAGGTCAAAGGCTTTAAGAGTTTTGCCAATGATACCGTGCTCCACTTCAAGGAGGACGTCATAGGCGTGGTGGGCCCTAATGGGTCGGGTAAGTCCAATGTAGTAGATGCTATACGCTGGGTGCTGGGTGAGCAGAAGAGTAAGGAGCTCCGCCTGGAGAAGATGTCAGACTTCATCTTCAATGGTACTAAAAAGCGGAAGGAAGCGGGCATAGCTAGTAACAGAGCCATTTATGAGCTTGTATGGTGTTTGCTAGGATACTGATTGCAAGAGGTTAATATCTATTGATCTAATGCTGATTCATTTCATGTTAAATAGGATGCATGTGTCTATTGCAAGTTGTAATCTAGCCCAGGATGCTCGTAAGGCGTAAACTGTCATCATGTAATGTATTGTAATGTTAAATTGTGTTAAAGTTGTTGTAATGGTAGTTATTGGTTAGTAACAAACTGAAACTTTGTAATCTTGTACAAAAGATTATTACAGATAGTGTTACTCTGTGTGGCATCATTAGCCGTGTGCCAAGAGTCAGAGTATGGAAGGACCGTCGTGTGCGAAAGCTGGTTCCAAGATGATGGATTCTTTGATCGTATAAGTGAAAGAAAGATAAACGACAACCACTACCTACTAGATTCAACTTTTCTGATAGACCATCGAGACTTATTTGTCTCTCCTGTATGGAGAGATAGTCTGGGTATAAGTTCTGAAGTGTCATTTGTTGCTGGTGCAGAGAGATGGGATTTACACAGCGGACTTACTTATATAACGTATCACCAGTATCTGTGTGGATATGTAGTGGATGACGGTGAGATCATTTTAGGTTTGAGTGATTGTTTTGTGGCGTCAATTCAAGGCAATGTGGTAGCTCTCACAGATGAGGACTGTGAGCTTCTAGCCTCTATAGATTCGATTGCGATAGTTGACTCTCTGCGATCCATACTTTTCGACAAGGATATTGATATTCTTGAAGAAGAGGAAGTCAATCTCACTTCGTTCGACGTGGTACTAGCATCTATAAATTACAGTTTGACTCCTAGTGGGTGTACCAAGGTAGTAATGCCTGGGGCTAGGGTGAGAGCTGGGGAGAGCATATACTTTTTCTCGCCGAATGGTGATCTTGTACAGTCTTCTGATCAGAAATTACTTAGACCTGCGGGTACAGCATTTGGTACATATGATGTAACGGGAGTAACAGATGGTGATCAGCTGTGTACATATGTCGAAAGTCAATTATCCTCTTCGTCAACGAGTGTCATGGTTAGAGATATTGGAAGAGCTCTTAGGGCTAATTGTCCTGACATAAGAGGTGGATGTCCTCAGCCCGATATGGATGAATGGACCGATGCAGCACTAGCTAGCCTACCGCTTGTCAATTTTGGTAATAATGCTACATTAGATCGTGTACATTTAGACCAAGTCTGTATTGATGAAAGTACCCCAGCTTGGCCTCAACATCCTAATGCCCACCTAGGAGATGATAGGTGGAAGAGAACCTATACTGCGTTTGCTTTTGCAGAGCTGGCATATGATTACTTTAAGATAAATTTGGGATGGGATGGACCTGGTGATGGCGGTGAGCCACTTCGGATTTTAACAGGGATGGAAATAGACGGAGTCTATGGATACGTTTTGAATGATGGTACCAATCTTAATGGTACTCGTGATTATTACAGAATCCACTTGACCGACTATTTAAACACCTACCCAGCAACAGTTGCACATGAGTTTGTACATCTCATTCTGTTTGCAGGAGTGCAGTTTGAAGCTAACAATGATCTTGATTTCATGATGCATGAAGGTCTAGCTATGGTATTTCAGGAGGCTTTTCTTGAGGATATTGGTCTTACAGCTTATCAACCGTCCTTTGTCGACCCATGGCTACGGCACATTAGCGATGTTGATTTTAACGCCAATACTGATCATAAGAACGGTAGTTTGTGGCTCACCGTTAGCAAATTGATGAGTCAGGGGGGCTCTAATAATGGTGTAGCTGTGCCATCCATAGGGTTTCGAGATATGTCGTCTATTTGGTTTAACACGATGACACAAGATTTAACCAATGGCATGACACCTCAGCAATTTGCTGATGCTCTCGTAATCGAGGCTGAGATGATTTTCGGCCCTTGTAGTCAGCAGGTAGAGAGTACTGTCCTTGCATTGCAAAGTGTGGGTTTAGCGTCTGAATGGGGCGATACGAGACTAATAGGCCCTGGACCTCTGTGTGCTGAGTTATCTGCGTTTCCTGGTAGTTGGCCACCTCATATTACCATTTCCACTAGTCACAATTATAAGTGTGCAGGACAAGTGACTGAGTGGAGCTTCCCATTTGGTTGGGTCAATGCTCAGAATGTTCCGAACGGACAAGCAGGCAACTGGGCAAATCATATCACATTTATATCATACCCTAGTAACACACCACCTCATTACCCTAAGAGCTACACAGTCAAGGCCAGAGTTGATGGCAGATGGATCAGAAGGACGATAAGATTTAGAGACTGTTACGGCCCTAACGAGGATCCAGACCCCTGTAGCGGTGTGACTGCTTCGCACCATAATTACGACCGCCGCTTTCTTAATTCTTCTCAACGAGTCAGTTTGCTACCTAATCCAGTTACTGACCTTATGAACGTTTACACTTTTGATGGTCTGGGCTTAAATTATATGATTACAGCTTTGGATGGTACTACTATGCTGTCTGGAGTGGTGAGTGGTGATGCCTACTTGGATGTTAGTAGCCTTCCGGCAGGTTTATACCTACTGTACGATATAGACCACTATACTTCGTACAAGTTTTTAAAGTTGTAAATTGAAATTTGGTAACATGAATAATTAGTTACTTTGGTAGTAAACTGGAAGCGGCTATATCTATCATAGGTAATGATTACTTGGTAACAGTCTTCAGCGTATGTACAAACCCTCTAGACAGCTTATGATCTTGTTGTCGATTGTCATGGCTTCCTATTCAGGGGTAGCCCAGGGTGGTAGCGACGTCGTAAGTAGTCGTACATCAGAGCCAAGGCTTACGATTAAGGGGCTCATTAATCCTTCATTTTATAATGACCTAGGTTTGTCGCGTAGAGATGCCACACGACATTTAGGTGCTTTCTACACTAATGTGGAGGTTGATTATAGGTTTTCACAGTCTTTAGGTGTCGTCGGTATGCTCTACAATAGCCGCTATAATATGGACAGGTCTATACCCATAATATCTAGGATGTGTGTAGATGCTCACTGGACTCACATAGCTGGCCTAGCCGTGTACCGTAGACTACCGATACGTCCTAGGCTGACCCTTTTACCTAGGATAGGGCTATCTTCGACAAGAGACGTTTTAGTCAATAGTACCAGTGCCATCGGAGTTTGTGTCAGGCCGCCACTGAGCGGCACCAGAATGGGGCTTATCGCAGGACTAGAGCTCCGCTATGAACTGCTGCACGGCGTTAATCTATCATTTGTAGCGGTAGGTAATACCATGCTATCGAGAAATATCCGACACCTTATGCTTTCACCTGCCTTATCGATATCGTTTTGATGGTCCGTCTAGTTGTTACTTCTGTATTACTGTTACATGCTATCATCTTGTCCTGTCAGGTGGAGCAGTCGCTCCACACCGGTTATGTGGGGTTTTGGTTTGACCAAGGCAATCTGGACTTCGAGTACGTTACCAACAGTGGATTGTCGCTGCCCGATATTCGACGTGGTCCCGGCCATATGACTAGCCGTTGGCGGATAGATGCCCTCGTGCCTAAATTTTCCCTTGGCTACACCCGTGCACAAGGTAGGTCTATGATAGAGGTCTTATATCTCGCAAAAGAGGCCAAGGGTACCTTCTCGGGTGGGGCCCCACTCTTTAGGCGCCTAGATCTTACCTATGGCTATCGTGTGACATCATCGTCTAGTACCTTGGAGCTGTATGCTACCACAGGCGTATCATACGTCATGCATGCCACGGTAGGTGCTGATCGGGCAATAGCCACCGATCGAGGGTACACCATTAACCTCGGATTTGTGGCTAACTACCCCATCACTAAGTCAGTCTATATGACTGCTTCGCTTAATACCAGCCAAGCCATGCATCTGTCTTTTCGCACCATTAGGCATCTGGTCGGAATTGGTTACCGATGGTAGTAGATACTTAGTAGCGCTATGGTCGTAAATAGGTACTGTGAAGTTGCTGTTCCTGCACCGCTTGAGCTGTTGACCAGTGGCTGGGCATCTGATATTGTATTTGCCATTTATGCCTACCACTCGATATTAGTACTTTTGCTTCTATTATGAGACTACTCCGACTTGAGGTCAAAGGCTTTAAGAGTTTTGCCAATGATACCGTGCTCCACTTCAAGGAGGACGTCATAGGCGTGGTGGGCCCTAATGGGTCGGGTAAGTCCAATGTAGTAGATGCTATACGCTGGGTGCTGGGTGAGCAGAAGAGTAAGGAGCTCCGCCTGGAGAAGATGTCAGACGTCATCTTTAATGGGACCAAAAAGCGGAAGGAAGCGGGCATGGCCCAGGTGACCCTTGTATTCGAAAACAACAAAGGCCTACTCCCTACGGACTACAATCAGGTAAGCATCAGTCGACTGCTATATAGAAGTGGTGACAGCGAGTACCGGCTTAACGACGTACCCTGCCGCCTCAAGGATGTACAATCCCTATTTCTTGACACAGGTATAGGTAGCAATAGTTATGCTATCATAGCTCTGGGTATGGTCGATGACATCCTAGCCGATAAGGAGAATGCTAGGCGGCGCATGTTCGAGCAAGCAGCTGGGATCTCCAAGTACAAGAAGCGTAAGAAAGAGACCCTCTCCAAGCTAAAAAGTACCTCCGCCGACCTAGATAGGGTAGAGGACCTCCTGTACGAAATCGAAGGGCAGCTTAAATCCCTAGAGCGACAGGCCAAACGGACCAAGAAGTACTTCGAGCTCAAAGAACAATACAAAGAGCTAGCTGTACAGCTATCCCTTCATACGGTGATAGCCCACAAGGAGCGGTACAAGGATATAGAAGGTAAGCTCAAAGAGCAGCAGGATAAGTACCGGCGCCTAGAGACTGATATCACAAGCAGAGAGGCCGCAATACAAAAAGCCAAGAGTGATAACCTAGAGGTGGAGGAGCGACTCTCGGCACAACAGCGGCAGCTAGCCCAGATGGTCAGCGATATACAGACGTTGCAGGGTGAGAAGGCACTGCTCACTCAGCAGATCGGTTTTTATAATCAAAATCAGGATAAGACTAAGCAGCAAATAGCGCAGGCTAGGCAGGACCTCGGAGATACGGATAGGAAAATCTCGTATGGAGTACAGCGTATCGCAGAAGAGACCCAAAAACTCCAGCAGCTAGAGCTCGACAAAGAGACAGCAGACCAGTCCTACCAGTCGGCCAAGCAGGCCTACCAGCAAGCCAAAGACCTCTCTGATCAGCTCGCCAAAGAACTGGCAGACCTAGATCGACAGCTCTATACCCTAGAGAAGGATGTGGCTGTACTGCGTAATACAGTCGATAGCCAACAACAGCGCAAAGAGCAGATCATAGAGCAGCGTGAGCAGCGACAGCAGCAGCACGAGACCATCGCCTCTAGCGTAGACCAGCTGACCACCGAGAGAGACCACTACGAGCAGTCGCTTAATACGCTGACTAGTGAGATGCAGCAGCGTGAGCAGACCATCGAAGATCTCAGCGATTCGCTAGTACAGCACAGACAGACCTTTGACGAGGTCAGCAGGTCGCTAGACAAGACCACTAATGAGTACAGCCTACTCAAGAGTATGGTCGATAGTATGGAGGGCTTTCCCGAGTCTGTCAAATTTCTGGCCAAGAAGTGGGATGGTAATGTCCCCATCCTTAGCGATATCCTCGACGTCAACGAAGCGTACAAGGCACCCATCGAGCAGTTCCTAGAGCCCTACCTCAACCACTACGTCGTGCCTGATGTGGCCAAGGCTGTAGAGGCGATTAGGATGTTGACCGCCAGTCAGGCTGGAAAGGCGCATTTCTTCTTGCTCGACCAGATACCACCCACGGAGGCAACGGACATCGTCATTGCTAATAGCGTGCCCGCTCACTCCCTCGTGGACTGTGAGTCACAGTATCAGCCCCTCGTCAACTACCTGCTGCACAATACCTATATCCTCGACGGCAGTCTCGATGACTTTAAGTACCTCGACACCTACCAGTCGTGCAACTTTCTATCTACAACAGGTAGCTTTATCAAGACTAAGGGGGCTATCTCTGGTGGCTCGGTTGGACTTTTCCAGGGTAAGAAGATAGGTCGTAAGAAAAATCTCGATCGCCTCACCAAGCGCATACAACAACTCGAAAAAGATCGTACCGATGCGATGGGTAAGGTCAGTGCCCTCGAGGATCAGCTACAGCGACTAAGATCTCAGAATGCCAAGCAAGAGCTACGTGACCTCCAGCAGCAGCGAGATCGCCTGGATAAGGAGTTACTCAAGCTCAAGATTAAGTCAGATGACTACAGTACTTACCAGCAGCAGACGGAGGTGCAACTAGCGGCCATAGCGGAGCGGATAGACGCTGCTAGCGTGCAAGAGGAGGGCCTGCTCACCCAAATATCTGCCATCACACAAGCACGTACGACCAAGCTGCAGTCACCCGGTAAGGCCGAGGGACAGGTCGATACCCTAGCCGAGACGATGAATGCCGCCTCTGCTGAGTACAACGCTAGTAATGTCGCCCTTATCCGGCACAATAGCCTGCTCGATACCTTGCAAAAAGACCATGAGTATGAGCAGCGCAAGCAGCAAGACTTGCAGCAGCGTATCGAAGACTTTACACAGCAGCTAGCTGCTAATGAGGCTGCAACTGTCAAGAAGCAGGAACAACTGCAGACCACAGAGAGTCGTCTGCTAGAGCTGTATGATAAACGTAAAAATGACGACGTAGCCCTGAGTGAGGCCGAGCAGGCATTCTTCCGAGCTCGTAATAGTATAAGTACGCTAGAGACTGAGCTGCAACAGGTGCAGCGACAGCGCAACCAACTACAGGCGCTAGTCCAGCAGTTGAGGGATGACTTTACAAGTGTCAAGTTTCAGATCAATGCGGTCGGGGATCGCCTCAAGATCGAATTTGACATCGTGCTCAATGACATTATCAATGATGATCCCGACCCTGCCTACTCGCAAGACGATCTATCACAGAAGGTCGAGAAGCTCCGAACTCGCCTCGGTAACTATGGCGAGATCAACCCACTAGCTCTAGAGGCCTATGAGGAGATGAAGCTGCGCTACGATGATATCACAACGCAGCGAGACGATATCACTGCCGCTAAGGCTTCGCTGATAGAGACCATCAAGGAGATAGAAGAGACGGCGACCAATAAGTTCATGGAGGCCTTCGAGCAAGTCCGTGTAAACTTTATCGATGTCTTCCGGTCCTTATTTACGGAGGAGGATACCTGCAATCTTATATTGCTCGATCCAGAAAGCCCACTAGAGAGTAAGATCGATATCGTGGCCAAGCCCAAGGGTAAGAAGCCTGTATCCCTGTCTCAATTGAGTGGAGGAGAAAAGACGCTTACGGCCACCGCTTTACTCTTTGCCCTATACCTGCTCAAGCCAGCGCCGTTCTGTATTTTCGATGAGGTTGATGCTCCGCTTGATGATGCTAATATCCAGAAGTTCAATAAGATCATCAAGAAGTTTAGCAAGGACAGCCAGTTCATCATCGTCACCCATAATAAGTCTACAATGGCAGCCGTCGATGTACTCTACGGTGTCTATATGCAGGAGCAAGGCGTCAGTGGTGTAAGTGCGGTAGACTTTAGAAACTACGACCACCAAGAGCTGCTAGAGAAGGTAGGGTAGGGTCGACGATAAGAAACTCCGCTATTCTATCGGCTAGGATGTTGCCTGCTAGTATGTGTCCAGTGTAGATTTACTCACTACACCCCTGTTTTGCCCTGGTTATTTATGAGGTTATGTCACTAGTGCGGTAGCTTGATCTATTTTTATAGTAAAAAATTATAATCAATTGGGCTATGCCACTAGTATTGTATTTCACAACCTAATATCTTGTAGTATGCGATTAGTGGTTTTATTGTGCTTAGTTTCAGTGCTTAGAGTAGGGTCTCAGGTGAGATTGACAGATATTGATGCCGATTTGATCGATATCCCTGAGCCATATGGCCAGTTTGGAGTGGTAGGCTACTACGAAGTCATGCAGACTGATGACAAGCATTATTCTCTTATTGTTTATAGTTCTGGGGTCTTAGAGTTTAGGCAGGTAGACCTCTTGAATGGTGAGATAGTACGATCAGAGATCCCGCAGTCGTGTGGATTGATATCACATCACTATACAGATAGCGCATTGTATGCTTGTGATGATTTAGCTTGCTTTCGGTGGGATTACAGACAAAACACAGTCGAAGAGATATTCGATGATATATCTATGCCTATTAGTCAACTATGGGGTCAAGGTGATCTTATAATTGCCAAGGTAGACAACCCGTCAGCTTATTATATATATGACCAGAACGACAATACCTGGACTGAGTCTCAATTGCTGTTAGACCTATTATGGACCACCCTTCCAGGGTTTTCTACAGATCGTCCTTTGATAGCAATCGGAACTGATCTGTATAATGTACTGACTGAGGAGTTGGTAGCAAGCAACTGGCCCTCTGAGGTTAAACGTATTGCAGCTTCTCCAGAAACAGATGATATGATCTACTTAACGACTAATCGTGAAGTGCTTGCCTATGACCTATCTACTTTTGAAGTTGCCTTATCTGCTGCATTAGGTAGAATCTATAATATACAACATCACGACGTTACGTCATTATACTTGACCAGCAGAGAACGGCCCATTCTCAAGGTTTCAAAAGAGACCTTCGAGGTTACTGAACTACCCTACGTGCCAGATGGAGTCGCATTTAATACGTCGGGCCTCCTAATGATGATTACAGATGATCAGTATAACAGGTTTTATTATAATCTAGAGGACCAAGCTATACTAGATACCGCTGATACGAAAGCCGATGTTTTCTACTATGATGAGTACCTAGTAGAGGTCAATTCTGATAGCGGTCGAGTGCGAATAATTGATGCTCAGAGCGACGTGACACCTATAGTCGAGACGCTAGCAGGACTAGTGCCGCCGGTATATGGAGATGGAGAGCACCCGCTTTATGGTCTCGCTACAGCCTCGACTATGACACCTATTCTTATCGGGTCGCAGGGTGTCGTGGAGTTGCCATCGTACGCTAAGTACTCTGATGTACAGCAGCAGATAATATCTGTAGGCGGTAGGCCCCAGTTTGTCATAGGCTCGGACTATATCATACTAGATGGTAGCGGAGGTTACGAGGTAGTAGATCTCCATGACCTATCTATAAATAGTATTGTCGCTGTGCTAGACAACTATATAGTCCAGGGCTCTGGTGAGGTGTTGAGGATTTACAGTAGAGCGGGCGACCGAATTGCTACTACACCTATCCAAAACGGTCGCTCACCTAAGTTTATAGGTCAGGATATGATGGTGCCTCTAGGTACGTCTACTTTAGTCTATCTTGACGGTATATTTAGTAGCTTACTAGTTGATGGAGAAGAGGTGGTAGCTACGAGTGAGCGGATAGACTATCAGGAGGCAGACTACTTTGTAGTTAAGACGTTAGATGCTTATAAGCTAGCCACTTATGATCAAGGAGCCTTTACGAGTGTTTATGACTTTCCTCAGGGGGTAGAGCCATCATTGACTGAGATGAGGTACTCCCCATGTGGTATTGCTGGTAGGGCTGGCGGACTAGCTGGGGGTGCTACCTTTTACTTTTATGATCCAGGTCAGTATGAGCTGTTCGAGACTACAGATTTGTCCCCTCACTGGGAGGGATCATGTTTTTTTTATCAGGATGATCTTATTGCTAGCTACAAGATAGGTGCACCTACAGACTTAGATGTCCACTATGATCGGTCGGTAATACCTGCAGGGGTTATAGTACAGTCTGTCACCTCTGACCGTATTTTGTATACAAGTAATAGAGATGGGCTATACGTCTATGATGGTGATTATACGTTGATCAGTGATGAGGTGGACGGGGGTGTTACTTATACAGGCTCTGGTAGCTATCGTATGTATGCATTGGAGGATAAGGTAGTGGCTCAGTTGTATGAGTATGGTTGCCATAACTCTACGATACTGGTCTCCGATGGCACACAGGCAGGTACGAGGAGGTTTGATGGCGAGTTTGCTATAGGCCAGCATGCTATCTTTCTTGATACGGTAGCTTACTTTACTGCATTTAGCGCTGGACATGGTGCTGAGGTATGGCGGACTGATGGTACAGTAGACGGCACAGGTCCGCTTCGTGACATTACAGGCGATGCGCTTTCTAGTTTGCCTAAGATATATGCATGTGACGACGTGTCGGAGAGAGTATACTTTCATGCTACGACAGCGGAGCATAGACAGCAGATATGGTATCTGGATAAGGATACTGGTGTGCTATCATCGTTAGATAATAGCCCTACAGTAGCGTCCACATCGATAAACGTCGTACCTAATCCAGCATCTGATTTTATGACCATCGAAGCGTGGCCAGATGGCGCCTACGCTATGTTTTTTGATGGTGTTGGTAATCTGATGATTAAGACTGTTCGTGCAACGATTGATGTCTCCTCATGGCCTCCCGGAGTGTATAGTGTAGTTGTTGTGTCTTTTGATAATATGTCTACTACGAGATTTGTGGTAGCTCACTGATCAGCCGCGTTTAAAATAAGAAAAGCCCCTTACCGATAATCAATCAGTAAGGGGCTTTTTGCTTATTTGCCTCAATACCTGGTGCTATTGTACTATTAACTTGGTCGTCGTACTGCTACCATCTCGACCCTGCAGTCGGACCACATATTGACCAGGGGTGAGGGTTGGTATATTTTGTGTTGATGATTGGCTCACTAGCCTACCATCGATACCGTAAACCTCTACACGATCTACTGCACCACTAGTGAGGAGTGTTTCGCCGGCAGACATAGGATTAGGGTAGACGCTAGCCTCTAGCACTTGCTCCTCAGCAGTATTGACACTCATAGTTGAGAAGTACACATTATCGACATACAGTATGCCCGTACCAAAAGGCTGGCTCGTAATGACTAACTGATTGATGTCATTAATAGCACTCATACCTCCAGCTGTGAAGTCTGCTAGTGGTATTTGGATAGTCATCCATTCGCCTTTAGTTACTGGAGTGGTGATCTCAGCCTCAGTATCTCCATTACTGCCAGCAAAGCCATCTCCTAAGAAGTCGACTAGCTTGATAAGGACGTTATCCATATTAGGCGACCAGACATCCATATTAAAGAAAACCATAGTAGTGGCATCAATGGGTGCGGCGATGGTCTCTACACCGTTAAAGCCCAGGTCCGTGTAGATCTTGACGGCATCACCTGAGATGTCTCCATCGGCAAAACTTGCTTCACTCCACTCTGTATTCCACGTGTCTACAGCCACATCATTATATGCATCGCTAAACATGGATATTACGGCACTTGCATCGGCGCTAGGTGCTGGCGCCGGCTCGACTGGCGAGTCGTATGCATATGTGATGCTGTATGTTTGGGCATTAGCGCCATTAGCGGAGGTCACAGTGATCGTAGCTGTACCTGGTACTGCATCGGCTTGTGTAATGTTGACACTTGCTGTGGCATCTGTGCTAGTCGCCATGGTGACCTGTGGTATAGCTGATGATCCACCGGATACGCCGAATGTATAGTCTAGCTGTGCTGATGCGAATCCAGCAATCGACTCATCGTCCACTTGTATGTCTGACAGTGTGGCGTCTGTACCTGTTGCCACGGGACTTTTCCAGAAGTAGACATTGTCTATATATAGGTCAAAAGGCTCAGCATTGGCAGTGCCATCACTGTTAAACTGACCATCGAACTTGAGCTGGAAGAGGGAGTTCCATGACATGTCCGTGAAGTCTTCCTTGGCAAGGTCCACACTGTTCCACTCTCCAGGAGTCAGTGGTACGGGCACTAGTACCTCGACAGGTCCTGCACCGCTATTGTCTATCGGTGTGACCATGACCATACGATCGATGCCCGCAGGCACCCATATGTCTACGTGTAAAAACTCAAATAGAGAGGCATCCACTCCATTAAACTCTGTTCCCTGGTAGTTAAACGAAGGGTAGGCCATAATTACACTACCTGTACCTGGGTCAAAGCTAGGGTTGACTAGTTGATGACCAGTCTGGCCCCAATTAGGATCATAGTTAGTTATGTCGGCTAGACCGTATGCATCACCATAGATACCGATTACATCTATGCCGTCTCTGGCAGGTGGCTCCATCGCATTGTCTGTAGGTTGTGCATACCCTACAGCGCAGTAGCTGACGATCAGAAGGAGTTGTAAGAGGTATTTCATAGTGTGTGTATTTTTTGATAAGACTACTTACTGCAGCTTATATATCCTCACGTAATCTACAGTCATAGTTTGTGGGAAGGTCGTAGTGTTATCAGGAGCTCCTAGGAAGTTACCACCTACTGCCACGTTTAAGATCATAAAGAATGACGTGTTAAAGACCCACTCTCCCCGGACACTTGAGGGAGTCACAGTGTGGTAGAGGTTGTCATCGACATAGTAGTCTATTCTTTCTTCTGTCCACTCGACCGTAAAGACATGAAAGTCTTCATCGAAGCTACCTTCAGGTAGAGTGTAGCTGCCGGATATCGCATTGCCACCCGAGTACCCAGGTCCATGGACGCTACCTAGAACCTTATTGGGCTCTTGACCTCGTAGTTCTAGGATGTCTATCTCTCCGCATCGTGGCCATCCGACTTCGGTGATGTTTTCGCCTAGCATCCAGAATGCTGGCCATAAGCCCTGACCTGACGGTAGCTTGATACGTGCCTCGAAGCGGCCGTATCGACTAGATATAGCACCCTGACTCTTGATACGAGCCGATGTATAATTGGCCCCACTTAGAAATTCGCTATCCGCAGTGATTACTAAGTTACCATTACCATCGAGGGCTACATTTTCTGATCTGTCTGTGTAATACTGTAGTTCAGCATTACCCCACCCATTGTCGCCTCTACCTATGTCGTATGACCATGTTGCCGGCGAAGGGGCCGTCCCGCTCTGACCGTCAAACTCATCACTCCATACGAGTTGGTAGGTAAGCTCTACATCTTCTGGCTCCTCTTCTTTGTCACCACAGCTAGATGTTATTATAGCGAGTAGTGCGAGTAGTAATAATTTGTCCATTGATCTCATGGTACGAGTGATTTATTGTTGATTATGTATTAGATAAGTGCTTTAAGACTATCGGTTACGGTATACGGAGTACTTGACCTGGATATATTTTGTCAGGGTGAGCAAGCATTGGCTTGTTAGCCTCAAAAATCTCATTGTAACGCATCGCATCTCCATATTGAGCTTTTGATATTTTACCCAGAGTGTCACCACTTTGTACAGTGTAGAAGGTAGCCTCTGGCTCAGGATTGCGTACTTCGATTTGATCTTCGACACAGCCTACACCATCGATGTTACCTAGAGCGAGCAGTATCCGCTCTCTTTCTGCATTGGTGTCGGTAGTACCTCGCACGACCACTTGCTCCGCTAATGATATGTCTAGCCCTTCGATTTGGAGGCCTAGGTCTGTGACTTCTTTCGCTAGAGCTTCAACTTTGCTCAGCTTTACTTCCTTCGCCTCTGGTGCTTCTTCTTTCCCGCCAAACAGCTTTTTTCCGGCGTTACTGATAAATGAAAATAATCCCATTGTTCAATTTGATTTTGTGTGATAAATAAGGTTTTAGTTCTGATCGTGATGCACGACCTCGGACGAATGTAGGTCATTTGGGGAATATTGGCGATGATGATTGATGGTAAAACTTAACTATAGTTGTTTCTTGCCGCATATTATTTCACGGTATCCATTATTTGCAGAATTTATGGTCGGGTGTCGTGATATGGCGATGTGATGTAAAACTTTATTTGGTATTTTTGTTATTGAATAGCGTGGCCTATTACGACCACGATCCACCGCAACTATGAAACCACCTATGGACTCCCAGACGCAGCAGCAAGTGCCTCATACAGTAGACTTTAAGCAAGAAGTTTTAGATGATTACTTTCTCGCATGCCTGAGTAGAGAGTTGTCTATTCTAGGTAGGAAAGAGGTGCTTACCGGCAAGGCTAAGTTCGGTATTCTCGGCGATGGTAAAGAGCTGCCGCAGATCGCTATGGCCAAGGCTTTTAAGAAAGGTGACTGGAGATCGGGTTACTACCGTGACCAGACATTTGCCTTAGCGATAGGAGAGTGTACGGTAGAGCAGTTTTTTGCACAGCTGTATGCCGATGCTGAGAGAGATCCGTGGAGTGGCGGTAGACAGATGAATAACCACTTTGCCACACCCACCATTGATAAGGCGGGTAATTGGCTGAGCCACAAAGACCTTAAAAATATATCTAGCGATATCAGCCCCACCGCAGGTCAGATGGCAAGAGCTCTGGGTCTAGCCTTAGCGTCACGTAAGTATAGAGATGTACCTGGCCTACAGGGTGAGAATCGATTTAGCGATGGTGGTAATGAGGTGGTCTTTTGTACCATAGGAGATGCATCGACCAGCGAAGGAGCCTTCTGGGAGGTGATGAATGCTGCTGCTGTAGAGCACGTGCCTCTGGTGACACTCGTATGGGATGATGGCTACGGTATATCAGTACCTACAGAGCTACAGACCGTTAAGGGCAGTATATCGCAGGCACTGGCAGGGTTTGCCACAGAGCAGCCTTCTGATAATGGTATATACATAGAGACCGTCAAGGCGTGGGACTATCCAGACCTTGTAGCTACCATATCGAGAGTCGTAGAGATGGTGCGGCAGGAGCATAGGCCAGCCCTCATACATGTCCAGGAGGTTACTCAACCCCAAGGCCATAGTACCAGTGGCTCACATCAGAGATACAAGTCCAAAGAAAGACTAGCGTGGGAGGAGGCTTTCGATGGTATCAAGAAACTCGAGGAGTTTATAAAGCTCAACGGTCTGTCCGATGACGAGACCCTAGCTGATCTCAGAGCACAAGCCAAGGAGCAGGCCAAGGTAGGTAAGCAGGCGGCATGGTCTGCGCTATCAGCAGACGTAAAGGCTACCATCGATGACCTCAAGGCGATATTTACCGCTTGTGATGTCCCGTCCGCAATAGCTAGTCAGCTTAGTGGGCTGCTCAATCCGACATTCCACGAGGTCGTCCAGATTGCGGATAGGGCTAAGATCCACTATGTTGCCAGCCGGCAGCCTGTACCTCCAGCAATTGCCACATTTATCGATGAGGCCTATGCCACAGCAGATGAACGCTACCATACACACCTCGTAAGTGAGACGTCTATGTCGGCGATGATGACGCCTATCGTCCACCCCACCTATGACGACGATGCTGCCTCGCTCAATGGTTATCAGATTTTAAATCAGTTCTTCGACTATCAGTTTAGTACTCGACCTGAGTTAATCGCTTTTGGCGAAGATGTAGGCCAGATAGGAGATGTCAACCAGGGCTTTGCAGGGCTTCAAGATAAGTACGGATCTGAGCGAGTATTCGATACAGGTATCAGAGAGTGGTCGATTATGGGTACGGCTATCGGTACAGCCATGAGAGGCCTCAGGCCTATAGCGGAGATACAGTATCTAGACTACCTGATCTACGGTCTATCGCCTCTGAGTGATGATCTAGCGACACTTCGGTACCGTACAGACGGCATGCAGGCCGCTCCAGCTATCATACGTACTCGCGGGCACAGACTAGAGGGAGTATGGCATGCAGGTAGTCCTCTAGGACTTATTGTCAATAGTCTTAATGGTATGCACGTATGTGTGCCGCGTAACATGGTCCAGGCTGCTGGTATGTACAATACCTTGCTGCAGAGTGATGATCCTGCTATCGTTATCGAGTGTCTCAATGGCTACAGGCTCAAGGAAAGAGTGCCTAATAACTTAGGCCAATACGCTGTGCCACTAGGTGTGCCCGATGTACTGCAGAAGGGTAGTGACCTTACTATCGTGACATACGGATCATGCGTACGAGAGTGTGTCAAGGCGATCGCGTACCTAGAGGAGGCTGGCTACAGTATATCCCTCATAGACGTGCAGACCTTACTACCTTTTGACCTCGAGGGAGTAATTATTGACGACCTAGCCACTACTAGCCGCGTATTGTTTGTAGATGAGGATGTGCCATCAGGTGGTACGGCCTACATGCTCAAGCAGGTACTCGTAGATCAAGGTGGATACACTTTACTCGATGCTCAACCAGGTGTCTTGTCGGCCGCAGCGCATCGTACACCTTTTGGTAGTGATGGGGACTATTTCACTAAGCCCAACGGAGAGACTATTTTCTACGCAGCCTTAAAAGTACTAGAGGAGTAGATCTAGGTTAAGTATTTTGCGATCTTTGTAGCACTTTAGGGCCTATGGGGTCAAGCCCCCCGTATTTCCTCCCAATTATGTGGTCTGTTTTTTGCTGTCTGTTGTTGATAGCGAAGAAGCGCCACTAGGTGATCTTTTATAATGAGTAGTAAGTACACGGACAAGTCTGTAATAGAGTCGCTGTTGCGTACAGATGGTGAAGAAGCCATCAGGCTCATCTATGCCGAGTACTATGAGGTCATGTGTAATGTCGTCTGGCGTGTACTCAACGATAAGAACACCGCAGAGGATGTGGTGCAGGAAGTGATCATGGAGATATGGCGTAAGAGAGAGACGATCGTGTTTAGTACCTCAATCTATGGATACTTAAAGCGATCGTGTGTTAATAGATCTCTCAATACTATCAGAAGAAACAAGGTGAAAATTGAGGATGACACGGCGCTGCAATATCAAGCGACTAGTGATCACACACATAATAATGTAGAAGCTGGTGACCTACAGGGTATCATAAGCAATACAATTATGACCCTACCAGATAGATGCCGCCAAGTATTTGTCCTCAGCCGCTACGAGTACCTGTCCTACAAAGAGATAGGTGACCAGTTAGATATATCAGTTAAGACCGTCGAGAACCAAATAGCCAAGGCGCTGAAACTCCTGAGAGCCAGCGTATCCCCCTACATGAATGAAACAGTTTAAAAATAAATAATAGATCAAGTAGGGGGTGCCGACGAACCCCGTGTCGTAGATATAACATGGATTTAAACAGGAAGGACATAAACATCGATTTACTCGTATTTAAACATATGAGTAATGAGGCAACACCTGCTGAGGTGGAGTTGCTAGATGCTATCTACAATGAAGGTAGTGATGCATCCTTCCACGCTAGACTAGCTCGCAGGATATGGGATCTCAGTGAGGTGCCACCCGTTTCTACGTTTAGCTATGATGTAGCTTACAACAAGTTCATGGCAGAGAGTGCAGACCTTGCATCATCGGGCAATAGTCTCGAAGATCTGTTAGACTCAAGTATACCTTCAGTGAAATTTGACGCTGGTAAGGCTTTTGCCAAATTCCAACTCGAGGTCAAGCAAGAAACACAGACTACTCCAGTCCCTACTATGGCGCCTGTTAAGGAAGCCACTGTTCGTCGACTTAATATCAGGCGAATGGCATCTATAGCGGCAGTTATGCTTTGCGTACTTGCCACTGTATTCCTTTTGCAGCAAGACCAGGCGTTTACCACTGACGGTACTGTAGCATCAGTAATGTTAGAAGATGGTAGTAATGTTGTTATCGCACCTGGATCTAAGGTTGAAGTTATATCGGATAGAGCGGTACGACTAGAAGGCAATGCATTTTTTGATATCGAGCACAATCCCAGTAAGCCTTTTACAGTAGAGCTTAGTCAATCTGCGATAACTGTACTTGGCACAAGTTTCACCGTAGAGGATAAAGGAGACTACGCTGAGATCTCTCTGAGAGAGGGTAGTGTACGATTAGAAGATGAGGATGAGTCTATTACAATCAAGCCAGGCGAAAAAGCTATAGCCGTCAATGGTAAGCTGCTACGTGCGACGGTCCTTAGTCCTAATGCTTATTCTCTAGCTACAGGCTACCTTACTTTTGACCAGACTCCTATCGAGCAAGTGCTAGGCGATCTTATGCGTCATTACAATATGTCGCTATCTAGTAATCTAGATGGCTGTACACTGACTGCGAGTCGACTTGATCTTGATAGTGGTGTTGATGCCCTAGATAGAGTGGCTAAAGTGCTTGGTGCTGAAGTCATTATGACAGATCAAGGCTATCATCTACAGGGTACTTCTTGTAACTAATCCCAGCGGCAGCTTCTCTTCTTTTGTTACCTTTTTAATTCTCTTACGTCTTAGGTGTGCTCGACTACCGCCATTAGGTACGGTATTTGATGTAGATACATATGATGATCTTATTTAATATAAGGTCAATACATCTACAGCCCTAAGATGAAGCAAACGCTAGTACTACTTCTATTTACACTTGTTGCTACGATAGCATGGGGTCAGTCTCCTGTGCAAAAAAGGATAGACTACATAGCTATCAATAAGCCACTAGCGGTAGTACTCAACGATCTCAGCCGCAAGACGAGTGTACCCATTGTATTTTCTGAGTCCAAGATACCTCGTCGTAAGAAGATCAGTATCCAGGCAGATGATGAACGACTGATCGATATTGTCAAGGCCGTTATCAAGGGCACGAGACTCAGGGTAGAGGTAGCAGGCAATCAGATTCTGATATTCAGACCAGACAGGAATGCCGACGGATCTTATACCCTATCTGGTTACATACGAGATAGCATCACCGCAGAGCCTCTGGGCTTTGCCGATGTTTACGATATCGAATCTCAGCGATCTGCTAGAAGTAATAGTCAAGGATTCTACAGTCTCACACTGCCATCAGGCTACTATGAGATAGCGTATAGTTATCTGGGTTATGCGCAGGATACTGTACTGGTAGATTTTAATCTCGACAATCAGATAGATCGTCGCATGGTGTCTAATGTAAGGATCAATGAGGTCGTCATCAAGGACTCACCCGACGTGGATGCCTATAAGGAGGCAGCGGACGTGCACCATGTGTCACGTGGTAAGATGGCTGCAACGGCAACGCTTGGAGGCGAGGTTGATGTCATGCGTCACCTACAGTTGCTACCTGGTGTGTCTAGCGGAGCAGATGGCTTCGGTGGTCTTAACGTGAGAGGTGGCTCAGATGACCAAAATCTCATTTTGTATGATGGTGTACCAGTATACAGTACCGAACATGTTTTTGGTCTGTTGTCGATTTTCAATAGTGATATCGTAGCATCGGCTGACTTCTATAAAGGTAACTTCCCTACTAGATATGCTGGCCGTCTGTCCTCAGTCGTCGACGTTAAGACTAGGAGGGGTAATACCAAGAAAGTGTCGGGCTCAGCGTCAATCAGCACGCTAGCAGCTAAGGTCATGCTCGAGGGTCCACTCGTGCCCAACAAGGAGCATACGTTTTTGGTGAGTTACAGACGTACGTACATAGACCCATGGCTCAAGCTAGCCACAGATTTTCAAAATAGAAATCTCAATCGAGACGGGAGTACCAGCTATAGTTTTAGTGACCTCAATGGTAAACTATCGTTTAAGATCAACGATAAGAACTACCTGTCTATTAATTACTATGGTGGCCAAGACGGCCTTCGTAACTCCTTTACCACAGCCAATAATATTACGACAGGTTTTCGGGATTTTAGTGTCGTTAACTGGGACTGGCAGAACGATATGGTCAGTTTGAACTGGGATCGGCAGCTGGGTGATAAGGCGTACAGCAAGGCAGTAGCTTACTACACCTCGTATGAGCTCAATACCTTTGACCACAGTAAGCTGTTTTCTGATACAGCTGTCGTTACAACTTTATACGATGCCTCGGTATTTCGCAGTAGGATTATCGACAGGGGTGGTAAGTGGGATCTTACGTATAGCCCGAGTAGTAAGCACGAGATCCAGGTAGGAGGTGGAGGAGTTCTTCATAAATTTGAACCGGCACTTAACTCGACGTCTCACTTTGAGGCAGATCTACCTGTAGAGGAGGTCTTAACTGCTGAGGACTTACTCGAGCCTATTGTGCCAGACGATATATTTACGATCGAGCTTAATGCATATCTCGGCGATGTCTACAGACCTAGTAGCAATATAGAGTGGCACATTGGCTTGCATGCCAATGGTTTATTGACGGATAACAGAGAATTTGTTAACTTGCAGCCTCGTTTAGCGTTCCGTGCTTCCAGCGGAAAAAGTTATGTCAAGGCTGGTATCAGCCGTATGGCACAAAATCTCCATCGTCTACAAAGTAGTGGTCTTGGTTTTCCGTCAGCCGTCTGGATACCTGCGACTGATAGGGTAGGACCTGCTATGAGCTGGGTGAGCACGCTTACTGTAGGTACCGCATTTACTAGCGACATACAGTTTGTGACCTCAGCCTACTTTAAACGTCTAGAAGGCGTAAGCACCTTACTAGAAGGGGCTTTGACTCCGATCGGACAAGATAGACTGTGGGAACGATTGATACCGCAAGGAAAGGGTACCGCCTATGGTTTTGAGGTGGCATTTGACAAACTAGTAGGTAGAACTATCTGGAACGCTAACTACACTTACGGAGTAAGCACCAGAGATTTCGTAGATGTAAATGCTGGCCAGTCGTTTGACTTTACGTACGATCGACGGCATCAAGCTAAACTATCGCTTACCCATAGAATCAGTGGCAATCTAGAAGTAGCTGCCAACTACATTTATGGCACAGGTAACCCTATTACCGAACCGGCAAGTTCATTTATTGACGAGACTACAGGTGTTCCAGTACTACTGTTTCCTGGTAGAAACAATAATAGATTGCCCGACTACAGGAGGTTAGATGTATCATTTAGCTTCTATAACACGATGAAATTCGGAAGGCAAAAAGTTACCCTCGGACTTTACAACGTATTTAACGACAAAAACTATGTCTTTAGTGATGTTGCTAGAAGTAGCAATAACCCCGAGACATTCGAACTACTAAGATATACCGTCGTACCACTATTTCCCTCGCTGAGCTATAGTTTGGCGTGGTAATGGTAGTAGGTACGTGTGGTAACTCTAGGAAATCTACAAGACCTACTAACCGTACTATGAAGCCTAACTAGTATTTAATATTACCAACGTGAGAACACCTTTACTCTGTTTTTTATTTTTTCTTTTAACTATCCTTTCCATAGGCTGTGCTGACCCATTGCCCCTAGATGAGGTGTCCGAAGACCAGAAACTTATGCTCTGGTGTGAGGCAATGATAGGTGGGGAGATCACCGCTCGATTGCAGAGGACCACGCCACTAGATGGTCGTGTGCAGGGTGGTATCGATAGTACTGCGACGATATCCATACGCTATACAGACGGTATAGATCAGATTATCAATCTACTATGGGAGCCTACAAGGCAACTGTACACCGCTGGTGAGTTCGGTAAGTTGAAAGCCAACGAACGAACAATCATCACAGCTAGTGTCACTGACAATGCTGACCTAGACGTACAGGCCACTATGGTACATCCACTCAGCCGTAGACTAGACAGTATATCACTCGACAGTGAACTACAAGTCAAAAATGACCAACACGCTATATCTGTAAGCCTTCATGTGCCCAGACAGTCATCGTCACTCGCAGAGTACTATCACATCATACCATTGCGCCGAGCATCTTACTTATCCACACAAGGTGTGCGAGAGGGTGGTCTGGAGTCTATGACTGTTGATAACGTATGGAACAATAACCTAGTGGTACAACCACTCAGTAATCAGGCAGGCATACTAGTAGATGCTAGCCGTCTCGATGGACAACCTGTGCAGCTAGACTTGCTATCGCAGGAGTTAGATGGTAATGAGATGACTACTGCACTAGAGTTTGAAGTGCGGTCAGTGACTAAAGACTACTTCTACTATCATTCTGCTCGTAGCAGGATGTTAGTCGACCATACAGACCCTAACCAGACGCCAGTAATTATGACTGGCAATGTCAAGAACGGTTACGGCCTTTACAGCTCCTATATCACTACACGGTCGTCTATAGAGCTATAGGCTTTTCATAGTATTTTGGTGTAATGGCTGTTTAAAAAGGCTATTACCATCTGCCCTATCACCATGTGATGGGATTTTTGCGTTAGGGGTAGGTGGTCCTTTCATCTAGTGAGAGTAAAATCGTATCGGTAGCAGTTCATGTAATTTTGGGGAGCAGATGGTGTCATCTAGGATATAGCGTTTCTTTTCTACGAGATCGTATTATACACAAGTGCAGTCTGACTGGCATGTCATGCTATATGATCGTCGCAGACTCTACTGGTGTCCTTACCTTCAGCGAATGAGCTGGAATAGCGATGCACAAATGAGTCGTGGAAGGCTGTGAACCTTACTGTCAGAAGCAGAACACTTTCTAGGTAGAGCGGCTGCTTCTCTCCATCGATCGTCAACTCCACCTCTCTACTATTGTATGCCCCTGCTATGACGCCTAGTCTAGGTACTAAGTGATTGAGCGATACGAATACCATAATCGAAGATCAAGTCTTATTACTAAAATGCAGACCTACATTTCTATGGTATACGTAATTATTGAAGTAAAAGAAAAGAGCCCGAGCATGGGATTTATACCATGCTCGGACTCTTCTTTAGTTGTTCTTGGGTGTCTTACTAGTTACAGCCTAGGTCTTGTTGTGACTGAGGATCATTGTTGGGGAAGCACAGGCCACTAGGTACGCTTGTAGGCTGAAATCTCTCCATGTCGGGATCTCGTAAAGACTTGTCTAAGAAGGCGAGTAGGTCGCCCTTCTCCTCTTCGGAGAGACCAAGGGGTAAGAATTTTTCACTCATTTGCTCTTGAGCTACGTTCGGGTTTTCTTTCTGAGCGAGGTCCTTGTAGTCGATTACTTCTCTTAGGGTAGTACGACTAGCTCCATGGAAGTAAAACTGCGCATCACCTACATTGTATAGACCTGGTACTTTAAACTTAAAGTTGTCTTCAGGATTTAGTGTAAAGCCTCCTCGACCTAAGTTACGCTTGTCTTCTGGGTGGGCATCATAGCTGGGCAACTGGTACATATCATTGACACCTAGCGCATGGAACTCTAAGGAACCTAAGTTTTTACCGAAGTGGCAGTTGGAGCAATTTGCCTTACTAAAGAAGAGGACACCTCCTCTCTTTTCGGACTCGCTTAGGGCATCGTTATTACCTTTTAGCCAGTCCTGAAAAGGTGCCTGATCACTGATGATACTCCTTATGTATGCTGAGAAGGCAAAACTTGCCGTCGTAGTGTTGTAGCGATCGTCCTCTGGTACATCGGCGAATACTTGGTCGTATAGCTCGATATAGCCCAGTTCTTCTAGCAGAGGCTTATTGATGGTAATACGGTGAGTTACGAGGCCGTCAATATTTTGAGTCTCGATTCCCGACATACCAAGGTGGTTGAGCTGCGTTACAGCATCTGTGTCCCATACGTCTTCGGTACCTTCGTTGATACCACCGGCACCGAACTGACCATTCCAAAATGTGTTTTCTACGAAGCCAACGTTAATCATACTGAGAGGCCTAGCGGACTGCACATCTAGTTCAGCTTCTGTGTAGTCGCCCGAGTTCATTACCCTGTTCTCACCATTAACACCAAATGCAGCACCACCATCAGCTATACCCTGGAACGAACCAGGTCTGAAGGCCGCAGAAGGGATGTGGCAAGTACCGCAGCTGTATGTGCCTATGCCTGACTCATGAACAGCGTCTTGCGCTAGACCTGGATCAAAAAACATCATTTTACCCAGTTCCACCTTTTCGGGGGTCAACGGGTTGAGAGGTTCCTGTGGGATGTTGTCCAGGTCACCAGTCTCTGGCAGGATGTAGTAAGAAGCGTTACCGTCAGGCGATTCGCTTGCTATCAGCCGGCGCAGCTGGTCATCTAACTCGATCGTATTATCCATACGATCTTTGGTACACGATGTGATCAATAACATCGCTGTAAGGCCGCCAATAAGGGAGATTAATCTAATCATGGGAAATCGGTATTGTCGTCTCAAAAATTCGGTCGAGTAAAGATAAGCCACCCGCTTTTCTTTACTGCAATCTTAAGACAGACTTTAACATTATAGATGATGATTTTATGTTATTTGAAGGTCTAGAGGCCCATTATAGGCTATCTTTGATCTTCTAAAATATAGTTCACCAATAGTAAGACACAAAATGAGCAAACCAACCCTATTGATTTTAGCTGCTGGTATGGGTAGTAGATATGGCGGATTAAAGCAAATCGATGCATTCGGTCCTAATGGAGAGGCGATTATTGAGTACTCGATCTATGATGCTGTCAGGGCAGGTTTTGGTAAGGTGGTTTTTGTAATTAGGTCGTCCTTTCAAGATGCCTTCGTGGAGGCTTTTGCTGGTAAGTTTGAGGATAAGATAGAGGTGGCATACGTACACCAGGACCTGCATGACGTACCGTCTTTCTTTACAGTGCCTGAGGATAGAGAGAAGCCATGGGGAACTGCACATGCCGTATGGGTAGCTCGTCACGAGATAGATGGACCCTTTGGTGTGATCAATGCGGATGATTTTTATGGCCGCTCGTCTTATGTAGCGCTACATGATTTTCTTGTCGGTCATGCGGATCAGAAGGATTATGCTGTGATCAGTTACTACCTAGGTAATACGTTGTCTGACCACGGTACTGTCAATAGAGGTGTTTGTCATCAGACGCCAGAGGGCAACCTGTCACATATAGTCGAAACCCTCAAAATAGGTAAGGATGGTGGCAAGGCGAGTTACACCGATGAGGGTGGTAGTAAGCAGATGCTAGAGCTCAAGACGCTGGTGAGTATGAATATGTTTGGCTTCTTGCCGTCGTACTTTGATTATGCGTCTGAGCAGTTTGCCACATTCTTAAAAGAGCGAGGAAGTGAGGACAAGTCTGAGTTCTTCATACCACTGATGATGGATACCTTGATCAAAAGCGGAAAGCTCAATGTCAAAGTCATCGACACCGATGCCTCTTGGTTTGGTGTTACGTACAAAGAGGATAAACCCTTCGTGCAGCAGCAGCTCAATGACTTAATCACGGCTGGCGAGTATCCGGCCGATCTCTGGTCTTAGCTAGACTGAAGTTTATTGGAAAGCTCTCTGATGAAGTCATTAGCGGGCCATGTATCGCTTAGACCTATTCGCACGACGACTATGTCTAGTGATGGTATGATCAGTACATACTGACCTTGATAGCCCGATGCCCAGTAGGTGTCTTCAGGCGCATCTGCTAGCGTAGCTTTATCTGCATTGAGCCAGAAGTGAGCTCCATACTCTGTGCCGCTAGCAGGGGTGAGTTGTCTCGTGTAGTCGACCCAGCCTTGAGGTAGTATTCGCTTGCCATCGAATACACCATCATTGAGGTATAGCAGACCAAATTTCGCCCAGTCGCGAGCTGTCGCATAGCCGAAGCTGCTCATGATGAAGGTGCCCCTCTCGTCGGGCTCTATGAAGGCGGATGTCATATGGACCTTTTTAAAGATGCGGTCTTTCGCTACTCGCCAGTAGGTACGGTCTTTGTCGATTGTCTGTCTGATCAATGCCGACAGGAGATTGCTAGTGCCGCTGCTGTATTGCCAGTGCTTACCAGGTGTATGGGCGAGTGGCTGGTCTATAGCCGTAGCGACGGCATCCTCTGCCATAAATAGCATCTCTGTAGCATCACCAGCCTTGGTGTAGTCTTCCTCCCAAGCTAGTCCAGAAGTCATCGTCAGCAGGTGGTTTAGGGTTATGTTTTTTCGATCGTCATGTGCCCATTCTTCGAATAAATTGTCTTGATCTAGAGAAAGTAGACTATCCGCTACCATTGTGCCTATGATGGCATTGACTATACTCTTGGTCATAGACCAGCCGAGTAGGGGAGTTGAGGCCGTGACCTCTGGGCTGTAGGCTTCACCCAATATGTCGCTACCCTTAAGTACCACGATAGCTCGGGTCTTGTGTGTAGGGTCACTGTACTGTTCGACGAGCTCTTGGATGTCCGTTTCTATTCGAGGAGTAAGCACCTTTTTAGGGTAGGTGACGGCTAGGGTGTTACCTAGTGGAAATCTTATATTGTAGTCATCCTTACCATCGATGACGCTACAGCCAAAACCTTGCTTCCATCGAGCAGTCGTACTCGCCAGGCCCATGACACTAGCTGTAACCTCAGCACTAGCCTGATCTACATCGAGGCTGGCGTATTTAAGAAAGCTGTAGTTGAGGTCCGTACTTGCTACAGATTCTACTGACCTGTCGGCGCTAAAGATATTCGTACAGGCTACCTTGGCTGCATAGCCACTGATGATGGGTAGTTTGTCTCGTTGTGTGAGTACTACTGCGAGTACTACGATGGCAAGAACTAGGAGAAGTAAAACCGCCTTTTTCATATCTCTAAATTTATTCGAAGATATGATTTAACTGATTACCAATATATTAAATATGACGATAATTTGTAATGTTATGTTTTGCGCTTCTTCTTTTGAGCCGCTGGGAACAGTACATTGTTAAGGATGAGCCTGTAGCCTGGGCTCTGCGGATGGAGGTTGAGGTCCGTCTCCGGGTCACCTACGTAGTGGCGGTAGTCCTCCGGATCATGACCAGAGTAGAAGGTCCAGGTACCATAGCCATATTCACTATGGATATACTTGGCTTCGTTGATGGCTTTATTTTGGCCCAGTACGAGGACATTAGACTTAAGGTACTGCTTGTCAAACGCAGTCGCCTGACCCATGAAGCCCTTAACTGTCCGCGTATGATTTTGCGTCAGCATGGTAGGTATCGGGTCAAACTTAGCTGAGAAGTCAAACAGCGAAAAGTAGTCTGTCTCCGGCGTGACGTCGCGAGATTTATGGTCGATCGTACTATGCTCGTAAGTCAGAGGGTTTTGGATCAACTTAAAGTCTTTAAATGCTAGGGTTTTGCTATAGTCGAGTCGTTCTTGCATGTCAGCGTCCATGCCGTCGCCGTCATAGACAGCCCCTACGATGTCTATGCCCTCTGCTGCCAATGCGATGTCATAGGTGTCTGTGGCGCTACACATAGCGAAGAGGAATCCTCCACCTTCGATGTATTCTTTTAGGCGTTTAGCTACGGCGAGTTTCAGCTGTGATACCTTGCTGAATCCCAGTGCTGTTGCTAGCTCTTCCATCCGCTTCTGATTGTCCTTGTACCATGGCTTGCTACCCTGACTAGCGAAAAATTTACCGTACTGGCCGGTGAAGTCCTCGTGGTGTAGGTGCAGCCAGTCATACTCCGCTAGCTTGTCTTCCATGACCTCACGATCATAGATGAGGTCGTAAGGGATCTCAGCGTATGTCAAGACCAGCGTCACAGCGTCATCCCATGGCTGTACAGTCTCTCCGCGGGCATTAACCGTCGGTGAGTATACAGCTATCTTGGGTGCTTTCTGCAGCTTGATGACCTCTTGATTGAGTTCGGGATTTGAGATTTCCTGGCGTATGGCTGCGAACTGCGCATTGGGTATGATCTCATACTTGACGCCGCGGACCTTACACTCCGCCTCGAAGTCAGGTGTGTGCGAGAAGGCAAAGGCCCCGCCTCGATAGTTAAGCATCCAGTAGGCTTCTACCTCATAGGTCAGTACCCAGTAGGTGATACCGTAGGCCTTGAGGTGGTTAGTCTGTGTCTTATGGTCCATCGGTATGACGATGTAGGAGGCTTGAGCCACCTTGACCATAAAGACTAGGCTGAGTGCCAGAAGGATCGATCTTACTTTCATGTAGGTGATGTCTTTATGCTTATTTCAAACGGTAGACGCCATAGATTAGTTAGTGTTAAGTCGTTAAAACCTCCCTAATATCTACTTGATCTTATTGGTTGTCGATGATTTCTTGGAGTTGTTCGGCGAATACACTGCCATCACCGAAGACGTACTTAGCGAGCTCCTCAGCTATCACGTCGTCAGCGATATTAGTTGATATACGTTTTACCAGCAGTTTTAAAAATCGCTCTGTAAGTCCGTCCCTACCACCTACATCCTCAAAGAAGGTGATCTGATTAGTGTCGTATAACATCTTAAAGATGTGTACCTTATAGAAGAGGTGGCGGAGTTTACTAGCATCATGGATGTCTACCTGTAGGTCCTCTGCCTTGAGTCGGTTGAGGCACTCCTCGTCTACCTGGTCGTAGTCATCATAGATGCCGCCGTCATCGATCATCTGGCCGTAGACTTTGAGACCAGTAAGGATCACAAGAGGATCGGCAAATCGAAATTTCTGTTTTTGGAAAATGTAGTCGTACGTGGCCTGCGGACTACCTTGATCGACTTCATCTTTTTGCTCTAGGTCGATTTGGATACCCTTTCTCACCCTAAACTCGGCCTCCTGCTTACCCTCTATGTGGCGTTGTTCCAGCAGGTCGGTCTGCGCCTTGGTAAATTCGCCAAAGGAGTTGTACCCAAAAGACTGCTCGTCGAAGGAGGGATCCATACGTACGATGACAGGCTTGAGTCGTACGAGCTCTACCCACTCACTGCCACGCCGCCTGATTACCGACTTGACGGCTTTGACGAGTAGTTTACGAGCCTCCTCTAGATCGTTAGCATCTACGGCGAAAGGAGTGTCACTGTCTCTAGGACTTGTGATCGTACTCTTGACGATGTTGTCGTAGAATTTAAACTCGTTGCAGGTCTTTATAAAGAAGGCATTGGTGGTAGCCTTGACGCCTATGCCGATGACAGATTTTCCTTGTCTTCGTATCCTCTTGGCCACGGGTATAAAGTCGCCATCGCCGCTGACGATGATGACAGTCTCGATGTCGGGTAGCATAGCGAGGTAGTCGACTATATCTATGGACAGCAGTATATCTGCTCCATTCTTACCCCTACCTCGAGGAAATAGCTGTATGAGCTCTATGGCCTGCTCATTGAGATCTCCAGCGTATCGACTCATCCACTGCCAGTTAGCATAAGCACGATTGAGCACAACATTACCGATGCTACTAGCATAGTCCATGATGGCGGATATCTTAACTACGTTAGGACTAGGCTTGCCCTTGTGGTTGTAGTACCAGTTGTCACCGAACTGCTGGAGCATGACACTTGCATGTATGTTGTCATAATCCCAAAAGATGGCTACTTGATTTTGCATGTTTATTTTTTTGCGAGCGGACCTTTTTTAGTGTCCAGCTACGATTTTACATATTTCCAAAACGGTATCGACGGCCTTTTGCATGTCCTGTATGGTTGTCCATTCCTGTCGCGAATGTATGGCATGTTGGCCGGCAAATATATTGGGACAAGGTAGGCCTTTATGACTGAGTATGGCACCATCGGTACCTCCTCTTATGCCAGTAATGACTGGAGTGATGCCTACTCGCTGCATGGCTTGTTTCGCTATTTTGACGATGTCGGGGTGGTGGTCCAGTACCTCGCGCATATTGCGGTATTGTTGCTTGACCTCTAGCGTCGTGGTGGCGCCAGGGTATTTAGCACATACGGCCGCTGCTGTTTCTCTTATTAGATTGGCGTGGGCTTGTAGTTCTTTGGTGTCAAAGTCACGTAAGATAAAGTCTATCGTAGCGGACTCTAGTTCGGCGTGTAGCTTGCCTGGGTGGATAAAGCCCTCTCGGCCTTCGGTGGTCTCGGGGGTGAGTCGATCTTGAGGTAGTGATAAGATGATTTCGCTGGCGATACGTATTGCATTTTGCATCTTGCCTTTCGCTGTACCTGGGTGGGCACTCACGCCTTGTATCTGTAGGGTAGCCGCATCAGCGCTAAAATTCTCGAACTCCATATGGCCTACCTCGCCACTATCTAGCGTGTAGCCGTAACTAGCACCTAGTAGGTCAAAGTCAACCTTGTGAGTACCTCTACCTACCTCCTCGTCTGTTGTGAATAGAAGAGAGACTGGGCCATGCTCGATCGCCCCTAGGGACATCTGATAGAAGGCGTCCATTATAGCAGCTACGCCAGCCTTATCGTCTGCACCTAGTAGCGTCAGGCCACTAGCCGTGATGATGTCATGACCGATCTTGCGAGCTAGAGCTGGATGATTGTCAGGTGTCAACGTCTGGCTAGTATCGTCGGGCAGTACGAGGTCTCCGCCCTGATAGTTCTTGTGGACGATGGGCTTTACATCAGTGCCGCTGCAGTCTGGCGCTGTATCGAGGTGCGAGCAAAAGAATATGTGATCTGCTGCCTGATCTGTCGTAGCGGGTAGGTGGGCATATACATAGCCTGCTTCATTGGTGCTAGCAGCGATACCCATCTCCTTAAGCTCTGCCAGTATTATTTTGCTTAGGTCTTTTTGTTTTTCAGAAGAGGGGTAGGTTTCTGAAGTGGGGTCTGCTTGCGTATCCACCTTTACATATTTGAGAAATCTCTCGGAGACCGTATATACCATCATTATGTTTTTTATTTGACCAAAGGTACATTCTATGACAGACCTCCGTATGGACTCACATATCTTTGCCACATGATAAGAGGAGTAATTGTAGCATTCATCATCCTAGTAAATATTCACCTAGGTGAGGCTCAGATTGTGATTGATGGCTTTTTTGATGAGTGGTCTGCAGTAGATCGCCTCGATGATCGTATCGGTGATGATGGTAATGGCGTAGACATATTGTCCGTAAGTCTGGCTGATGATGCCGAGCGGCTATACGTACTGCTGGACCTAGACCGCGAGCTTAACTACCAGCAAGATGGAGCCCTTGCTATCTATATCGATACTGATAACAATAGCTCTACTGGCGTGAGTCGCGGGAGACTAGGCTACGAGGTGGCTTACTTACTAGGTGATCGTCGTGGCGTGGTGAGCAGTAGCGCTGGGATAGATGACGTGGGCTTTGCAGGCATGGGCTTCGTAGCATTACCTACGGTGTCGTCCTCTACGATCGAGTTCTCCCTACTTAAGTCTTCAGTGGCAGGATTTGCATCTTATCAGATGGGGCAGGAGATTGCGATACAGGTCTACGATGATGATGGTACAGATCGATGGCCTGATGTCACACCACATCAGTACACTATGCAGGATACACCTGCTTATCAGAATACGAACACTTTAGCGGCTCCTGCCGCTACGGACCTGAGGATTACAAGCTACAATAGCCTCCGCAATGGACTGATAGAGTCGCGTGGTAGTAGACAAGCGGAGTACATGCGAGATTTAGATCCTGATGTCATGATATGGCAGGAACTCTACGAGGCTAATGGTACCAATATGCGGGCAGCCCTCACTAGCGTGACGCAGATGTGGGATGAGACGTATGTATCAACCTTGTCAGGGATAGGCCTAGCCATCGTCAGTCGATACCCCATTATAGATGAGGTAGCAGTAGATGGTAATGCCGCCTACCTCCTAGATCTATCTACGGATACCGTGCTACTCATCAATGTCCACTACCCGTGTTGTGACAATGACTTCGATAGACAAGCAGAGGTCGATAGGGTCATGCAGTTTATCCGAGAGGCACGAGAAGGACGACGCAGTATGGACGTGCCACCGCTCACGCCTACCATCATCATGGGTGATATGAACCTGGTGGGTAGTTCCCGGCAGTATACGTCTATGATTACCGGCGACATATTGATTAATTCTAACTATGGTCCCGACTTCGCACCAGATCTAGATGGTAGTGATATGGCAGATGCCCTGCCCAAAGTACTAGGTAGCAACCTCGCGTATACGTGGTACAGCCCCGATCAGAGTTTTTCGCCAGGCCGCCTAGACCTATGCTTATACACAGATAGCCGACTCGACTTGCTCAATAGCTTTTGCTATCAGCCTAGTGTCAATCAGCCTAGCGACCATATACCTATCGTTGTTGATTTTGCCATCAAGCCTGTGATCGTCAGTACAGACGAGGTGGCGATCGAGGCCGAGCTGGAGATCGCTCCTATGCCTGCATCTGAGGTGCTATACCTCGGTGAAGAGTCACATGAGTACACGAGTTTCACCGTATTCGACCTACTAGGCAGACGCTGTATGCACGTCGTCTCACCGGGTAGTACCATCGATGTGAGTGGTCTTGCACCTGGTACTTACGTGGCCTTTGCTACTACAGAGAGAGCGACGCTATCTACCCGATTAGTAATTATGTAATAGCTACGACTGCGGCACTAGTCTGCAATCTGATTTTGATATAGCTCAGTATCTTGTCCCTGAGGTCAGACTTGTCTTCCTCCTTGAGTTCGTTTTCTTTAAGGCTTACGATGACGATTGGACTATCCTCTATGCACTGATTGTTTTGCTTAAAGCTCCCTTTGCCTAGAACGATGCCATCTACAAGTGGCTCTAGCGATCTGATTTCACCTAAGATCTGTAGGTATTCTACGCTGTCGATCTTAGCGAGGTTGATCTGCTCGGTTAGTTGCTGGATGACGGACGATTGTTCTTTACTGTTTTCTGAAGAGACAGCCAGCTGTCTAGCCATCTTCTGCATTCCATCTACCTGAGACTGTAGGGCCTTGATCTGATCTAGCCTGATTTCACTAGTGCTGATAACCTTTAGCTTAGTGTCTTTGAGACCCGCTACAGCTAAACTTCGCTCTAGGTCTGGTATCCTAGATGGGGCGATCTTGTTACCGTATACCTTGAGGACTAGGGTGTTTAAAGAGTCGGTTTTTAATAGCTCGTAGTCATCTATATACAGTCGCTCTTCAGCAAGGTAGTCGCTGACGAAGGCCTCGACCTTGATGTTGTTCTGTAGGCGATTCCACACTTTTTTAAATATAAAGAGAGATGGGACGATGGTCAGTATAAGGAAGGCGGCGATGTATCCAGCTGCTTTCTTTTGCTCCTTCTTATCGATGTAGTCCCTTAGAGGAAACCTCAAGAAGCGTATGATTACGTAAGTCGCTAAGGCTACGAATACGGTGTTGAGAAAAAACAAGTAAAAACTGTGGCTGGCTATCGTCCAGTCTAGATTGGCAATACCAAAGCCCGTCACACACAATGGTGGCATCAATGCAGTAGCAATAGCCACACCTGGTAGGGTAGTACTGATGTCTTTGCGGGCTATACTGACGATACCGGCAATACCCCCAAAGATCGCCACTACGACATCGAGGAATGTTGGCTCTAGCCTCGCTGCTACCTCATCGGTTACCTGCCCAAATGGGGATAGGATAAAGTAGATGGTAGAGGTGAGAATGGCGATAAAGATGGCAGCACTAAAGTTGCGCAATGAACGCTTAAGCGCCTCCTTATCATTGATACCTACCGCTAGACCTAGACCCAGTATGGGTGACATGAGCGGCGATATAAGCATCCCCCCGATGATGACCGCTGGACTATTAAGGTCGAGACCTACTGAGGCGATCATGATACTACACATCAGCATCCACGCATTGGCACCGCTCAGGCTATTCTTATTCTTGATCTCTTGGATGGTGGCGAGCTTATCTACACCATCATCTAGACTGATCACGTCATTAAAGAACTTGCCGATCCGTTTCATTCCATTTGCGAATGGCGCCTTTGTCACTGGATTCTCCGCTACGGGCTCTTCGTGTGATGTAGTATTGTCCATAGTATCAAAGATTAACGTGGTGAGACAATCATGCCATCAGACATGGTGAGTGTCCTGTCAGAGAGTTTGGATAAGGTGTCGTTGTGGGTTACGATCACAAAGGTTTGTTGGAGGTCTTTTTGTAGTTTTTTGATGAGTTGGTGTAGCTCAGTTGAGGTAGAGGTGTCTAGATTACCAGTGGGCTCATCAGCGAATATGACCTTAGGATCATTGATCAAAGCTCTCGCGACAGCCACACGCTGCTGCTCACCACCACTCAGTTCGCTGGGTCTATGCGTCATGCGGTCAGCTAGTCCTAGGTAGTCGAGTAGTTCTTTTGCCTTTTGCTCTACCGCTTGTTTCGGTGTGCCGCCCACTAGTCCGGGTATGCATACATTTTCTAGGGCTGTAAACTCCACTAGCAGGTGATGAAACTGAAAGATGAAGCCGAGCTTTTCGTTACGTAATGCGGCCAGTTGCTTGGTGCTGAGGGTCGTAATATCCACACCATCTATGATGACCTGGCCTGTATCCGGTAGATCTAGCGTGCCTAGTATGTGTAGCAGCGTTGACTTTCCTGTACCAGATTTGCCGATGATACTGACGATTTCTCCCTGTGATATGCTCAGGTCAATACCCTTGAGCACCTGCAAGTCGCCATAGTTCTTCGTAATGCCTACTGCTTTGACCATCTTTATTATTATGCTACAAATTTAACCCAGCAATATGACATTCCATCCACAAATCTGACCTATTGCCCTGAGTCGCATATCAGAAGAAAATGTTAAAAAACTTATAGGTCTTTATACTAAGTTTACCTCTCGTGTGGTTAGATAGTCCCGTCAAGGGGATTGTCTAGCCGAGTATTGTTCAGAGTTGATCGGTACGGACCTAAATCGATACCTTTGGCACACAATCCGCATCCCAAGCGTTAGACATTTATATGAGAATACTACAGCTCTGTAAGAAGTTTCCCTTTCCTCTCAAAGATGGGGAATCTATAGCTGTAACTTACTTGAGTAAGGCCCTTAATGACCTTGGTCACGAGGTGACACTACTCAGCATGAACACGGCGAAGCACTACACGGATGTGTCGAAATTGCCGCCAGAGTTTGACCACTACAAAGACATCCACGTCACCGCGCTGGATAATACGATCCGACTCAAGGATGCTGTACTCAATCTATTCTCTAAAGAGAGCTATCACGTAAGTCGTTTTGTCTCAGACGTCTACAAGGCCAAGCTTATAGACCTCCTACAGCAGAATGACTACGACGTCGTACAGCTAGAGACGATGTACCTCTCACCTTATGTCGATATTGTCAAGGAGCACAGCGATGCCCTAGTAGCCATGCGATCTCACAACGTGGAGTTCGAGATATGGGATCGTATCACCGAGAATACTCGATTTCTGCCCAAGAAGTGGTACCTGAGATACCTGACGAATAAGCTCAAGCAGTACGAGCTAGATCACTTAAACGACTACGACTATCTGATATCTGTCTCTGATAGAGACCTTAAGAAATTTAAACAACTCGGCTACAAGAACGGGGCTATGGCCTCACCCATAGGACTAGAGATCGGTAACTATACCAAGGTTGATAAGCCTGTGGTCAAGCAGGACTTTAAGATAGGCTTCATAGGTGCACTCGACTGGATACCTAATGTCGAGGGACTACAGTGGTTTCTTAGTAAGGTTTGGCCAAAAGTACATCAGCTGAGACCAGAGATAGAGCTCCATGTGGCTGGCCGTCACACACCTAAGGACATGTTGACTTTAGACATGCCAGGCGTGGTTATCCACGGCGAGGTGCCGGATGCGATTGATTTTACTAATGCCAATGACCTGATGATCGTACCACTATTCTCGGGTAGTGGTATGCGGGTGAAGATACTGGAGGCCATGGCTCTGGGCAAGCCGATAGTTACTACCAGCTTAGGTGCTGAAGGCATTAACGCTATAGATGGGGAGCATGTGCTGCTGGCTGAGGATGCTGGCACATTTGTAAGCCAGATAGTTGATGCCTATGAGGATCAGTCATTGATCTCTACTATAGGCAATCAAGCTAGGGCATTTGTTGTAGATAATTATGACCACAAGGCCATAGCAGAGCGACTAGCTAGCAAGTACCAGTCGCTGGTAGACCAGCAATATGGTCGCTTATCTCGAGTGTAGGTAGGCGAGCTTTCTGCTCCCTAGCCACCACACTCTACTTTCATCTTGGCGAGCTGACTCTGCCATAGTTGTTTCTGATCATCGACCTCGTCATCGTCACAGAAGTCAGTAATCTCTAGTACAGTCTCATTTGTTATCGTCGACTTGTACATCCTGAACTCTAGGTATTCGTCCTCTTCGGCATCCTCCCACTTAAATCGTATTCGCTCCTCTTCGATATCATCGACCATCTCCGCATTTTCTTCTGCGCCAGACCATGTAAAGGTGTAGACGTCCTCATTGATGTCTACCTCGTCACAGAACCACCTGACCAGACAGCTAGGGGTAGTGATGAATGTATATAGGATAGCAGGGGAGGCTCTGAAGATAAACTCCATGTCAAATTTTACTCGCTCCATCTCGGTACTTCGGTATATGTTACTTTATGTATTTGCCCGCAATAAAGTATTTTTTTGCCATTAACAAAAGCTTCGACGTAAATTTCAATTTCACTATCTTGCCTAAAGTAACGAAACCACCATATGAATACGCAAGAATATACCTACGAGGAATTCGTGTCATTCTTACTGATATATGCGGCACATGCTGATGTCGAGTATACTGAGCGAGAGCAAGCATTTATAAAAGCTAAGGTCAGTGAGGCCTCTTACGAAAAAGTCTATAGCGACTTCAATAGTATGACGGATATTAAGGTGCTGCAACTCATAGAGTCGTACAAGGATCAGTACTATTCTACGCCGGAGCAAAAAACTAAATTAATGGGTCACGTACAGGCACTTTTTGATGCAGATGGCAACTATAGCTCTATGGAAAAGACACTAAAGCTCTTTTTAGATCACCTCCTCTAGCTAGCGGTATATGGTTGGCAAAGACCGGCGTAGGTCATGCCAGAAAGGTCGGTTGTCACTCGATCTGCTATCTGTAAGCCTTCTTCACTACCCACACCTAGGGTCTTGAAGCCACCGGATAAAGCTGCTTGTAGGCCCTTGATACTGTCCTCGAGGACTATGCAGTTTTGAGGGGCCTCACCGATCGCTTCTGCTCCCATGTTAAACACCTGAGGATCGGGCTTTGACTTGGTAGTCTTGGTGCCATCGATGATAGCGTCAAATCGATCTATGAGGTGTAGGCCGGTTAGGATGGTGACACTATTTCTGCTGGCACTACCCAAGGCGATTTTGATATTATTGGCGACTAGATCGTCTAGCAAGTCGACCACACCCGGTAGTAGGTCGCTGTCACTTAGGTTAGAGATCAGATCTAGGTACCATTCGTTTTTGAGTACTGCGAGCTCTTGTCGCTCTTCTGGTGTCTTATCGACATTGCCGAGCCTAAGTATCAGGTCTAGAGACTCCATCCTACTCACACCCTTGAGTAGGTCGTTCTGTGATTCGCTGATGGAGAAGCCCATCGTCTGGGCTAGGCGATTCCAGGCCTGGTAGTGGTACTTGGCAGTATCGACGATGACGCCGTCTAGGTCAAATATTACTGCGGTAATCTTATCTATAGCGTGAGACATAAGTGCGGTCTATAAGTTGAGCGGGCGAAGATAATCGACCAGATGTTAATAGTCGATACAAGTACGTAGCGTGACTCCTCGCTCTTTTATAGCGATAACATGTATCTTTCGCCCATCAAGGGTTTTACCGCCTAGATTTACTTACCCAACAAGCTTTGTAACGTGCAGGATGTTAAGGTTCTTATTGTCGATGACGAAGACGACATACTAGAGTTTCTTAGGTACAACCTTGAGAAAGAAGGCTACCACGTCAAGACCGCCAAAAATGGTGTCAAGGCCATATCCAAGGCCAAGAAGTTTATGCCCCACCTCATCATACTCGATGTGATGATGCCAGAGATGGATGGCATAGAAGTGTGCGAACAGCTACGATCCGAGGGGCAGTTTGAGAATACACTGATTGCATTCCTAACAGCTCGATCAGAGTCATTTACACAGATCAGTGCTCTAGAGACGGGCGGGGATGACTTTATCAACAAGCCTATCAAGCCCAGTGTCTTTCGCTCGCGGGTCAAGGCCCTACTGCGTAGACACCCCGCCCTAGGCAAGGAGGGCAAGGTGGATGTGCTGGAGTTTGGTGATCTAGTGGTCAACCAGGCCGACTACCAAGTGAGCCTCGCTGGCCAGCCCGTCACTCTCGCCAAGAAAGAGTTCGAGCTCTTATCACTCCTCATCTCCAAGCCTGGCAAGGTATTTAAGCGATCTGAGATCATGTCAAAGGTCTGGGGCAGTAACGTGCTGGTAGGAGACAGGACGATCGACGTACATATCAGAAAACTAAGAGAGAAACTAGGGTCGCACTATATCAAGACGACCAAAGGGGTAGGCTATAAGTTTAAGTTCTAGTCCCTATTATCTTTCTGCTGTAACGCCGCAATGCTACCTAATTTTTTAAATAACCTATCTGTCAAGCAGCTGTCCCTGCTGAGTACCTGCCTTGCCGTCGTATTGACGATGGTGCCGCTCTTACTACTGGGCCAGGTGTCTGTGGGTTGGTCACTGCTACTATCACTAGCTATAGCTATAGCTGCCGTGGGTGTAGCTATTTATATGCTACTACAGAACTTTGTATTTAGAAAACTGACCGTCATCTACAAGATCATAAGGAAGAGCAAGATATCTGACTATCAATCAGACCTAGCAGATGACCAAGAAAACTATACCCTCCAGGCCGTCAACCAAGAGGTCGCGGAGTGGGCCAGAAAGACCAATGAGGAGGTCAAGGCCATGAAGACGCTGGAGACCTATCGCAAAGATTTCGTAGGTAATATTAGCCATGAGCTTAAGACGCCGATCTTTAATATGCAGGGCTACCTCCACACCTTGCTAGATGGTGCACTAGAGGACGAGAGTATCAACCGTAAGTACATCAAAAAGGCGGCTGGCAACCTAGACAGACTCCAGGCCATCGTAGAAGACCTAGAAGCCATCGCCAAACTGGAGGCTGATCACTCGCTTGTAGAGTACATGCCCTTTGACCTGCGTGAGTTGACGGATGAGGTGATCCAGAGCCTAGAGTACATCTGCAAAGAGCATAACTGCAGCATCAGATACCACGCCAGCAATAATCGTAGCTATACGGTCAATGCTGACAGAGGTCGCATACAGCAGGTCCTCGTCAACTTGATTACCAATGCCGTAAAATACAGTAAGGCCGATGGTGGTGAGATCGTGATCAGCTTCTATGATCTCGATAAACTAGTGCTTACTGAGGTCACTGATAATGGCATAGGCGTAAAGCAGGAGCACCTCAAGCACTTGTTTGATCGATTTTATCGGGTAGACAGCAGTCGGTCACGTCAGCTGGGCGGCAGTGGTCTCGGCCTCAGCATCGTCAAGCACATCATAGAGTCGCATCAACAGACGATCAATGTGCGGAGTACGACAGATATTGGGTCGACTTTTGGCTTTACCCTCGAAAAAAGCCGTTAGCCATACCTAGCAAGGACCTAATTCGTTACTATTGCCGACTCAGTCGTTATCCACATCGTACATGCGCTTACTCTCACTAGCAGCTTTTCTTTGCTCATTTTGTTATTTGAATGCTCAGGACGTTCTCGTCTTTGGGGTGGTGACGGACCTCAATACTGGCAAGCCTATAGATTTCGCCACTGTATACCAGTCTGGCACTAGCAATGCTACAGAGACAGATATCGACGGTAAGTATAGGCTCTACGTGCCTGCTGACGTCTCTAGTCAGATCGTAGTAGGTCGACTAGGATACCAGGAGACCATGTTTACGGTGCCACGTATGGAGGCCGACAGTAAGCGTAATGTCAACCTCAAGCTAGCTAGCAAGACATCCGATATCGAGGTAGTCGTGAGGGCCAGTAGGATAGAGGACGTAGGTATGGTGCGAGAGGAGGTGACAGAGCTGAAACTCCTGCCCTCAGCATCAGGTAATTTCGAGTCTGTATTGCCGAGTATAGCTCTAGGTGTAAGCTCTGGTACAGGTGGGGAGCTCAGTAGCCAGTACAATGTGCGGGGCGGTAACTACGACGAAAACCTCGTCTACGTCAACGACTTTGAGATATACAGGCCACAGCTCATCCGTGCAGGATACCAGGAGGGACTATCTTTTCCCAATATAGACCTCATGCGAGACCTCACTTTTAGCAGTGGAGGTTTTGGCGCTAGGTATGGTGATAAGATGAGCTCTGTGCTGGACATACGCTACAAGAGACCCGAGGACTGGGCCGGCAGTGTGACCGCCTCATTCTTAGGTGCTAGTGCCCACGTGGAGGGTAGCAAGCGTATCGGGCCCAATGCATACAACAAGCTGCGAGTACTCCTTGGAGCTAGATATAAAGACACTCGATATATCCTGGGTACTCAAGACCTACAGGGGGAGTACACACCAGCATTCACAGATATACAGACCTATCTCACGTACGACATCACTCGCGACTTACAGATAGGCCTACTCGCTAACTACAATGATGCCCTATACCGATTTGTCCCTACCGATAGAAATACAACCCTAGGACTCTTTACTGAGGCGATACGGCTGTCAGCGCAGTTCGAGGGTGGGCAGCGAGATCGGTTTCAGAATGGTACGACCGGCCTAGCGCTGACTTACATACCAGAGGACAAGAAGCACCCCGTATACTTCAAGCTGCTAGGTAGTCGCTTTAGTACCAATGAGCGAGAGTCTTTTGATATCATAGGACGATACACTTTGAGTCAGGTAGAGACGGACCTGGGCAGTGATGACTTTGGTCGGGAGATAGCTACGCTAGGGACGGGTACAGATCACAATTTTGTGAGAAATGAATTCTACGCCGAGGTGTACAATCTACAGCACAAGGGTGGGATAGAGTTTGTCAAAGAAAATAGTGGCGGTAGCCTCAAGTCCAATTTCGTACAGTGGACGGCTGGAGTCAAGTCAGAGCTAGTGGATGACCGCCTCAACGAGTGGAACCGTATAGACAGTGCGGGCTACAGCCTCCCATACAGCGATGAGGTCGTATTGCTCAATGAGGTACTCAAGACCGAGAATGAGCTGTCTAGCAATCGCTTTAGTGCTAGTGTAGAAAATACGTTTTCACGTCGAGTAGATCAGCAATATGAGCTGCAGGTAGTGGCGGGAGTGCGGGCTAGCTACTGGACCTTAAATGAGCAGTTCTTGCTCAGCCCACGGGCACAGGTGCTATACAAGCCACTGCAGTGGCGTAATGAAGTAAGCTTTAAGCTTGCCGGTGGTGTGTATTATCAGCCGGCGTTTTACCGAGAGTTGCGTCGTCCCGATGGCACGGTCAATACCGACCTTAGGGCTCAGCGATCTGTACACCTCGTGACGGGCTTAAACTATGACTTTATCTGGGAGAAAGTAAGTGCTAAGCCTCTGCGCTTTATCGCTGAGGCTTACTACAAGCGTCTGACCGACCTAGTGTCCTACGAGCTAGACAACGTAAGGATCAGGTACAGCGGCGAAAATGATGCAGAGGGCTACGTCTACGGACTAGATATGCGTATCAATGGGGAGATCGTCCCTGGCGCTGAGTCGTGGATCAACCTCAGTATACTCCAAGCTAGGGAGCGACTACTAGGTGTACAGCACCAGAGAGGCGTCATCGAAAACAGGGAAACGGTATTTAAGGACGTAGACTATGTGCCTAGGCCGACGGATCGCTTTATGATGCTCAACATGTACTTCCAGGACTACCTCCCCAGCAACGAACGATTGACGGCTAATGTCAGCCTGAGTGTGGGATCTGGCTTGCCATTTGGTAGACCGGAGGATAACCTAGTGACTCGTAATGCTTTTCGGTTTAGGCCCTACCATCGTCTAGATATAGGATTTGGTTTTCATGTCTGGGATGAGGAGTGGATAGACAGAAAACCCCGCCACCCATTTCGTTTTACCAAGAATACTTGGCTAAGCCTAGAAGTATTTAACCTTATGGAGGTTGCCAATACAGCGAGTAACACGTGGATCAAGGCAACGACCAATATTGAGTATGCGATCCCGGATAATCTGACCAGTAGACGTATCAATCTGAGATTGCGTTGCGACTTCTAGTTATCGTCGTATATCGTAAGCAGGCTATCATAGCACAGACTTACTTTTTTAGCATCTTTGTCCCATTAATCTAAAAGACCTTAGCACGACAGTACATGAGTGATTTGCGATACGATAAGCGAGGTGTAAGTGCCAATAAATCAGAGGTGCACAGCGCTATCGAGGGCCTCGACAAGGGACTGTACCCTCATGCCTTCTGTAAGATACTGCCAGACGTAGTAGGCGGCGACGAAGACTACTGTAACATCATGCATGCAGATACGGCGGGTACCAAGACCTCTCTTGCCTATATGTACTGGCGTGAGACAGGTGACCTCCGCGTGTGGGAGGGTATCGTGCAAGACGCCATCGTTATGAATATCGACGACATGGCCTGCGTAGGCTGCGTCGATAATATCGTGCTCTCGTCGACGATAGGTAGAAACAAGCACCTGATCGACGCCGATGTGATTAAGACGATTATCCAAGGTTGTGCCTCATTCTTGGATGGACTCAGAGACCTCGATATAGATATAACCCTCGCAGGAGGCGAGACTGCAGACGTAGGTGACATCGTCCGTACGATCGATGTTGGCTACACAGCGTTTGCTCGTATGCCTAGGGCGGCTGTCGTCGATAGTGATATTAACGCCGGTGACTACATCGTAGGCTTTGCGAGTTACGGACAGGCCACTTACGAGGACACTTACAATGGAGGTATGGGTAGCAATGGGTTGACTAGTGCTAGGCATGATGTTTTTGATAAGCGATATGCGACCAAGTACCCCGATAGTTACGACCACAATACCTCAGACGATGTCATCTACCTGGGTAGCAAGGCGCTGACTGACGTGATCAATATAGACGGCGATATGCACACTGTAGGCAAGTTGGTACTATCTCCTACACGTACATACATACCTCTGATCAAGCGCATCCTCAACGAGGTGAGGGCTGACGTAGGCGCCATGATACACTGTACTGGTGGTGCACAGACCAAGGTGCTAAAGTTCTTAAAGCAGCCGGTCAAAATCATCAAGGATAACCTCCTGCCGATACCACCACTGTTTAAGCTGATCAAGCATGAATCAGGCTTGACGTATGACGAGATGTTCCAGGTCTTTAATATGGGACACAGGCTAGAAGTCTACACTCGTACAGAGGCTGCAGCTCTAAGAATGATAGATCTAGCGAGTGAGCTAGGTATAGAGGCACAGATTATAGGCAGGGTAGAGCAGGCTGATACAGCATCGGTAGAGGTACATCACGAAGAAGGGGTAAGTACCTACAGATAGCCCGCTACAGATGGGTAGATCCACCTAATCACGTCAGTATAGTAGCCTTTAACATATTTTTGAGGTCTTAAATACGTCACTTTGAAACTATAAAGAGTGCATATACGTATTAATATTGTTAGACATCGAATCCAACTGCACCATAGTTTAGGCAAGATAACCAGTAAGAAGTACTCTGGTCCTTTTTTTGCTGTTGAGACCATACGATCGCTTAGTAAGCATCGTGTGAGGAGTAGTACGCATACTTTGTTGTAACACACAATATTTTTTAAAAACAGTAATTACCTCATGAGGCAGCTGAAGATTACCAATAAGATCACATCACGTGAGAGTGTCGCTCTCGACAAGTATCTCAATGATATAAGTCGTATCGACCTTATCACAGCGGATGATGAGGCTTATCTGGCGAAGAAGATACGAGAGGGGGACGAGGAAGCCCTAGAGAAAATGACCAAAGCCAATCTTAGGTTTGTCGTTTCTGTGGCTAAGCAATACCAAAATCAAGGTTTATCACTCCCAGATTTGATTAACGAGGGAAACGTAGGTCTTATGAAAGCGGCTAAGCGTTTCGATGAGACCAAGGGTTTTAAGTTTATCTCCTACGCGGTGTGGTGGATCAGACAATCGATCCTGCAGAGTATCGTGGAGAATAGTCGTCTAGTACGCCTACCGATGAATAAGGTGACGTCGTACAATAAGATCAACGAAGCTTATGTGAGCTTTACACAAGAGTTTGAGCGAGACCCTACCCATGAGGAGCTAGCGGACATGCTAGAGATCAAGGTCAAGGAAGTAACACGAGTGCTCAGCGGTGGTAGACGCCACATCAGCATGGATGCACCTGTAGGCGAGGACGATGGCTCAGCCACTATGATGGATTTATACGTTGAGGCAGATGCAGCGATGCCAGACCTCAAGCTTATGGATCAGAGTCTCAAAGAAGAAGTGCAGCACGGATTGTCACGACTATCTAGCCGAGAGGTGGAGGTATTATCAGCCTACTACGGCCTTAATGGTCATAGAGGTCTCAACCTAGAGGAGATCGGTAAGTTGTATGGCCTCACACGTGAGAGAGTACGACAGATCAAGGAGCGAGCTATACGCAGATTGCGTAAGTCCGTCAATCGAGATGACCTCTTGTCTTACCTAGGGTAGGTGAGTTATGTCTTAAGTAAACATGATTAATAGGCCCCTTTCAGTATTACTGATTGGGGCTGTTTTTATAAACTCTCTCGCTGAGAGGGATTAGTATACCTAGTAAAGTCGACGTTATGCGTATTTTGGTGTTCGGCCTGTTGGCTATAGGAGCAGTTGGTTTCATAGTCGTACAGCTGTTATCCTTTGGTAAGTTCATGAGGTATCGTAGTCGTGATACAGAGAATGACGAGCAAGACCTCAACGAGATCCTTGTAGACTTGCGCAAGACGCTGGTACCATTTACCGAGGCAGAGCTAGAGACCCTCTCGCTACGTCAAGGCCTACGGCAGACTGTAGCTGGCAGGGAGGATACGACCCTAGGCATCTACGAGTCCATCTACCACGAGCCCCTTGTTGCGTTTGCCTATAGAGACTATGACTTAGGTAGTAATGCCTTGCTGGTAGCACAGACGGCTTCACTGACGTGGGTTTATAAGATTGCTAATAAGTACACGACGGTCTCTATCAATGGACGACCAGTGGGTAAGATTAATCATGACGGCACCCTTGTCAGCAGCGAGAGTAACCGCAAACTGGCTGAAATCGACCTGATGGGCCGAGAAAACTATCCCGTAGCGGTGGGTGAAAGGCCCGTAGGTCACATTGTCCACCAGCACGCCGCAAGCTCGGTCAATCCACGTGCCGTGCAGCTATACCATGCCTTGGAGCAGGATGAGCACGAGCTATTCCTGGCCTTGGCCTTTCTGAGTCTGGTGCAGGGCGAGTTAAGCTAGGTGGGCAAGATTCAATTCTGCTGAGATGATCTTAGAACCGTACTTTAACACTTTACTAGTACTGTCACATAGCCTCTAATGCGTCAAAGCAATACCTTCGCACGTGTAGCTACGTGCACGCAACTTTACTGACAGATAATATCTACCATACTTTGAGGAAACTAAGATTACTTGCTATTACCGCCACAGCAGTCGTGGGCCTTGCCGCTACTACCATCGATAAGGATGATCTATTTGAGATTACCAAAAATATAGAGATCTACGTCAATGTCTATAAGCAGCTGCACTACAACTACGTTGACGATATAGACCCGGGTGAGCTGATGCGGGTAGGCATTGATGCCATGGTCGGTTCCCTAGATCCTTACACCAATTTTATATCCGAAAATCAAATCGAGAGATACAGGCTCAACAAGGACGATAAGTTCAGCGGCATAGGCGCCGAGATGGGTATCGTGGACGGCTTGTTTACTGTGCTGGAGCCCTTCGATGGTAGCCCAGCCCTAGCTGCAGGGCTGCGGGCCGGAGATCAGGTTACGGAGATCGACGGACTGTCCACAGCTGGTAAGTCTCTAGAGGAGGTCAATCGTATCGTGCGAGGTGCTCCGGGTACTGATATGGCGCTTAGGGTTCAGCGTGTAGGTGAGTCGGGTCTGCTTGATATCGCCCTCACACGGGGTGATGTGACGATGCCCAATGTGCCGTACAGTGGTATTGTCAAGGATCATGTAGGCTATGTCAAGCTGACCACCTTCACACAAGGTGCCTCTGCTAATATTAAGAAGGCGATGGAAGAGCTCAAAGAAGAAGACCCTGAGCTGAGTGGCTTGATACTAGACCTTCGTAATAATGGGGGTGGCCTACTAGCCGAGGCGGTAGATATCTCTAGCCTGTGGATACCTCAGGACGAGGTAGTCGTCACGACTAGAGGCAAGGTTAGAGATCGTGATCAGACCTATAAGACACGTCGTACACCTTACGATCTCAACATCCCTATTGCCGTGCTTATCAATAAGAAGTCCGCCTCAGCGTCTGAGATCGTGAGTGGGGTAGTGCAGGACTACGATAGAGGCGTCTTGATCGGTCAGCGATCATTTGGTAAGGGCCTAGTCCAAAACCAACAAGAGGTCGGTTACAACAACCGCGTTAAGTTTACAACCCACAAGTACTACATACCATCGCGACGGTGCATCCAGAGCAAAGAGTACGAAAATGGGGAACCAGTTGATATTCCAGTTGATCGCCGTAGCAAGTTTAAGACGAGAAATGGTCGTACGGTCCTAGATGGTGGAGGCGTAGCGCCAGATATCGTCATGCCAGCTGCAGAAGAGGGAGAACTGCTCAAGGCCCTCAATAAAAATCACGTCATCCATAAGTATGTCAACCAGTACGTCCTGTCCAATGATAGTATTACTGCTGCAGGCTCGTTTAGGTTTGATGACTACGAAGGCTTCGTAGCATTTGCCAAAGGTCTAGACTGGTCCTATGAGACCGAGGCCGAAAAAAAGCTGGCAGAGGTAAGCGAAAAAGTGGATGAGAGCCTCGCAGCCGAGGTAGCCGCCCTAAAGAGCAAGATGCAGACAGCTAAGGCCAATGCTTACACTAGTGAGAAGGCTATGATTGTCAAAGCGATAGAGCAAGACATCGTGAGTAGATACTTCTTCCAGGCAGGTAAGGCCCACCAGGCCCTCAACGATGACCGAGAGGTACTCAAGGCCGTTGAGGTGCTGACAGATGCTGCACAATACAAGTCAATACTGAGCCTCTAGTGTCCGCCATACTCTGCATAGATAGTGCTACGGGTACCTGTAGTGCGGCTATAGCCGTCGATGGCGAGGTGGTCGCCCAGCACGTGAGTGCAGAGCAGCGATCGCATACCGAGATGATTACCATCCTTATACAGCGTTGTATGCAGGATGCTGCACTGGACTATGATCAGCTATCCGCTGTAGCAGTTATCGCAGGCCCTGGCAGCTATACCTCGCTGCGTATAGGCGCCTCTACGGCCAAGGGACTGTGCTATGCGCATGATATACCATTGATAGCTGTAGACACCCTAGAGCACATCGTACAGCCGATCCTGCGGGATCTAGCGTCAGCTAGTCTTGCTGTAGCCATGCTCGATGCCAGGCGGATGGAGGTCTACACCGCGGGGTTTACACAGGATGGCGAACGAACTACGTCTAATGACCCGGTCATCGTGCAGGAAGATTTTCCAGATCGATACGATAGTCACAAGATCGTCTTGGTAGGCGATGGTGCCGCCAAGACCAGGGATATACTAGCTGATCACAGCGCGGTAACCTACAGTGAGGCGCATGCTTTGGCAGGTGATATGGCAGGACTGGCCGAGAAGGCTTACCGCAAGTCAGACTTCGTAGATGTAGCGTACTGGGAGCCCAACTATATCAAGCCTGTCAATATTATCAAGAGTAAGAAGAAGCTGCTCTAATACCACGCCGCTGTATTACCTAATACTTTTGTGTCGTTAAACATTGCCTGCTGGATCGCTTGTCGTCGATTTTGCACATCAGAAAGAGCCCTCAACTTTGTCGACGATCGAACTAATGAAACCTAGGCTTAATTTCCTTTGTTTACTGACTGAACGGGCTATATGTCAGTGGTGCTAATAGCTCACAATCTGGGCTCCACCTACAAGCTATGATCTCGAGATCTGCATCTAACTCACCCTTAACACTCCCTTAAATAGTCTCGATTGCAGCTAGGAACCCAATCGTGGATGTAGTTGTTAATCATATAACGAGAAAAAAAATGTCTCTTTAATTGATTGATCTTAAACATACTACCCAACTAGATTTTTGTCATACGTCAGATATTGCTCTGCTGGTATACTTATTGCCCTTCTGTAGCGTACCCACAATCGATTTATCTTATGAGCAATAAAAAGAACGAAACAGTAACGCTGAAGAAGGGTGGTAAGGAAATCCAACTGGATTATGCTGATCTTCGAAAAGCCGTTTTGGTTCTACGAGCCGTCAATCACAAACTCCGCCAGCGTATCATCGACCTCCTAGAGGACAATGAGACCATGACCGTAACTGATATTTATATCAAGCTACGTCTAGAGCAAAGTGTAGCAAGTCAGCACTTGGCTATTCTACGTCGTGCGGGAGTGGTCGTCACAGAGAGACAAGGCAAGTTTATCTACTACAGCCTCGATCGTGACCGCCTAGAGCAGATTGGATCTTTGGTCGAAGAACTAGCCGGATAGAAAGACTCTACACTCCAGTATACATAGGATTTTTCCCTATATATCGGACAGCTTGTAGCTCTAGAGCTACGGGTACAATTGATTACAAATAAAACTTTTTCATAATATCTTTATGATAATATGATCTATAGTTCCATCTTTGTGTCAAGGTCCGAAACTACAATAAGGGAAAACTACACTATGAAACAGACGAAGGTCACGTTTAATAGCGAAAAATTGCGCTATTCTGCAGAGCTGATGAGAGCGATAGCTCATCCGTTAAGGTTAAGAATTTTAGAGTATATCGACGATCAGGAAGTGACGCAAGTCAACAAGATTTACAATACTCTCCATATCGAGCAAAGCATTTGCAGTCAGCATCTTAAGACACTGAGATTAGCTGGTGTTCTTGCTTGTGAGAAAGATGGTAAGTACATGAAGTACTCCATCAACTACGAAGTTGTCCGCCGAGCTAAGATTGCCGTTGACAACTTCCTACGTAGAGAAGCCCTCGTAAAAGCTTAGATAGCCCCAAGAGCAAGATATATACAAGAAGCTGACCCCATCCGGGTCGGCTGTTCTTGTTTATACTCATCTCATCGGACTGACAACCCTTAAAGTTTACGCTTACGCCGTCATATTTCTCATCTTTGCGGCATGAGGTACTCTAGCATCAGTTTTTCTTTCGCATTATTTCTCACTATTATCTGTCTATCCTGTGCACGGACTGGTGACCAGCAAAAGACGGCCATTAACGTCCGTAGTACTTCATCTACCACGCCTAAAAATGTGATCCTGATGATCGGTGATGGTATGGGCCCAGCTCAGATCGCTGGCGGTATGTACAGTACCCATGAGCCGCTACACCTAGAGCGAATATCAAACCTCACGACAGGACTACACAAAAACACCTCTGCAGATGACCTCGTAACCGATAGCGCTGCGGGTGCTACTGCATTCGCATGTGGTAAGAAGACCTACAACGGAGCCATCGGTGTCGACGTAGATACCATGCCACTAGAGACCATACTAGAGGAGGCGCAGGATAAGGGATATCGTACGGGACTAGTCGCTACCTCTACGATCGTACATGCCACGCCAGCGTCATTTGCCTCGCACAATAGACTACGCAAAAATTACGAAGAGATCGCCTTAGATATGTCGGATAGTAATGTCGACGTAATGATAGGTGGGGGAGCGAAGTTTTTCAGAGAGCGAGAGGATGAGCGAGACCTCTACGAAGAGATGCGCAGTCGAGGTTACTATGTGAGTGATTACTTTGCCCGAGACTTTGAGGCGGATCTATTCTCTGAGGCGGATAAGCTGATGTATCTCACAGCTAGGGATAGCCCACTACAGAAGGGGCAAGGTCGCGACTACCTACCGATGGCCTCACAGCTTACGGTCGAGCACCTAGACAGGATAGCTGGTGACGATGGCTTTTTTGCTATGATCGAAGGATCACAAATAGACTGGGGTGGTCATGCTAATAAGGACTACTACATCGTATCGGAAATGCTAGACTTTGACGAGGCGATCGGCGCTGTGGCAGAGTGGGCCGCTAAAGACGGTGAGACGCTAGTGGTCATTACTGCTGACCATGAGACAGGTGGTTTTGCAATCAACAAGGGCAGCGTCAGAGGCGATACGCTAGTCACGGGTTTTACGAGCGACTATCACACCGCTACCTTGATACCAGTCATGGCCTTTGGCCCAGGGTCTGAGCGATTTACCGGTATCTACGAAAATACCGAGATATACCACAAAATAAGAGCTGCGCTAGGCTGGGACTAGTGACCTCGATTAGCCTTGTACTTAGGATTGCGCTTTAGTACCATACGTATGGATTCCTTGCGGTTGGTCCCCTCGTAGATCATAGTATCTTGATCTTGCATGTGATACTTTCCTTTGAGGTCCAGGTTTTTAAACTCCCAGAAATTCCACAACTCCAGCTGATTGTAAGAGCTGTCTACGATGTATTCAAATCTTGATAGGGTGTCTTCCTGCCCTTTGACAGCGCCGTACCTGCTTTCTTCCAAAAACAAGCTTTTAAAAGAAGCGATCTCTAACGGAATAGTGTCTCTGCGCAACTCCCCTGTATCAGATGCATACTGGATGTCTATCACATCCCACACACCTACTATGGGGCTGTCGTCATTGCTTCGGTAGTACTGCTGGAAGTGCCAGATACCATTGACCACGTGTACCATCAGGCCTGCGATTAGGCATAGCTTGAGTACGCCGATCGAGCGATATAGGTGCAGCTGCTTGCCCAGTAGAGGGTAGGTGAGACCGGTATCCACAGGGTAGCCCATCAGCGCAGGTAGTAGGCGCCGCACCTGTGGTAGCGCCTGGAGTACTAGGGTCGTGGTCGCAATGCTCGAGACGGCTAGGGTACACTGGTTAAAGCTGTAGTCTATCAGTGTCAGCGGTACCCAGAGACCTAGACCCACGATGGTACCGATCACAGCGGTACGTCTAAACATGAGTAGGGCAGCGCTTAAGATCATAGTCCCGCCCACGGCGTACGGCAGTATATCGCTATAACCCATAAATACAGACGTGATGTCTTGGGCTGTCAGGTCGGCGATCTTAGTGTCCTGCATCGTCAAGTTAAGCGTCCAATGCTCACCCTCTGTAAATAGCATGGCGAAGTAGACCATCACAAAAGCTAGACTGTACCTACAAGCGACCTCTATTAGGTATTTAGCGTACTGGTATCGACCTACTGATTGTCCATACGTGCAAGCGATAGTGCCGATGGCGGTGGTTGCGAGTACGGGTAGTAAGCAGTATAAGGCCATGTAGCCTATATCCTGACAGGTACTGTAGATCATGGGCCATGTACCGACAGCTACCAAGACACCCGTCCAGGCAGCCAGCCCCATCGTATATACCCATGATGTCAGTCTTTCTCTAGTCATCGTTTCTGCTCCTACAACGTCAAGTTACAAGTAGATGGCTTGTTGATCAAAAGAAAACGTCTGCATTAACAATTTCTTGGTCAATAATTATCGGTTGTATGGGTTCGCTTTGATCATTAGTTGGGAGGTAAGACCTGGACGATGTAACTCCTAATTCGCCTATGCGATAAAGTCAGCAAGTAGCATTAACCACGATATATCTACCCATACATTATCCTTTGAGTACTAGACTGCCGTACCTTTGCGAGGGCCTGCCTGTAGTCAGGCCGGTAAGAAAGCTAACAGGAGGATGGGCAAGTCAAAAAGCGGTATGATGAAAGACTTAGCAGGGGTAGAACGCCTAGCTAGGACCTCTAAGCTCGGTAGACTTCTGAGGCGTCCGTTTAGATATCTGCATGCTATAAGCTTCAGAGAGTGGCGTTACAAGAAGACCCGTAAGGAGAAAGCCGTTCGATGTAGGACCTTTTTTGGAGATCCTATGACGGTGTTGCTACCGGCTAGCACCGATATATACCTTACGGGCGGTAAGTCGCACGACTCAGAGATCAGGCTCGCCAGGTTATTGATTCGGCACTTAGAGCCAGGCGACACCTTCATCGATGTGGGTGCTCACTACGGCTACTTTACCTTACTGGGTGCTCAGTTAGTAGGTCCGACAGGTCATGTGCATGCCTTCGAGGCGTCACCTACCACATACAAAGTACTGCAAGGCAACATTGCCGACCTACCTCACGTGGAGGCGCAGAATGTCGCCGTCACGGACAAGGCCGAGGTACTTTGCTTTAATGTATTCCCCAATCTATATGCAGAATACAATGCCCTAGATGTCGATCGTCATACTAGCGAAAAATGGTTTAAGGACTATCCACCATCGCAAGTGGATGTCGAGGGCATCACCCTAGACATTTACCTCCAGACCAGACAGATAAGACCCAAACTTATCAAAGTAGACGTCGAAGGCGCCGAGTTGCAGGTAGTACGAGGCCTCAAGAGGGTCTTGCACAAGCAACCTGCCATGGTGGTGCTTGAGTATATCGCTACCGATACGGGCAACGCCAGCCACAGGGCAGCAGACGATGTCATGCGATCTATTGGCTACCGACCACATGCCATCACTACGGATGGTGACCTGCTACCTGTACATAATATCAATGCCTACCTGCAAGAGCTCGGTATCGAGTCTGATAATGTAGTCTTCCTTAAGCAGTAAGCATCTACACTACTGTTCCCACCACCCCTTGCTATTAATATTGTCGCCACCGATGCGAGCCACTGCATCCGCGTAGTTATCTGCATTAACGGCTTGCTCGCTCTCGGGGTAGAGGTAGCGGACAGGGTATAGGCCATTATTGAGGTTGTCAGGCCCCGGTGTCAGCGCAGGAAATCCAGTTCTGCGGATGTTAAACCAAGCTTCGTGACCATTGCTGATCAGCGATAACCACTTTTGCGTCATCAGGACTTGTAGGTCAGGGGTATCCGTGAGATCGACGAGTGGTCGACCAAAGAAGTCGGCAGGTACAGCTACACCGAGGTAGTCAAAGTGGGCCGTAACGGCACTGCGATAGTAAACCTCTACATCTCCGGTGATATAGCCTTTGAGTGCTGCCTCTGCTAGGGCAAACTGCTGCTCACTGTAGAGCATAAGCTGTGCATCGACACCATCCGCTACATCGCGGTAGATAGCTCCGAATAGAGAGACGTCTTGCAGATTAATACCCTGCGCCGTGATAGACTCTCGGCTCAAGCCATTGGGCATACCCTCATACATAGGCGTGCCAGCGATAGCAGAGGACTCCGACGGCTTGTACAGTACTGCCGCACGAGGATCGTCGGTGAGGTTTAGTAGCTCGGCCACTTGGTTCGTCATGCGGTGCTCTTGGTAGAGTCCTTGTGCCGCCTGTGACATCGGCCACTGGTTAGGTGCTGCCGCTAGGTAGGGAACGACGGCATTGTCGCTGTTGCCCGTCATCAGGTGACCACCATCTACCAGTGCCTGTAGCTGCGAGAAGTCACTGATTTGGCTACTGATACGTAGCGTATAGCGTACCTGTAGGGCATTCGCTAGTCGGACCCACTGATCGAGGTTGCCACCGTACATGGCATCACCATTGATGGTTGCCGTAGTCGTCGATAGGGTAGCCGCACTCTCTTCTAGGAGGACGAGGATACCTGTGACAGGATCGGTGTAGATTGATTCTTGCGTATCGTAAGCCGGCGTAGTATTGCCTTCGGCCGCCATGAGAGCCTCGGTATAGGGTACGTCACCCCATAGGTCCGTGAGCTGGCTAAATATCCAAGCTTTGAGGATGTCGCCTACTGCGCCGTATGCCTCATTGCTACCGCCTACCGTCTGCATCGATTGTATGTCGGCCAACAAGCCATAGAGCTGTCCCCAGTACGTGGCGTTGGTACCTAGCTCGTAGCGGTCGATCCGCTCAAACTCTACGCTAGCGGCAAACTGCGTGAGGTAGTTAGAGAGCCTAAAGCCCTGGTCGTATGTATTGAGATCCGTAGCCTCCGACAGTACATTGGTCAGTAGAAACTGAGGGTCGACCGTCTCTGGGGCATTGGGATTGGTATTAATCTCCTCGAAGCCACTGGTACATCCTACAAATAGTAGTATCGTGGCTAGAAATGTATATAATTTAGTCATGTCGTAATCTGTTGTGTGGGCTTAGAATGAGGATTTGAGGCTGAGTCCGATAGACCGCGTAGATGGATAAGACATATCCTCTACACCATAGGTGAAGTTGCGTTCTTGGACATTATTGAGCTCAGGGTCAAAGTGTGGGTTCTCCGTAAATAGCAGGAGGTTGTTACCTATGATACCCAGTTTCAGATCCTGAATGCCGATTCGCTGTGACCACTCACTAGGGAAGTCGTAGTAGATGGCCAGTTGACGCAGCTTGATGTAAGAGGCATCGTATAGGGCAGACGCTTCATTACCTCTGTCAAAGAAGTTGTTGTAGTAGCTTGATGCCGCCACGACCGTTGTATTAGGGACGTAGTTTGGACTTTCGTCAGTACCGATATTCATCACGCCTTCGCCGATGAGGCCATCTTCACGACCGACGAGGGTCTCGGCTAGTACACCACTAGTGCTACCGAGTGCCTTACTACGAGATACGATCGTACCACCATAGCGCCAGTCAAATAAGAAGTTTATCGTCAGGTCTTTATACCTGAACTCGTTGCCTAGGCCTAAACTAAAGTCTGGATTGTAGTTACCGAGTAGTCGTAGTGTACCGTCTTGGACTGGTAGTCCGTTGGCGCCGTGTAGGACCTGTCCGTCGATCTCTACAAAACCAGTGCCGTACATATCACCGACGAGACCGTCTTCTCTAGCGATGTAGAATACCGTGTTGGACCCGCCGCCGCCACCGAAGATGCGAGCCTCACCAGTTACGAATTGGTCGACACCCTCTGGGAGAGCCGTGACCCTACTGCGGTAGCTTGAGAAGTTAGCCGTCGTAGACCACGAGAAGTCCGACGTCTCAATGATCCGACCACGTACGCTAGCCTCTAGGCCTCTCGTCTGCACTTCACCACCATTTTCGATGGCATTGCTAAATCCAGTTGCCGTAGAGATCGGTCGACCGATGATCTGATTGATACTTGTATTCTGGTAGACGGTTAGCTCTGTCTGTAGTCTGCTCCCTGCAAACCATGCCTCGACGCCGGCCTCTAAGGCATTGAGTCGTTCTGGCCTTAGATTAGCATTATTGAGGACAGACTCATTCGTCAGCCTGAAGTCCGATCCATAGTTTTGGTTAAACTGAAAGGTGTTGTTGAGTTGGTAAGGGTCCGTGTCATTACCGGCACTCGATGCATTAAATCGTACTTTGAGAAAGGACATCGCATCGGGTAGATTCATAGCCTCACTCACGATGTAACTAGCACCTGCCGAGTAATAGGCGAATGAGTTGTTTTCCGCAGGCAGGGTACTACTCCAGTCGTTACGTACAGTAAGATCGAGGTAGAGGCTATTGCCAAAGCTCACATTACCGACACCATAGATACTGTTGATACGTTTTGTAAATACTTCACTCGTGCTTACAAGAGGGTTACGGCTATTTGCCAGACTGTAGATGCTCGGGATCGCTAGTTGCGATGCTTCTGCAAACTGATAGTCGACCTCTTGGTCAAACCTATTGGCTCCAGCAGATACACTGTATCGGATATCTGAAGCGATTTGGTCTTTATAGGTCACGAGTATATCGCTGTTGATCTCACTGTATTGGATGACGTCCTCTCTGTAACTTCCGAAAGGATTTCTGTTGGTACTGACGGCTCTACGGAATGCACGGTTGTCGTTGTAGCGATCTACACCAGATCGTACACGTACACTTAGCTTGTCCGTCACATCATAGGTAGCAGCTGCATTACCGAAGAATCTGTTTTTATTGAAGCTATTCGTATTTTCGAAAAGGGTCATGTAGGGATTGGTCAGCCAAAGGTAGTTGATGTCGAAGTGCTGGCTGTCTTCTTGACCTGCTTGCCAGTAATCTCTCATCGCTGCGATGTCCGCCTGGCGTCCCGTCCAGTTAAAACCATACATGACATTTTCATAACCATAACCTAGATTGGGTCGGTTGCTGCTACGACTATTGACGTAATTAACATAGCCATCGACCTTGAGGCGCTTATGTAGCATCTGGTCAAAACTCAGGGCCATACCGTCTCGCTTAAGGTCCGTATTAGGCAGGACTCCCTTGTTGCGTAGGTTGTTGTAGGCTACTCTGATGCCACCCGTCTCGGTGCGGTTGCTGACGGCAAAGTTATTTTGACTCGTAACGCCGGTCTCGAAGAAGTTACGGACGTTATCAGGTCTCGAAATCCATGGGGTAGGTGTGATATCGGTAAAGCTACCATCCGGTCTAGTCCTAGCGATGATGTCACCACCTCTTACGGGATTACCATTGAGGTCTACCGATGGGCTCGTAAACTGTGCTATCTCGAGGCCAGTATCTAGAGCGGGCCCATAGCTGGCTAGTCCACCATCACGTACACCAGCACCAGCGCCATTGACGAAGCTATATTCGCCATTGGTACCCCCACCATATACATTCTGATAGTCGGGTAGGGTGAGTAGGCTCTCGACGGTGAGGCTATTGCTCATCGTGATACCTAGTCCTTTTTTGGCTTCACCTTTTTTGGTCGTGATAAGTACCACACCATTGGCTGCTCTTGAGCCATATAGAGCCGCTGATCCCGCGCCTTTGAGTACGGAGACAGACTCGATATCGTCAGGGCTGATCTCGCTGAGACCATTACCGAAGTCTACTTCCTGTAAGGCCCCATTGTTACTGAGGTCACTGGCGATCATACGATTACTGATAGGCACGCCATCTACGACGATGAGTGGCTGGTTATTACTACTGAGGGAGTTCTCACCACGGATGATGATACGGCTGGATGATCCTACGCCTGAGCTACCATTGGTGATCTGTACCCCAGCTACTTGACCCGCAAGGCTGTTGACGATGTTGGGCATCGGTACTTCAGTCAGTTGGCGACCATCTAACTGCTCGACGCTACTGGACAGTGCTTTTCGTGATCGCTTGATACCAAGAGCGGTGACGACGACTTCGTTGAGCTGATTGGCGTCTGTGGCCAGGAGTATGCTGGTTGGTAATGCCTTGTCGACAGTCATCACCATGTCTTGCATACCTAGGTAGGTGATCTTAAAGGTAGCTGGTGCTGCCGCCTCCAGAGAAAATCGTCCATCTACATCGGAGATCGTAAAGACTCCTTGGTCCACGGCCTCTATCGAAGCGCCTATAACAGGCAGGCCTTCGCTATCGAGCAGCTGCGATGAGTAGGTCTGCTGTGCTTGTATGGTCGTGATCCATGTCAAGAGCAGCAGAGAGAGTATTTGTTTCATAAGTAAACTTGAAAAAAGAGAGAGAAAGCGTTTATTATCAAAATGTATAGAGCTAGCCGTAACTAACTGTAAGAATATCTTAGTAAGCCAGCACGAGGTCAGTCGCCTGCTTGAGTAATTTTTGTCGCTGCTCGAGGCTAGCCTGCAGTGGTAGCTGCGCTAGGCCGATGAGCCGACGTATGATTTCGCCACCAGCAAAAGCATTCACTTGAGCGCCGTCAACGTCGATGGCTTTTGTATAGCGAGCTAGACTGTGGTTGATATTGGCATTTGGTTGATGTGCCATCATCAGATGGGCCTTCATCACACCGATCTCAAACTCTCGGCGACCGTGATGACCGAACTCTGGGTCTATCACATAGGTCTTGCCATCTACATCTAGCCAGCTGCCGAGGAAGTAGTCGCCATGTAGTAGGGTATGACCGTCCTCAAGGTATGTACGTCCCAACTGGGCCATCTTGGACTTCAGCGTTGTATTTTTTCTTAAATCGGATGCTACCGACTGGAGACCATCGCATACCTGATCGAGGTCCAGGCCATTGTTATCTAAGAGTGGATAGACGTACATATGCTCATGATTGAGCTGGCGCATGGCGGTATTGCTGATTTTGCTCTCTGCCGTAGGCTCATGTCTACTATGCAAGGCGATGAGGTAGTCGACAAGATCGTCGAGGACAGTAGTATCGATGACATTGTGGCTGGTATAGTAGCTGGCATAGTCTGTGGACTTGCCTAAGTCCTCCATGATCAAGATATTGTTAGCAGGATCAGCCAGCAGTATGGTAGGCATACGCTGTGCTAGACCCTCATCCGCTTGTATCGCTTGGTAGAAGGCTGCCTCTTGCATGGCTCTATCTGCCGGAGCGGCTACTTGTGGATATTTCTCTACGTAGTCACGACTCTGCTTCACGATAAAGGACCGCTCGCTAGTGGTCACTCTTAGCGTGAAGTTCATATTGCCATCACCTGGGATAGCTAGTGCTACAATATCTTCTGCTGATCGTAGAAAATCGATGCTCGCGAGGTAGTCCCGCACCGTATCCGTAGAATGCTTGAGTAAGATCATCGATTGAAGGTAGCTAGTAGTTTGTTATGATAATCGGGTACCACATCATGACAGTAGGTGACAGCGCTACCGCTTTTGTTATCCGTGCAGAGGAGGTAGTTTTTATAAATGGTCTGCTGATCTCCCTTGGTATCGTCGGGGTGTAGTTGCATGGTAGCGTATAGGTCTTCTGCGATGATGTCTTCGGGGTAGAGGAGGTAGTGACTAGCTAGTACATCGAAGGGGTTAAAGCCATCAGCACCCATCTGCTGCCACTGCGCCAGCCATGGACGACTGGACTGCGCGAGCCATTTGGCCGCTGGTGTCTGCGCCTCTAGGTAGTCTAGGTCTTCCGACTTGATCCATACCTTATGCGATATTTCGAACGGGCATAGCGTCACGGGTACACCACTGTCTAGCAGTACCTGGAAGGCTGCATTGTCTAGGTCAAAGTTGAGGTCTTGAAATCGTCGATCTCCATCGCCAGCCTCGAAGTAGTCTTGTGCTGTCCGTCGGCCAGCTACCAGTATGACCTCGAGGATGTTTTCGCTCACTTCTGGGTAAAGCATGAGGAGTAGGCCCACATTGGTCGCAGGGCCTATCGCTAGTATTTTTTGTGGTCCCTTGCGTAGAGAGGCTGCCATGGCCTCCACTGCGGCGTTGCTTTCTACCTTTTTGATGTCAATCGGCTCACCCGCCCCTTTAGATACACTGATCGGGTAGGTGCTGTACTTGCTCACCATTTCTTGGCAGAGCGGGTAGGCATTTTCGATCGTGGTATTACCATAGACGGCAGAGATACCTGTGATGTGGACCTTGGGGCTCTGTAGTAGTTGGAGGATGGCGTAACCGTCATCTACATCGCTGTACCCTGGTCGGCGGATGTTCTTCATACCCACGGCTAGGTCGGCATCGATCCACACCGGTTGAGGGGTTGTATCTTGTTGCGTTGCCGCATTGTCGGTAGTTGTTACGTCCTGCATGCCAGACTCAGCGGTGGACGGTGGAGGCGAGCATTGAGTTAAGGCGATAGCCACAATAGTATAGGCTAGAGCCCGTAAGAGATTACGAAGCATAGTACTGTATTGATAATGTAATAAGGGTGGTAAAGGGGTACGACTGTCTAGGCGGCGATCGCTGGTGGCCCACGTTGTAGGCTGTAAAATATACGTCGACGATGCGTGACAAGCGAGTCGTGGCGCAGGATACTGCGTTTCGCTATGGTCAGTGAAAGAAGGTGCGACGCTAGCGGGCCACTGATCTCTTTGTAATAGATGCTGCGAGAGATGTCACCTGCATTGTTTATGTCAGTCTGTATACCTAGGGTCAGGCAGGTATGCTGGGCTGATAGGTCGCGATAGACGTTCTTGGTCTGCCACTGTATACTAGACCAGTCGATGTTACTATAGGTAGTCCGGGTCAGGCCTATCAGATAGACGCCTCCCCTGCGATCGGGACCGAGTACTAGACCAGTCTCTCTTACTCTGCTAGCGGCGGTATGTAGACTCTCGACAGTCAGTCCCGGGCAGTCGGCACCGACGACGATGGTAGATTCGTAGCTAGATAGAACATCTGCGATGGCATGGCTGATGCGGTCTCCGAAGGTTGAGCCTTGTTGTAGGCTGTCGTCGACTAGGATGTAGTCGTATCCACTAGCCTGCACGGTACGTATGGTTCGCTCTAGGAGTCGGGTTGACAACTGTGTGCCTGCTCGCTCAGATAAGAGCCGCCACTTACGCTGAGCTTCGGCTCTGGTACGTCGTGCAAATATGAGTATGGCAGTTTGACTATTCACTAATGACAACGAATGTAGTGAATGTGGATCGGACTAGCGCTATTGCTACCGTCGGGATGCAGGCAGATCCAACTTAATCGGACGATTGCACTTTATAAATAAGAGCTGGCGGTACTTATCTCACTGCTTTCGACACCGAAACCCTTATTGCAAATAAGGATTATTTAACAAGTTTTGCATAGTTGAAAAATGGGAATTCTGTTACTTTTCCCTCAAGTACGAGATGTGTATTTCGTTGATTATTAACTATCTAGTCAATTTTTGAACAACTATGAGAATAGTATTAAATTTTTTGCCATTAGCTTTATTGTTTACAGCTGCCTTTTTGATGACGTCATGTGAAGACGATGAGCCGATGAATGATGATCCGATGGGTGACGGCACCAGTTTAGATGACGGCCTATACCTTACGCTAGAAGGCCAGGATCCAGTGGCCGCAGCTATTATGACCGCAGAAGTAGTGGAAGATGAGGGCTTTGCTTCTCAGGACAGAAGCGGCTTTGTAGCAGGTTACATGTGGCTAGAGGCTGGCGATTACAATGTGGTATCTATATCTGATAATGAGGTAGCTGCTACCATAGGCGGTAGTGCGGCGACGATCACGGACGATGGTTCTGCATGTGACTTTAATGACTATACCTTAGTTACTACAGAAACAGATGGGCCTGCCTTCACTGTAGGTACAAGTGGGTTTTACAAAGTCTCGCACGATGCTACGACGTCAGAGCTCATCTTTCTCCCTATCGAATCGGTAGCTATCATCGGATCTGCAACACCTGGCGATTGGTCGAGTGATACGCCGCTGACAGGTGCCGCTACTGCAGATGGAGCCACATACACGGCTGAAGGTATAACGCTAAAGACTGGAGACTGGAAAGTAAGATTTAACTGTCGTTGGACGATGAACAGACGTATCGACCCTGCTGGTTCGCTAAGTGATGCTACTAATGGTTATCAAGCTTTTACCAACTTTGGAGGAGCAGCTGACAACTTGGTGCCAGGTGGTGCTGATATCTCTCTTGAAGAGGGTGGAGAGTATACTGTCACAATAAGTTGGACTACTGCTGATGGTTGGGTTGCTAGCCTTGAGAAGACAGGTGATGGTATGACAAGCACATTTAATCCAGATGACTTCCGCATGGCAGTAGTCGGAGATGCTACAGCTGGAGGATGGGGTGATGCAGCCTCAGGACAACTAGATCAAAACCTTGTGCATAAAGAAGCCAATGGCGTACATACTTGGTATGGCGTCGTTACTTTCGGTGATTCTGGTCAGTACAAGTTTAGAGCTAACGATGACTGGGCATTTGACCTAGGTGGTGACCTCGCCAACCTTACACAGGGTGGTGACAATATTACGCCTGATGCGCCTGGTGCTTACTATGTACAATTGTCTACTGCTGATGAAGGTACGACTTGGTCTGCGACAGTTGAGCCAGGCGGTTGGTCCGTGATCGGTGAAGGTTCGCCACAGGGTAACTGGGATGGCGATATGCTCCTAAATGCTGACGGCTTCGTCGATGGTATTACTACATACTCTCTCACGGGTAACTTTACAACAGCTGCTTGGAAGTTCAGAGCCGGTGCAGATTGGCCGCTCAACCTAGGAGGTGATCTAGGTGCTCTCAGTGTAGATGGTGATGATATAGTACTAGGTGCTGGCGGTGAGTTCACCGTTAGACTATCATTTGACGGCGAGTCTTACAGCGCAACTGTCGAGTAAGATATAGCTGATGCTAGTTTACTAGTATGAAAAATATGGGGCTCTCTGATCTGATGATCAGAGAGCCTCTTTTTTTTGCTCTAGGTTTTTGAGTGGGTGCAAATGCTTACATTTTGATTCAAAAGCAGAGCCTGTAGGCCGTGGTGTACTTATCTATTGTTGGGAAGAAGATACAGCGAATTGTTTCAGGTGGATGTAAAGTGATCGGCTGCATATAATTATCTCTCGCTGTACCGAGCTAGAGCAAGAGTCGACAAAATGTGCGATTTTTCATGTGAGTCCGTAATCAGCTACTGTGACAGAATAGAGTGGCGATTGCCAATAGGTTTTAATACCCCGTGCCTTAGAAAAATAAGAGCAATTTTGACACGACTCTAGATCGGTCTTGACTTGATAGACCGTAGTAATTGATGTGGGTTTATTGCACTGCGGGTAGAACCGCACAGCGCTAACATAGACACATTAAATGTCCCAAAGAAGGCTATGCATTGAGCGAAGCCGTCATGCCTTGTATTGAGCGAAGTCGAAATGCGCCGTGCTGAGCTCTTTGTCGAAGTATGGTTCGTTTTTTGGCAGCGCAAAAAATGAACTACCAGTCACGCTTGTGCTGGGTGGTAAGTGCCAAGCTTATCGATGGAGTCATTTACTTTTGAATAGCCCTTTGCAAGACCACTAGCCCCACTTACCTATCTACCTGATAACAACCTTATCTGTCGCGTAGTACTGACCGATGCCTCCTCTAATCGTCACGAAGTATACACCTGGCGCTAGATCGGTAACATCTACTTCTGTGGTCTGATCGCTGATGCTTCCAGCCAATACGCCATCGCCTAGTGCCGAGTAGATCGTATAAGATGTATTCGCTAGTCCTGAAGGAAGATCGATCGTAATTTGATCTGTGGCAGGGTTAGGGTAGACTTGTATGTTGACTGCTCGTACGGGATCTTCTACGCTGGTAACCATATTGTCGAGGTAGACATGGAACTCACCGGGAGCAAGGTCCAGCTCGACTTGTCCTCCTGTAATTTCGATCGTCTCGCCTGTGATATGGTCTGTCCATGTGCCATCATGGGAGAATGTCTGATCCACCGTCATAGGCTTGACATCGAAGTTACCTACGATCACGGCATCTCCGTCGGGGTGCGATAGCTGGATTGACTTATAAGCTGACCGGACATCCATATCTATCGTAGCGTCTAGGGTATAAGCTGGGTAGTTGGCCTTAAGGTTGAGCATGGTAGCGTATACGTCGTAGAGATCCTTGCGTCGCTCATCTTCTAGGTAGTCCCACCTGATAGGCTTGGGTGATAGACGACATCCCTCATCGACAGTGCCATCTTCGCAGCGGTTGATAGAGAACTCGTAGCCTAATTCGCCGAACTGCCAGATCATCTTAGGACCCGGTATCGAGAAGAAGAATGCCGATGCCATAGCACAGCGATCTAGGCCTGTACCTAGGTCTCGCGTGGTGTAGCTCCCGTCACTATTACCAAATTCGATATTCTTGTACATGAGTCGCTCTTCGTCGTGGCTCTCCATGTAGCCGATGAGGTGGGGTTCATTCCAGCCTCTGTTGGGGTGGTAGATATGGCCGAAGTCCGACTTGTTCTCCGTATTGTAACCCATGGTCGCCTCATTGAAGTTAAAGTTGGCGTTGCCCCAAAGCAGAAAACCGTAATCCGCCAGTTCCGTCTCTTCGCCGTTAGAGGCAAAATGCTCTAGCATCAGTACTTGGTTGGGGTGGCGGTCCCAGATGTGATCGGCATACTCTGACAGGATGGCGATCCGGCTGGCGTCGTAAGCTGAGAAAGCGCCATTCTCATCCGAGAAGTTCTGGGTAAAACCCTTCGATAAGTCAAATCGGAAACCGTCTACTTTAAACTCTTCGATCCAGTAATCGATGGTCTGCTTGGTGTAGTCCTTGGTATACTCTGACAAATGATTAAAGTCAAATCCGACATTAAAAGGGTGCTTGGCCTCAGGGTTGAGGTATGGTGAGCTAGGGTGGGGGCGAGAGTTCGCAGCATCCCAGTACATCCGTACAAGTGGGGACTGTCCGAAAGCGTGGTTGTATACGATATCCAAGAATACAGCGATGTCGAGACGATGTGCCTCATCAACAAATCGCTTAAAGGTCTCCCTAGACCCGTAGTACTTGTCTAGCGCCATGTGGTAGGACGGATTGTAGCCCCAGCTCTGGTTGTTTTCGAACTCGGAGACGGGCATCAGCTCGATGGCATTGATACCTAGCTCCTTTAAGTAGGATAGGCTGTCTATCAATGAGTTAAAACTGCGATCTCCGACGAAGTCACGGACCAGGAGCTCGTAGATGACCAGCTCATCGTTAGGTGCGGGCACGAAGTCATCGTGCTGCCAGTCGTAGTCTTCCTCTAGCGCATCGAAGTAGGTGATGTGGCCACTGGTTAGGTCATCTGGATAGGGTGCTGGCACAGAGTTAAGCTCTGGAGCTATGCCGGTATCGTTAAACTTGTCGAGTATCAATATGCTGTATGGATCTGCTATTCTGATCGTACCATCGATCAGGTATTGATACATCACGACGCCATCTGCAGGTAGGTCTACCTCTATCCACCACGTTTCCTCATCTTCTGCAAGATTCATCTGGTAGTCGGCATTGACCTTGTAGTCAGTCAGGTTGGACAAGAGAAATACGTTCTCCTTATCCGGTGCCGTCAACATGAGGATCAGACTACTATCTGAGATGATATTGACTCCGTTATCGATCGCCACAGGAGGATTGGTCAGGGTGCTCGTCTCAGCGATGACTACCAGCGACACCTCATCTGTTACCGTGCCTTGACTATTGGTGGCCTCGAAGCTGAGTATGTAGTTACCCTCTGCCTCAGCCGTGTAAGTGTAGGCTAGTTCGGTGCCTGTACCACTGGCTACCTCTACGCCATTGGCCTGTAGACTGATGTCAGCCTCTTGCGTAAGAGCGATCGCCATGTCGATCGTTTCGCCCAATTTTAGGACGACTTGCTCTTGATCTGGTCGTACGAACCTACCGCTGAACATATCGGCATCCACCACATCTACGAATATATCGCTGAGGTCGGCTGTTTTTCCCTCTCTAGACCCATCCCGATTTCTAAATACAAAGGCTAGCTGGACAACCTCTGTCTCAGGCGGAAAACCGTAAAACTCCCTGGGAGTGATCCGTAGCTCGTGCTTTTGGTTTCCCACAGGCGTCATCAGCATCCTGCTGTCGAAGGTACCCCAGTTACCCTGGACGAACTGCCAGTTGCCAGGTCCACCGCTAGCGGTAATCACGCCGGTATGAGCGAATACTGGCGTCACATTGGCCAGGCCCCCGCTACCGAGGGAGGCATCATAGGTGATGGTGATCTCCTCATCCATGTCAAATATCGGCGGATCTATCGATACGATCTGGCTGGTGGCGACAATCGACGAAAGGATAAAAGCTATAAAAGTAAGTTGTCTCATTGCTTGGTAAGTATATGACTATTAGGTGGACGGGGGCACGTTGTTGTGGGGTCCCTGAGCAAGCCGTTTCGCTCTTTAGCGTGGGGCTACATATGTAAAGTGGTATCGCCTCTGATGCTTATTGACCAGACTGCACATCCACCAACTTTCTCAAGTAGCAATGTAAAGATTAATCTCACTTTTCACGATGAAAGAATCGTGGAAATACTGTCATATCAGCGATGTCTCAGTACTTACGCCTAGGACTGTTTGTACGGTTCTACACAATGCTCGACGATACGGTGCAGACTCTCTACCTGGTCGTGCCCCTTGCGCTGTCCCGTGTAGGATACGATGTACAGGGAGCAAAAGACAAGGGCGAGGAAGGGCAGTGCCCATAGTATCGCCCCGCTGTTGCCGACAGACATATTGCTCGTACCGATGACCGTCACCACGAGGGTGGCAAAGGCTATAACGGCATAGAAGAAGATAAACATCGTCCACACTGCTGGGGCCGGACCGTATAGACCGCGTATATGGGTACCCGTGCTATCGTCTGCCTCCTCCCACGTGATGGAGAGGTGTGGTGACCAGTAATGCCTTGTCCCTGCTGGCGGTTGTATAGACGCATAGGTCGACCGTACCTTTCCTTCTGCTGCCGTAGGAGTATGGTCGAGATATGCTTTAAATGCCCCGTTAATCTCAGCAACGGATAGGTATGACCACATTTCAAATCTCGGACGTACCTGAAAGGGCTCAATGGAAATCTCCTGGTGGGATACCTTCATACATCGTAAGATAAATAATAATCAGGAAATGATATGAATCGGGCATTTCGACTACGCTTCGCTGCTCAATGACCTAGATGTTCCTCGGGAGGTCACCAACACATTAGCATACTAGCACATTAACACAGTAACTAATTAACCACAGCCTGCATGGCCGGGGCCATTGGCGACGAGGCTGATTCACTAGATTCGTCGTCGCTAAGCAACTATAACGGGCATTTCGACTAGGCTTCGCTGCTCAATGACCTAGATGTACCTAGGGAGGTCACCGGCACATTAGCATACTAGCACATTAACACACTAACTAATTAAACACAACCTGCATGAACGGGGTCATTGGCGACGAGGCTGATATGGTACACGACTGACCAGTAACTAACCACTAACAACCAACAACTATTCCTACATCCCCAGCACCTCTGGTGCCATACCCATGTTGCTAAATCCGCCATCGTGGTAGAGGTTTTGCATGGTGACCATCCTGGTGAGGTCAGAGAAGAGGCTGACGCAGTAGTCTGCACAAGCATCGCCGCTCGCATTACCTAGTGGTGACATCTTATCGGCATAGTCGAAGAACTCCTGGAAACCCTTGACGCCGCTACCAGCAGTGGTGATCGTCGGGGACTGTGATATTGTATTGACACGTACGTTGGCCTTTTTGGCCCAGTGATAGCCAAAGGATCGGGCAAAACTCTCTAGCAAAGCCTTGGACTCTGCCATCTCGCTATAGTCTGGGAAGGTACGCTGGGCAGCGATATAGGTGAGACCTAAGATCGAACCCCATTCGTTCATAGCGTCAAGCTTCATAGCCGTCTGCATCAGCTTGTGAAAGGATATCGCAGAGATGTCAAATGTCTTTTGCATCCACTCATACTTGAGGTCCGTGTAGGCCTTCTTCTTTCTCACATTGAGAGACATACCTATACTGTGCAGCACGAAGTCCATTTTACCACCGAGGATCTCCTGCGACTGTACGAAGAGATTCTCGAGGTCCTCTAGGCTGGTAGCATCGGCTGGTATGACCTCGGCACCGATCTGCTCGCCTAGTTTCTGGATCTCGCCCATGCGGAGAGCGACAGGCGCATTGGTGAGTACAATCTGAGCACCTTGTTCGTGTGCTTTGACAGCGGTCTTCCACGCAATAGACTGCTCGTCTAGTGCTCCGAAAATGATACCTTTCTTACCTTCAAGTAGTTTGTGAGCCATGGTGTTCTTTTATGATTGTCTGCAATGATTAGCGTAAGCAAAAGTAGTATTTCCTATCGATCAGTTCGCCACTCTTCGGTCGAGAAGATTTATAGACCTTTTATAGTGGTGTAGTCGAAGATCGTCGCAGAGACAGCGATACTTATACTTACTTTTGCACTATGAGAGCCCTCATTATTACGATCATCTTATTGCCTGTGTTAGTGTCCGCCCAGTTGGGTGTGGTGCTGGATAGTATCAAGTCCGATCGATTATACAAGTATCCCCTGGGTGACTACACGCTGTCGCCACACTACCAGGACCTGCATGAGTATCCTGATTCGCTACTGCGTACGGTAGCGGTGGAGTCTGTCGTCCAGCGCCTGTATATAGATGATGTCTTGCTGAGTCGCGCTTATGACCACGATATGCAGCTGGCATGGCCAGACGCATGGCGCAAGTGGTTAGCAACCTACATCAGACCCCAGATGAGTCTGGTCAAGTATGATGTTGTGCTAGAGAGTGATGCCCTGGCGTCAGCAGCGGCAGCGACCTTGCTACAAGATCATGACCTTGAGGGTATCCTAGATCGAGTGACACACCCGCAGATACGTGCCTATATCGGTCGAGCATTGATAAGGCGTAAGGACTATGACCAACTAGATCGCCTGCTGCCTCAGTGGATAGGTGATACGGCGGTACTACTGCAGCAGGAGGGCTGCAATCACTACGACCGTCTCGTCGGTGATTACATACTACGTGGTGCTGGGCAGCCTGGTGCTTATCAGCGTGTGCTAGACAGGTATGAGGCACTTTTGCTACGAGTAGATAATCGCCTCGATGCGACGGCCTCCCTGCTCATGCGTAGCTCTATGCCCGACTCGTTGATGGCGGTATGCAGCCTCTACTTACACGCGGACCGATTGCCTGTAGCAGCTGCGACTGGGATCATACTGCGTAGAGATAGCCTCTCGGCACCTGCATTTACGAGGGTGGTTGACTTGGTGATTTGTGATCAGCTAGACCCACGGCAGATAGCTCGTATCCCTGCCTTATTTAGAATCGGCGGGGCAGATCTACGTTCCGTAGTAGACCAGCAAGATGTCCTACGCCTGGATGAGTACATTATCGAAAATCAAGAAAAGGTGCGGCTGTCGATCGGCTGGCCATTCTACCGCTGGCTGTATCTCGATCCAGCTTACACGGGACTCGTACGTAGGGCCACGCGAAGGCGGATTATACCTGCCGAGCAACTTTCTGTTAAGCCAACTACTACTTACAATATCAAGTTTAAATGATCAACCTCATAAGTGACACCGTCACGCAACCCACACCCGCGATGCTCGACTACATGCTATCCGCCCATGTGGGGGATGATGTCTTCGGCCAGGATCCTACGATCAATGCCTTGCAAGATCGCATGGCAGCTATGTTTGGTATGGAGGCAGCATTGTTCTGCCCATCAGGTACGATGACCAACCAGATAGCCATCAAGTGCCATACGCAGCCTCTCGATGAGATGATATGCGACCACTACAGCCATGTCTATCAGTACGAGACGGGTGGCTATGCCTTTAATAGTGGGGTAGCGGTCAACCTTATCACGGGTAGCCATGGCAAGATCACGGTAGACCAGGTAGCCGCCCACATCCGACCCGACTACGACTGGCTACCCGCCAGCAGGCTTGTCGTACTAGAGAATAGCTGCAACAAAGGAGGCGGCAGTTACTACACCCTCGACGAGATTGCGCCGATCACAGCTCTGTGCAAGTCTAGGGGCTTAACCCTACACCTCGATGGTGCTCGCCTGTTTAACGTATTGGTCGAGACGGGTGAGACTACGCAGGCCGTCGGAGCTCACTTCGACAGTGTGTCGATCTGCCTCAGCAAGGGGCTAGGGGCACCCGTGGGTTCTGTGCTGATAGGTAGTGCCGCTATGATCAAACAAGCTAGGCGCTACCGCAAGGTGATGGGTGGTGGTATGCGCCAGGCAGGTTATCTCGCCGCAGCATGCCTCTATGCCCTAGATCACCACATCGAAGACCTGAGTGAAGACAATCGACGGGCAGCGAGCCTCGGTAATGCCATTGCAGACCTGTCATACGTAGAGGCTGTAGATCCAGTAGCGACTAATATCTGCATCTTTCACCTCAAGGGTGATGGACAGGCCAGTGACCTCGTAGCGTACCTGTCATCGCATGGGGTAGGCGCATCGGCATTCGGTCCGCAGACGGTCCGTTTTGTGACACATCGTCATATCACGGACGCGAACATTGAGTCGGTAATGGGGGTTCTTACGACGTACATGGGAGCACTCGATTGAGATAGTTGTAGGGTTTAGTGTGGATTTGAGAAGGTAGGTGGTTGCTGTCGCTGTACAGAGATAGATCAAGAGTCGACAGAATGTGCGGATTTTTCAGCGATAATTCTTGACCTTAGTAAATCTGCAACGACTATGCTTTGGTGGAAGTCAGGTGCATGTTGGTAGTAGAAAAATAAAAGCAATTTTGACACGACTCTAGATCGGTCTTGACCTTGATACTATGCTAGGTTAACCTGTTATAATACGATTGGTAATCATTTTCCGAAAAGTATCATAAGGTCAAGAATATCCTTACTGCGACATGATTTTTGCCTTCTTTTGATCTCAGCAAAAGAAGGAGACCAGTCGGGTCTTTCCGACGTTGACTATAAGATCAAAGGTCATTTCAGTACCTATAGATTGGATAGGTCTTCCACTGTTATAACCGTAGAACTTCCTAATAGGCTGATGCCCCCATTCTATGACAATACATATTCGTAGTTTTGTGCTAATGAAAAGGTGGGGCAGTTACCACTGACAATGAGTTTATGGAGAAAATACCATTAGATATAGTAGCACTATCGCATAGTGTGACGCAGTCGCATAACTATGCTGTCGTCCTCGGTGAGAAAGAGGGTAATAGACGGCTGCCGGTCGTTATAGGAGGATTTGAGGCGCAGGCTATAGCTGTTGCTATGGAGAATATGACGCCTAATCGTCCACTGACGCATGACTTGTTTCGCAATACCCTAGACGTATTTGGTGTTAAGATCGTAGAGGTCGTGATTAATAATCTAGTAGACGGTATCTTCTATGCCCAGCTCGTCTGTGAGAAAGACGGCGAACACTACGAGGTCGATAGTCGTACGTCCGATGCTATTGCCATGGCCGTAAGATTTGAGTGTCCGATATATACATTTGAGACCATCATGGAGTCGGCGGGTATCATACTAGAGGATGAGGGCGATGACTCTGCTATCAAAAAAGTAGAAACTAAAAGTGCCGACGCTTACGAAAACCTGAGTGTCAAAGCCTTAACCAAGCTCCTAGACGAAGTCTTAGAAAATGAGGACTACGAGCGAGCAGCAAAGATTAGAGATGAGATCAACCGCCGTACCTCAGCCGACTAGACCATTCTATAACATCGTAGTACTGTTCCTAGTCCTAGGTGGTATGACGAGCTGTCAGCCCAAGGCGCTACCCACCCTATGGGAGGTCTCAGACAAGGTGGTAACGGCTAAGTTTAGTCACCAAACCTCAAGGGCGGAGATAGGCAAGATCACCCAATCGCTACAGCAAGACTTCGGCGTGAGCCTCATCACGGACGGTACTACCTACCTGGAGAACGATCGCCTACAGGATCTCAATATGCTCGTCCAGACCTCTGCTGGCAATGCAGGTAAGGCATCGGCCCGACTGTCCAATCTCCAGTACACTTACTACGGCCTCAGACTAGAGAAGGCTAATGGCCAGTGGCGCCTAGTCAAGATCGGCAACCTGTAGACCACCTCCACGTCCTATCTGTCTAGGATTACTTTGCTGCTTTTACTCGCCTTAGGTAAGTAATCACCTTTTTGGGTGACTAATGCTCTCTAGGATAGCCTTATCTTTAGTGTTGAGACTTACCATCTTGATGCATATGCCCCATAACCATACGTCTTGCTACTTAGCTCATTTAATGGCTGCGCCTACTCGCTATGTAGGTGTTATTAGGCGGTTGTCAGTCTGGCTTTTTCTGCTAGGGTTTTCTTGGTCAGTAGGCTGGTCGCAGGATGTCACAACCGAGGACAGTCTTAAGCAATCACTTCTTGCAGCCCTTGCGACTCCGCAGGAGATAGACGACGTAGGTCCACTACAGGCGTTGACTCTATTCTATGGTGCTAGCTATAAGATGGATTCTCTCCGGAAGTATAATCAAATGCTAGCAGCCGAGGCACTCGAAGCACAGTCTTATGACCTACACGCAGGGGCTGTATTAGATATATGGGGTAGTAAGTTTACTTTAGGAAAAGACATTGACGATTATAAGGCTACTGTCGACTACCTAGACTCGTTGCGATATGCTGTGCCACTATCCTACGACGTAAGGGCACAGATTCATCTGTTGCTCGTTTCATACAATCTACAGCTCAACAATTGTGGGCTTGCACTTATGCACGGCGATACAGTCCTCATGTATACGGATAGTAGCGATGTCATGACGACCAAGTGTTCTCGTAGAATACAGATCAGTGAGTCGAGCTCAAGCTGTGAGCACTATAACCGAGCCATCGATATCCTTCTGGAGGCCGAGGTGTTGACTCCTTTTACACAGAACCCCGTTTTCTTTGATTACAAAGTGACTTTTAATCTGGGTAAACTATTTCAGAGGATCGGTGATGATGACAAAGCCGCCTACTACCTAGGAAAGGCACAGCGACTTGTAGAAACTAAGTACAAATCGTTTAGGGCGGATGTTTATTCTGAGCAAGCCAAACTTGATGTCGCTCAAGGTAGATACGCTGAGGCTGATAATAAAATTAGTAAGGGCCTCAGTGCTGTACACGCCTCACCCTTAAAATCTCGTGTAACCAATTTATACTTCCAAAAGCTAGACGTACTGACATCACTGGGTCGACTCGCCGAAGCTCAAGTCTACGCTGATAGCTTAATCACGCAGATAGATAAGGGTCGTTCTCCCTACAACCTTTCTCGCTACTACGGTGCTTTGGCAAGTCTAGCGGTTAAGCGTGGTAAACTCCCATCTGCTCGGCAAATACTAGATCGGGCTAAGCAGGAAGTCGCAAAAGGTCAGCAAGACGGCTACCTTCTTCACGCAGAGTATGAATTGGCCAAGGCAGTGGTGGATACCAAGTCGGCTCTTAATTACTACATCGCATACCACCAGGTGCGAGACTCGATAGAGGCAGCTACAGACGTGCTGCGAGTGCAGCGTCTAGAGAATGACTACAACCGCAAGAAGAAGGAAGTCGAAATAGCAGCTCTTAATAAGCTTACAATCGCTCAAGATAAAGCCATAGCTGTCAAGAATACAGCCCTCTCCCTCGGTGGTGCCGGGTTGTTTGCTTTGAGTTTGCTACTCTTTGGGCTCTACAGACTGTATCAAAAGAATAGAGCACAGACGGTCCTGATCACCAAAGCCCTTAGTGAGAACAAGTTGTTACTACGAGAGATTCATCATCGTGTCAAAAACAACTTGCAGGTCATCAGCTCCCTCCTCAGTATGCAGACACGTAGATCGACAGACGCAGATGCGAGGGAGGCCCTGCGGTCGACCAATAGCCGTATACAGTCTGTAAGCTTGTTACACCAGAACCTTTATCAAGAAGAGAATATCACGGACGTAGACGTTAAGGACTACCTCAAGCGGCTGGTTGAGAGTATTGCCAGCTCCTACGATAGTGGGGATCGCATACGTTTTGAGTTGGACCTAGAATCACTCCAGCTCGATGTAGACCAGCTCGTACCCGTAGGCTTGATCGCTAACGAACTGGTGTGTAATGCGGTAAAATACGCCTTCGATGAGGGTGTCGAGGGGACGATCGGCATATCTCTGAGTAGTACCGATACGGATTACCGCCTCCAGGTCCGCGACGATGGCAAGGGCCTACCTACTCCGGAACTGGTCGTTAAGAAGCACTCCCTTGGCACACGGTTGATCAAGTCCTTCGTCGATCGACTAGATGGCAGGCTAGAGGTCGATAATCAGCAGGGGACTACTGTGACGATCACTTGGCCTAAAAACCAATCGTCATGAAAAAAATACTAATCGTAGAGGACGAGGTCGCCATCGGTGAAGACCTCCGAGACATCGTAGAGGATGCGGGCTATGAGGTGGTAGGTGTCGCTCACTCCTATAGCAAGGCGGTCACCCTCTTAAAGCGTCACGAGGTAGACCTGGCGATGCTAGATATAGCCCTGCATGGTGAGGGCTCAGGCCTTGATGTGGCTCAGGTGATCAACAGTGAGTACGGGTTTCCATTTGTCTTTCTTACCTCTTTTTCTGATCAGAATACCGTTACCGAGGTAGTAGCTACGCGACCGGCGGGCTACCTCGTCAAGCCATTTAAAGAGCAAGATATAGCCCCAGCAATCGCCCTTGCACTGAGCAATAGCGATACTACTAAAGCGACATTTCCAACCCTTGCCGTGGTCAATACCCGAAGTAATATGGATCTCAGCAATCAGGAATACAAAGTACTCGAACTCGTCTGTCAAGGCCTGAGTAACAAGGAGATAAGCGACCAACTATTTGTCAGTGTCAATACCACCAAGACTCACCTACGCCGCATTTTTAGTAAGCTAGATGTGCAGAGTAGGGTCAAACTGTTTAATGTCATCGATGAGATGAAGAAGTAGGGTAGGGAGGCTCCTATTAGTAAAAGTTCTGAGTCATATTTTGTTTATAGATAAAGAGAGGCCAACGATGTTATCTCGCTGGCCTCTAGCTATTTAGGAGTAGTAATTAGTCCACGTAGCTGATCTATCACCTGACTGCTGCCATTGACGGTGATCTCGCCGATCTTATCAGAGATCCGCTCCATGTACTCCATTTCCTTGAGTCTATACAGCATGTCGTTGCTTTCCATCAGCTTAGCAGTATTGAGCAAGCTTCTGGTAGATGCTGTTTCTTCTCGTCGCATAATGACATTGGCTTGCGCTGCCTTCTCGGCGATCAAAACCCTATTCATAATTTCCTTGACGTCACCAGGTAAGATGATATCACGGATGCCACAGCTTACTAGCTTGATACCTAAGCTTTTGGCTTGGTCTTGAGCATATTGCTGGATGTAAGGACCCGCTACCGTCTTGTTAGCTAAGAAGTCATCAAGTGAGTACTGACCGACATACTCTCTGATACCAAGCTGAATTAGGATGTAGAGCTGTCTAGCGAAGTCTTTGGTCTCGTCCATTGCCACCACCACATCATCTATCTCATAGGATGCATAGGCATTGACTCTGATCGCCGCCTTATCCTTGGTGAGTAGTTCTTGACCACTGACCTCGACTTGCTGTGTACGCATGTCTGCCTTCTTGATGACGATATTTTTGTCGCCTACCCAATAGTAGTAGGTGCCGCTACCGAGTTGCTGGACGAGGACGCCATCTATATATAGTAGTGCTCGCTCGTACGATTCGATCACATGACGACTCACATATCGTCTTATTATCGCGAGGTTAAGTACTTTTCTGTTGATATCAGCTGATGCCTGACCGCTATTGAGATCAATTAAGTCATAGCTGTAGTTGATACCTTCATTCCAGTAGCAGTACCTGCCTGGTTCCAGTACTTGGTTGACATTTCCATCCTTGTATTGGATCAAGATTTCAGAGTCTGCCACCCGTTTGACATCCGTCTGCTCTTTGAATGCCGGATTCTTTAGCAATAGATCTAGGTCCATTTCGTGGTAGAATAGTTCTGTCACGTCGCAGCGGGTGACGGTCTTATTCCATCCTAGCCAGTGTCTGCCTTCAGACAGGACGTCTACTAGTTTTCCATTTTTGAATACGAGTGCCTTTTCGTAGGCCAAAACATTGATTAGTCTCATGACTTTACATATTTATAAAAAAGTGATTTGTGACAAATGATGAGAATGCTATATCCGTAAGGCCCATCGGCATCAGTGGATTACTGCTTGAGTCCCGTAGCCATCTTCCTTGTCCACATTACTGGTACACCTAGTGATATCACGTAAGTATCGTGCAGTGGAGGAGGTAGCGCCTACGAGGCGGTATCCGCAGTGATCAGACCTCAACCCATGTGTCGCACATCGATCTACAGGCGTAGCCCATAGATTTTCAGTTTGACGTGGTCTTACAGATATAGCCGTTCCCTTGTGGTAATCTTGTTTATAGTGTGATCAGCACTTGCGTTAATAGCGATAGATCCGAAATCTATTGTGTAAACCAGTTCCACCACTGGCCATTGCTGACCAGGCAGGACTCGAACCTGCATTGCTAAAATTCCAATGTTCTACCAGCTGAACTACCCGAGCAAGCTCGGAGTGGGAATCGAACCCACGACCCTTGGAAGGTTGGCGTCCCTACATCACACCGCGACCAGCATACTGGCCAGCATGGCTGACCAGCACTATGGAGCTATACAGAAACCCTCATCAGGTGTCGTCGTATGCAATGGTAAAGACCTCTTTTGCTGTATCGCTACAGCTATATCTTTATTGTCAATATTGCGCAAGCATGTAGTTGATATACTTATGATTGCAAGCGTCATCCACATCTTTATCTGAATGATAATACAAAGAAATACTTCTACTACGCAGTGATGTTGCGTAGTTAAGCACTTTGTGGTATTGAGCTACAGCTTGCCATGCTATGATGGTTTTGCCTAGTTAGCACTGGCGCAAATTGTTGCCTTGTACTAGCATCTCCTTTTAAGAAGATTATTGCTGATGTCCTGACTGGGATCGAACCAATACTACCCGAATCAAAATCGGATGTGCTACCCTTACACCACAGGACATAGTTGTGGTACCCCGTACGGGGATCGAACCCGTATCTCTCGATAGAAAGTCGAGTGTACTAGCCATTATACCAACGGGGCTCACCTACGACGGTATCATCGCAGTATCCATTGTTCTATCATCGCATCGCAGTCGATGAGTTTGGTTGAACTAAGGATTTAGTTAAGCGTCAAATTATCTGGAGAGAATAGAATAAAAAAAGCGCTACTTGATACCTCAAGAAGCGCTTTTCTACGACTTAGCATGTTTAATACTAGTTTATAGGCATTTCTTGAATCTCATACTGCACCTCCATCTGTTCTCGCTGTATATCTTTTGACCCCTGGAGTGTTGTTAAGTGATTCATGATTTCTGTTTCTAATTCCGTTGCAAAGGTAACTACATTTTATACTTGTGCAACTATTTTTATGAAATAAATAATTAATTTTCAAGGATTTATGTTAATTGTGGGCATAAGGATGCCGCTCGCCAGTTATCATTGGATATGGCTGATGCTACTGATCATAGAGCACTCTACTAGGTATATGTATTGACTTACGATGGGTTAATGGTCATAGTGAGTATTGATTGAAGGCTAGGAAGATTATGGGTATAAAAAAAGCGGCTCACCTAATGGCAAGCCGCTTCGTATACTTAGTAAGATCTGTCTTGATTACGTGATAGCATAGAGGTATTGACTCACCACTGTATTACAGTGTTGTTCTGAGATATTACTCTCGATTGATTGTTGTGATCTGTAGTGTGCTATATGTAGTATGCTACCGTTCATAGTGTCATGTCGTAACGCAAAGGTATAAAGTTTCTCTGAGGGCGGTTACTAGCCTAGGTTTCGTCTCACCTAGCTAGAGTATGGACTGTCCTGTATAGCTAAATTTGTGGAGGTGTTACTCTTGCCTAACGATTGCCCCTACTTAGGATTTGACCGACTATCCTTACGACTCTTGCGTTTGCGCCATGGAGCATCGACTTGCCAGTCGCCGGCCATAATACTGCCATAGGGTAGTACTCGATCGGTTACGTTACCTAGTCCGAAATCCTTCATCTGTTGCTGTACCGTTGCCGCATTTTTATAAGCTGATGGCAGCTCTGATATGTCGATGTGTCCGGAGAAGAAGCGTACATCTAGGCCTTCTGTCTCTTCTGCGAATACCTGGTCAATGGTCTTTTCTTCCTTGGTCCTCTTATGAGCAGTACGACTCATATTTCGTCCCGCGCCATGTGGCGCAAATCCCATGTTGGTACTTGTTGTCTCTCCATCCACAATCAATATCGGTTCACTCATATTGAGCGGGATCAATCGCATACTGTCAGCTGCATCTGCCACAAAGCTGGCGTCAAGTGGTGTAGCTCCTTTGGCATGATAGAAGTCATCCCCCTCTCTGAATACAAAGTTGTGCTCATTCCAAAACTGATGGACAGGGTCCCGATCAAGCTGCGCATACGTAGCTTGGTGGAGCACTTGATGATTGAGCTTAGTCCATTGTCGTACGAGCTGTAGCGCTTCCCAATAGGCTTTACCATCGTCTTGACAGTAGGGAATCCATGCATTGGTTTTTTTAGTGCCGGGAGAGATGTCCTTACGGTACCGCTCTGCTACCCGCATCCCTTGGGTGTATAGGTGAGCTCCCAAACCTCTGCTTCCATGGTGGGTCACCATAACGGTTTCGCCTGTGCTTTCTAGTTGACCTATGTATAAGAAGTGGTTGCCATCTCCTTGCGTACCTAGGTGAGTCCGAGCTAAGTTCTGGCTCTTTTCATTAGACAAATAGTGATTTTGAGCCATGTCATAACGTAAGCGATCGGGTAAGTCAAAGTGGTCTTTCCGACCACCACCACCGAAATGTGTGATGCTATGAGCGGCATCCATCGCCACTTTAGGATCTACATGTCCTAGATTAGTCATCATGACGGAGCAGCAGATATCTGCGCTGTGCATTGCTGGATGTATGGCATCACGAGTCTTGACTACTCCTCCCACGGGTATAGTACCTACAGGCCCAGCAGGACAGGCGTCGGGCATCACTGCGCCGCCTATAACGGTAGGAGTTTTCATTACCTCGTTCATAGTTCTTATGACGGCATCTACGTTTTGCTGTTCCAGCTCGCTTTCTGCCTTGATGTTGAGCGAGTAGGCGTAAGGCTGATTTAGGGGCTCTATCATAGTTGGCTGCGCATGGTCTAGGTAATTCTTGAGTTTGTCTCCCTCTAATCTGTAGGTGTTGACATGTTCTAACGCTGTTCTGAACCACTTGCCTTGCTGGTACCCCATCGCGATTAAGTCTCGCCCTTTAATTTTCTTTTTCATCTCGTTTGTAATTATAGTCCAAAGATGATTCAGTATTGCGCAATATATTTGCGTAGTAAAAGATGGCTTGACTTTTTATGATAAATTCGACTCACTACCACCTTGTAATATCAACTGATTACTCATCTCAATACTCCTAATGGCAACCAACAAAAATGCACTGATCAGATATCGTACAATCGATAGATGTCTGCAGAATACAGGCAGAAAGTGGACACTACAAGACCTCATAGAGGAGTGCTCGCAGGCACTATACGAATACGAGGGCAAGCACTCAGAGGTAAGTAAGCGTACAGTCCAGCTCGATATACAGGTGATGCGCAGCGATAAGCTCGGGTACAATGCACCCATCATCGTAGTAGGAAGAAAATACTACACATACGGTGATCCAGATTATACGATCACTGATCTACCTATCGATCAGATGGATATGGATGTATTGCAAGAGTCTATGGAGATGCTGCGCCAGTTCAAGGACTTTTCGCTCTTCAGAGATCTCAATGGCGTGATACAGAAACTGGAGGATAAGATATATCGAGGGAAGGGAGAGCGGAAGCCTATCATCCACCTTGATAAAAATGAGAATCTAAAAGGACTGGCTTTTATTGATGATCTCTATCAGGCCATTATCAAAAAGATAGTGCTCAAGGTCAGTTACCAGTCCTTTAAGGCGAGGACTCCCAGTGACCTCGTAGTCCACCCACTGATACTCAAAGAGTATAATAACCGATGGTTTCTTATTGCGAGAAAACATGATCAAGACCTCCTCCTGACCATGGCGCTGGATCGAATACATAAGATTGATCTAGTACTGGGTATAGAGTATGATGACAAGGCTTTTGACGCAGATTTATACTATCGCGATACCATAGGCGTCACGGTATTGTCCAAGAAGGCAGTGGAAGAAGTAGTAGTGCGAGTAGATCGCTACAATGCGCCTTACATAACTACTAAGCCGCTGCACCACTCGCAGCGCTTAGTCAATAGGGAAGATGATGGAGCCTGTACGTATACTCTGCGAGTACATAACAACTTTGAGCTACAGCGACTATTGCTAGGTTTTGGTGCTGGCCTAGAGGTCATCAAGCCTCGACGCCTCAGAGGTCAGATCAAGAAGGCACTGCGGATGGCCTATGAACAATATGAGTTGAGAATCTGACTGTTACTGTGTCAATATGTATGATATAGTAGATATATGACCATATAAATCGAGGTAGTCAGGATGTGAGATACTATGAATGATTGTAGTCTCTGTCCCACTAAAACGCATATGTAAAACCAGTCGTCACCGTGTAGAAGTGTAACCAGTTCCTAGTATACCCATCCGTGCCTGGCTCAGGATTGCTAGAGGTACCCACGGCACCACCAGCTAGATAGCGGAGGTTGAGGAATGCCGTGACCTGGTCGGCGATTGTGATATTTTGGCGGAGGCTGGCGTCTATCAAGGCACCGGTGACTTCGCTATCGCTGCCGTTGAGGTAGCTGATAGGGGCATAGATCCCATCCACTTCGAACTCTAGGCTAGCATTATCGTTCTGGTGCCAGCTGGTCCTAGCCTTGAGTAGGGGTACAGGCCCGACGTCTCGATTGACACGGCGGAGGGAGCCGTCTGGTGACTCAAAACCGATAGTGGCATTTCGGATCTGGAGCGATCCACCTAGGGCGAGACGCCAGCGGTCATTACCAGTCTTGATCTTGCGTAGGTAACTCAGTCGATAGAAGGGAAATCCATAACTGAGGTCTAGGTTACTGCCAGCAGGAAAGACCACATCATCTACCCGCACATCTTCACGCAGGGACACCTCCGTATCAATAACAAGAGGCTGGTAGAGGAGTATCCATGTATGCTTGTCCTTGACGTCCAGCTCTAGTGATAGGCGGCTGACCGCGAATAGTATACTCTGGCCTCCATCGGCCCTGTAGTCGAAGTAGGTGCCGGCATTACCGAACTGTACCTTGTGACTAGCAACTCCTAAAAAGCCCAGTTCGGCTACGGCTCTTACTTTATAATTGTCACGGTCTACGGTCGCAGTGGCGTCCTGTGCGGTGATGCTAGTAGAGCCAACTATGAGGACAGTGAGAAGGATAAGGTACTTAAGCATGGAGATCAGGTATTAGTTGTGCTGTGATTTTCAGGTCCACCTAATTGATACAAAGTGAACGATTCACATTTTTAACAACAAATACTTGATAATAGGTTGTACTATTTGTAGTCAATTATCTATGGATTGCAGTCGGTTTTTATCAGGTTAATCGAGCCCTCGTCTGTAGCAATCACACGCCAGTAAGATCCATCAGCGGACTTCACTATTAATGCCCATTGCTAGGATCAGCAGTGATGAAGACCGAACCGTCCACCTCAAGCTTGAAGTTGAGGAACATCCCTGTAAAAATAGAAACCATACCTACATCCCAGCCATTGATATCTTGGTTAAAGGCCTGGGCATCGTCAAACATTAGCGCCATCGACCCCGCGATAGAGACATCCCAGCTACTGATATCACCATTGAACAGGTCCGTCTGCTGAAATGCTCCGCTAAAGGTGGTTATAGTAGAGACATCCCAGTGGTCTAGTGAGCTGTTGATCTTAGCGCAATTATAAAAAATACTAGAAAGGTTGGTTACACCACAGAGGTTGGGTGCATCTAGAGCCGTAATATTTAAGTTGTCACAATTAAAGAAGGCCGATTGCATGCTCGTCCATGGATTGTTATCCCATTGCTCGACGGTAAGGATCTTGTCATTTACTGTGGCACCATCAAATAGTATCCTTGGAAAGGTCCCTGTAATACTGACTGTGACTACCGTTGTACCCAGTGGATAAGTAGGGGTTATGTCACCCGTAACGCCTACATCGTCTATGATTCCATCATTGTCCCAGTCCACACTGTAGTTGTAAGTACTACCATTATGCGTAGGTATAGTGATCTGCCTGTTAGCCCCTACATCCCACGTAGTCACGAATTGTGCCGAGGCGGATAGAGTCAGTAGTAGGCAGAGGAGGGTGGTTGTTACTTGCTCATAGTAGGTCAGTTTTTACAATGATCAAGGTAGTTGACATCTATTACAGACTTGTCATCCTAAAAGGTGATTTGAATCCTCATGTGTTAAAGACTACTTATTCATCCACTCCTTAAAGCTATTGGCTTTAGCTCGGCTGACCACAAACTCCATATCTCTACTATGCTCGACAGTTAGTTTGAGGCGGTGGTTGAGGTAGTGCTCGATGCGTTGTACAGCTGATTTGGCTACAACCTGACCACGGTTGATTCGAAAAAACAGGTCGGGGTCTACTGTAGAGAGAAACTGGTCAATCGTCTCGTCGATAATATACCGTTTGCCGGATGCTATGGCGAAGGTGATGCTGTCGCTAGAGTATAGGTAGGCGATATCACTCATTACAATCTGGACGAAACCTGTCCCATCTCTGACGAGCACACCATTACGTGTCGTAGTTGCGGTCTGCGATTGTAGCAGTTGCATGAGTGAGTCTACAGCCATAGCGCTAGGCGGCATAGGGGCAGTAAGGCGGTCGTATTTTGCGATCGCAAGATCTAGGTCGTCCTGCTTTATGGGCTTGAGGAGGTAGTCGATACTATTGACCTTAAAGGCCTTGATCGCATACTGATCAAAAGCTGTTGTAAATATGATCGGGCATGTAATCTCGATCTGTTGGAATATCTCAAAGCTAAGGCCATCAGCAAGCTGTATATCCATAAAGATAAGGTCTGGTGCAGCATTACTCTTAATCCAGGCTACGCTATCCTCGATGGAGTCTATGATCTCCATGATTTGATGGTCCTTGATGCCCTGAGCTAGCATCTTGGTTAGTTGTCTTGCTGCTCTTTCCTCGTCTTCTATGATTAGTGTTTTGATCACAGCATTAAGTATTGATCAAGGGTATAGTTACCGTGAAATGGTCCTCCGCCTGCTTAACCATGGGTGGAGTTGTACCGACGAGGGCATAGCGTTTTTTGATGTTTTCTAGGCCAAGTTTAGTGGAGGGCAGTTGGCTTTGCTTGGGCTGTAGATTATTACTTACTGTGATGGTATCGTCGTGGCTTGAGATCATTATGTGCAGTGGTTTACGCTTTGATATGATGTTGTGTTTGATCGCATTCTCGAGCAGGAGTTGGATGCTCATAGGTATTACGCGAGCCGATCGATGGCTATCGCCAATATCCCAATTGACGCGTAGGTTACTGCCAAATCGCTCGGATTGTATATGTAGGTAAGACTTGGCAAAAGCGATCTCATCGTCTAGGCTTACGACATTGTCTTGTCCGCTGTCCAGGATAAATCGATAGACGTCTGCTATGTGGTCTACGAAATCCTTCGCGTCGCTTTTGGCATCTGTATCGATGATGTCACGCAGCGTATTAAGGCTATTAAATAAGAAATGGGGTCGGGCTTGATTGCGCAGGGCATCGAGCTGAGACTGAGTTATTGCCTGTCGCGTCTGTTCCTCCTTTACGATCGATGCTTTCAGTTTTTGAAAGAAGTAGATAGCCTCGTAGGCCGCCATCGTCATGATACTGATCAGCACGATAATAATCTTGAGCTCCACGCCACCACCATTGAAGTTAGGCCCAAAAGCTAGTCCAAGAAGGAAGTTACCCAACGCATTGATGCCTACTACTATAGCTATGATGAGGAGTAGGAAAATCAAGTTGCGCTTTACCGAATCGCTGATGGATGGATACTTTCGTCTTAGCCTGATCATTACCCATCGCATCAGTAGCCAATTGCTAGCCGCAAAGACCAGCGAGATAGCGTAACTAATAACGAAGTCTTGTATGGAGTAGAACTCAGAATTGAATAGATAGGTCGTAATCGACGCTAGCAAAACGACACCGACAAGTATAAACTTGCGGTCATCAAACCCAACGTGCTGCCAGCGTTGATCTTGCTTCATCATGTTCACAAACTTAATGCTAATAGCGCTATACCTTGCTTGGCTTGGTAGAATGTGCCAGCAATCAGCCCTAGATATGTCAGTGAGACGAGACCTGTAACGGTTGCTGCTTGGATGGACTCTCCCCATTTCTGTACAGCTAGATAGGCGACTATAGGCAAGACCTGTAGGCCATGGATGCCAAAGAAGTGTGCTACCCTGAGGTCTCCGGCTAGACTGCTCCAGTTGACCATTGGTATTCCGCTCCCGCCATCTGCCAGACCAACGGTATGTGACATCTGAGCGATCATCTGACCGCCGACATAGCTGCCAACTAGTATGCTCGTCCACCCCAGGATTAGAGCTATGTGCATGATTCGATTGGCATTGGCAGTATTGCGAAGGCTATCGATAAAGAAGAGCACCATGGTTAGTACATTGATACCGACTAGTATGCCCATAGCTCCGAATAGGACGCCATCGAGCGGCGTCGACATATTATAGTGTGACTTAACGCCTCTAGCCCCTTGCGCTACTATGATTAGTAGCTCTATGGATAGCGTCCATGCCGTGATGTGATTGATGATTGATTTCTTGCGCTGACTATACTTGTAGTAATGTGTAAAGTAGCCCACTGACGCTACGAATATGGCAGTTGATACACAGAACTTCCATGGCTTGAGCCACACATTAACTCCCATAAGGGTCCTGTCATCTAAGATCAGCCCACCAGTTGCGATTAGACCCAATCCGAGTGCAAATAGCGTGTGATAGTAAGTGACAGCACTTTGGCTTTTGATCGTCTGCACTATGTTTTTCAGTTGATTCATGATCTGGATGTTTTGGTGGTTTTGACGATTGTAAATAGTAGAAAGCCGACTGGGCCAAAGATGAAGGTTAGTATTAGGCAAGGCACCATGACAAGGTGTGGGAACTGCAGCGTGCGGTTTTGCTCGATCATCCACATTCCGATGAGTAAGTCAAAAGCCAAGTAGTGTATCCAGCCTGCGATAGCCGCATTGGGCAGTGTGAAAAGCTGCATGACGGATTTGAGGCTGGAGAAATCCATCATCCCGTTATTGATTAGCGCTTGACCGATAAATAGCGCATAAAGTGTCGCCAAGAACAATGGTGCGACCCGGTAATTTATGAGCCATTCTGTGGCTCTCCAGCGTGGTGCAATGATCATCAGCAGCCACATTGGCATTGTGATGATACCTGCTATTTCGAATGCTTGATGTGGGTCCATAAGTGATTTATTGTTCGTTGATGATGTAAATATGGAGTAGGTTAGCCCTAGTTACAATGGCTTTCGGCTGAACCATCGTATCAGATAGTTGAATGGTAAGGGTTAGTGTGGAGGGCTGGCCCTAACGTCCTCTGCATTACATACAATATGTTTTATAGCTAGAAAAGAGACTACCAAGGCCGCTTGCACAGTGTTCTTCCTAGATATCGGTTTGGAGGCAGCTGCTTGGACTCAGGCCACGCTGAAGGAGGTTTATCCATGAGCCTCCACAACATTAACCCACCTCCACAGTTACCTTCCCTGTGAAGGTATTACTGACAGGCGCTAATGGCTATATCGGCCAACGATTACTTCCCTTGCTCGTGGAGGCAGGGCATCACGTGGTGTGTAGCGTACGGGATCGTAATCGATTTGCAGTTCCTAAGTCTCTCCAGTCGTCTACGACCGTGATCGAGGTCGACTACCTTAAGCCGGAGACTTTGTCGTCGATACCGATAGACATAGATGGGGCCTACTACCTCATCCATTCTCTATCCGCCTCTCTGGACTTTACGGAGATGGAGGCCGCGTCGGCTAGGCAATTTAGGGATTATATGAGTCGAGTAGGCGTGCGGCACGTTGTATACCTTACGGGTATTGTCAATCAAGACACCCTGAGCGATCACCTAGCGTCTCGCAAAGCCGTAGAGGTAATACTCTCAGAGGGAGACTATGCATTTACGGCATTGAGAGCGGGTATTATCATCGGGTCGGGGTCGGCCTCTTTTGAGATTATCCGAGACCTCGTGGAGAAGCTGCCGGTCTTGATTACCCCCAAGTGGGTCACCACCCTGTGCCAGCCGATCGGTATACGTGATGTACTGGCCTACCTGCAGCGCAGCTTATTTGACGAGCGGGTATATAACGAGGCATTTGATATCTATGGGCCTGATGTCATGACATATCGTGATGTCTTAATGGGTTATGCTAAGGCACGCGGCCTCCGCCGGTGGTGCATCTCCGTACCAGTTATGACGCCACGACTCAGTAGCTACTGGCTATTCTTCGTAACCTCGACGACCTACAACCTGGCGGTCAATCTCGTCAATAGCATGCACGTCAAGGTTGTCGCTAAACCCAACAACCTGGGCGAGTTACTTGGCGTACAGCCTATGGACTATCCTACGATGCTGGCCAAGACCTTCGTCAAGATCAAGCAAAATGCAGTAGTTAGTAGCTGGAAAGACTCCATGGTTAGCGGGCGGTATGACTTCGACATAGAAGACTTCCTCCATGTGCCGTCTTACGGATGCTTTACCGATCATCGTCATCGACCATTTGCGGATCGAGCGACGACGATACGGCGGGTATGGTCCATCGGTGGTGCTACGGGCTGGTACTATGCTACGTGGCTGTGGAAGATCCGTGGCTACCTAGACAAGCTCGTAGGTGGGGTAGGCCTGCGCCGTGGTCGTACCCACCTAGACCACATCGACGTGGGTGATGCGGTTGACTTCTGGCGGGTGATCCACGCAGATAGAGAGGAGGGTAGGCTGCTCCTACTCGCTGAGATGCGTCTGCCTGGTGATGCATGGCTGGAGTTTACGGTGGTCGATGACGAACTACACCAGACCGCTACTTTTAGACCGAGGGGTGTCTGGGGCAGGCTATACTGGTACGCCGTATTGCCTTTCCATGGGCTGATCTTTAGCGGGATGTTGCGCGAGTTGGCGAGATAAAGGGGTGGTTTTGGATTGGATTATGTCTTACGGAATGTCCATGCTTTAGACCTTGTCGACCAAGAGGTGACCTTGGCGGATTTCTTTGATAATCCAGTAGTACCGTAGCCGCATCACGACGCTATAACCAGCGAAATCTAGTCTAAAAATAAGGTATTTCGCTGTTTATAGATGTTATAAGTAGCGAAATATTGCTCAGATAATAGAGATTTCGCTACTTATAAGTACTTTTGAGCATGGCTAAGATCATGTATTATGGTAGGTAGACAAGCGCAGCGTAGGCTGCTAGACGAGGCACATGCTAGTCCAGACCCCGAGCTCGTAGTGGTGAGTGGCCGTCGCAGAGTGGGCAAGACCTACCTCGTTCGTCAACATCTCGCCGACAAGGTAGACCTAGAGGTAGTCGGTATACGGGCAGGTGACCGCCAGACACAGATACAGAACTTTGCATTTGCCATACAGCAAGCATTTGACCTAGACCAGCCGCCCAGCGCCAGGGGATGGCTCGAGCTTTTCCAGCACTTGGTAGTTCTGACCACTGACCGATATCCAGATGGTCGATTTTGCTTCTTTTTGGACGAGTTCCCTTGGATGGATAGCCCTAGGTCTGGCTTTCTGCAGGCCTTTGAGTTTTTCTGGAACAGCTATGCCTCACGGCATGACTGCCTAGTTATCATATGCGGATCGGCTACCTCATGGATCTACCGTAAGATACTGACCAATACCGGTGGACTGCACAATCGTGTGTCCAGACACATCCACCTCAGTCCATTTACCTTATCAGAAACCAAGCTCTACCTCACCTCACTCGATATACGATTGACGGACCAGCAAGTGGCGCTGTTATACATGAGTATCGGCGGCATACCATACTACCTCAAGGGAGTTCGCCGTGGGGAGAGTGCGATACAGGCCATTGATCGACTTTGTTTTGCAGATAGGGCACCCTTGCGATATGAGTTTGACCAGTTGTATGCTGCTCTCTTTACACGACCAGATAGGTATATCGAGATAGTCAGAAAGCTCAACGAACGACGATCCGGCTACACCCACCAGCAACTTGCCCAAGCTACAAGCCTCTCCAGCGGTGGTACGCTACGCAAGACGCTAATCGACTTAGAGCAGTCGGGTTTTATACAGTCTACCGCTCCATGGGGTAATAAGAAGAAGGAAACGCGGTACCGTTTGATAGACGAGTTCTCGCTCTTTTACCTCCGTTTTATGGAAGACATGACCATGGCCACACAGCGATCTTGGCGACAGATCGCAGCCACGCCAGCCTTTCATAGTTGGACAGGCTATGCATGGGAGAATATCAGTTTTAGGCATATCGACATGGTGCAGCGAGCCCTAGGTATCAGCGGTATAATATCTACCCACAGTAGCTATTATCAGCGATTAGACGGCGACGATCGAGGATGCCAGATAGATATGCTCATCGACCGAGCCGATGACGTAGTCAGTCTGTGCGAGATGAAGTATAGCAGGGATACCTATACGCTGACTGCCAAAGAAGCGGCTGCCATCGATCATCGTCGAGCAGTCATCGATAGCGCTACTAGCCGCCGCAAGCAAGTCTTTGTCGTAATGATCACACCCTTGGGGATTAAGCCGAATGTCCATACACTAGGCCTCGTCGATCAAGAGGTGACCTTGGCGGATTTTTTTGATAATCCAGAAGCATCATAGCCGCATCACCACGCTATAATCAGCGAAATCTACCTCAAAAAGCATAGATTTCGCTAGTTATAAGGCTTTTGCCTAGGTGTGGACTTTTCTATGTTGTGTCTTGAGTCGCTCTGAGTGATTCGATTACTGATGGTAGCTCGATTAAAGTACTGTATGTAGCAGTCGTCTTTAATCTTGCATTTTCAATTATCCTGCTTGAAGTACTAGCGATTACTTGTTACCGTATGTTGAATATGACATATGCTGCTTTTAATGTGGCGTCTTGCAAAAGAATTTGGACTTCTACGTAATAGAAGGTCTTTATCAAGGTTATATTAGGGCTTAATACTGCGTGTTATATTAAATTCCTCGTTATGCTTCGCCTCATTTGTTTTGTCGTCTTGTTGTTTCAGACGTCTCATATTCTAGCTCAAGAAGTTCTGACGGACTTTATGCGAGGGGGTAATCTCAGCCATGTGTTTTTGCATGAGTATGATGAGGATAAGGTCGTGCTTGAGGTAAGTCCGTTTGACGAAGTACTCCTTTATCACGTGAATGATGGTGCCTTGAGCCTCACTTGGTCGGCCTCTGTGCCAGGCGTTTTTGACATCAATGGTCTATACATCGATCTGCGCTTTGTCGATAGCTACCTAGTGCTAGATATCGAAACGGCTGTCCTCGCATATGACCTCACGACCGGTATAAGTGTCAGCTACGATAACCCATACGAGCCGCGTAGCATCAGTATTCGTCATCAGTATGATGATATCATTGATGTCGAGTACGTGACACCGACTTTTAGTGATCGTACCCGTGTCAGGATTGACTTAGGTGGGCAGTCAGTAGATACATTGACTGCGAGAGCACTTTACTTATCGCCCAATATCGAGATCACTGAGCATCGACCTGATTCACTTGATTATGCAGTATGGCAAGTCCATGATTTGCGTAACGGGACTAGTTGGGATATAATTCATCATGCAGATCTTTACACTACTAACTTCCCTAATGATGACCTTTTTATATACCATGTAGGCGATAGCATCTTTTACGTGGACATCAGCGACCGATCGTCTACCTTACTTCACGCTGAGACAGACGAATTTTTAGACGGTGTATCGACCTATGATTTAGATAGTTTATATGCCATAGTGCAGCGTCCTAGTACTACGGAGTATGAAACCCACCTTATCATATTTGACAAACGAAACAGGGATACGACGGTGTATAGGTCGCAGCATGATTTTTTCTTGAACCGACATATGATTAAGGTCGATGATTATCTGGTAGTAGATGATGGCGAAGTTTTGGATCTAGATACAGATAACCTACTAACGTATACTTCTTTTCTTGGTAGGATTAAGCCTTTGGTCCTAGGGGACTCTCTGCTGCTGGTGGCACGTACCGTTCCCTTCGTTCAGGTTCTCGGTGAGCCAGATTTGGGTTTCCCTGCGGGATGGCCAGACTGGCGAGCTGGTCAGCGTAATCCTCAGGTGATGGATATAGGAGATGATTGGCTAGTTTGTTTTCCCTCGGCTACCGATGGAGGAGCTAAACTATGGACCTTACCTAAGAATACCTCTATGGCAAGGGCCTTGGTAGAGAGTGACATCTTGCCCAGTGGTCAGACTGGCCTACGCGAGGAAGCTAGACTTGTGAAAGCTGGTCAGAGTCTCGCCTTACTAGAGGACGATTTGTACAGTGTGATCGACGACAAAGTTACCCAGATCAATACCGCAGAACCTCAGGCTGCCGCCATCGGTAACTCGCAACTATGTATTAGTCAGGATACGATCTTCTGGGCAGAGGGCTTTATCAATGGATCTCGTATATACTGGTATGCGCATAATCAGTCAGGCTTGTATGCTGAGCTTGATTTTGGTACTTATCTGCAGACACTCATACAGTTTGCTGTTGCAGATGGTCTAGTTTTCTTTCAAGCGTCATCTCAAAGGGATTCCATAGCGATATATGATACTGGAGCGGAGAGGCAGGAGGTGTTACCTACTACCGGTAGGCGTGCTGGCAGAGACCTACTAGCAGTAAACGGTATAGTATACACCATAAGTGATGACTCTCTGTGTTACGTCGATCAGTCCGGTATACACCCCGTACTAGAGGTCTCCATTCGTGGACAGTCGCTATCATCTAGGTTAAATACGGTGTTGACACTCCGGGGTCGACAGTACTTTGGCTCGCAGGACAAGATATACGACATTACGGATCCTAGTGACCCTCAACTGGTGGTAGAGACAGTTGGCTTTGATCATTTTGGTCAAATTTCAGAGAACTTCGCAACCGTATTGGCGAGGAATTCGGATGAAGTTTTTCTATTTGATGGCACCACGTTAAGTCGGGCACAGATTGATATCGCTGGTGAGAGGTCGCAATTTCGTCAGCACTTATTGGGTGATCTTATTGTCATGACATCATGGGCCGATGACCAAGTGCAGAGTAGCATCTTCGACTTTGCATCAGATGATCTAATAGAGTTACCTGCCCTGCTGTCATCGCAGACTTTGGTAGAGGCTGTCATTCATAACCAAGATACCTTACTCATTACTACTGTGCCTGACGGTATTGCTAGCGATGTCATCGTCTATCGTATGACAGACCGCTGGCAAGAGGCCGAAGAGATTGATGCATTTCGTTATGGTGGAGGTATACCGTTTTTTGACTACAAGTCGTTTGGGGACGATGGACTGATGTACGTAGGAGAGTCGGTATACTTGATAGACGAGGAGCTATATTTTGAAGAGTTAGGAGGTATTTTCGCTGATATTTTATCTCGTACGATTCACGCTGTTGGCGACCACTTCTATTGTATAGCCATCGAACCTCAGAATGGTCGCCAACTGTTTAGAATATTGACGCCATCCGGCCGCCAGACATCATCTATCGTTGATGATACCGACGACGATTTGCTCCTTGCGCCTAATCCTACTGGTGGAGAGATTTTCCTTGATGTGCCAGCAGGCGAGCCGCTCAAATATAGAGTATTGAGCACCGATGGCCGTCTTGTGGATCAAGGTTATACAGATGGCGTTATCAATATCTCATCACAGGAGTCTGGTACTTATCTGATACAAGTATTTGAAGAACGACGTACGTCATCGGTCATGATTGTGAAAATATAGAGACGTCGCATCGCTTAGAGTTATCCGATTACTAGATCTTAGATTAATATTTCCACAGATGAAGTATTTAGCCTAGATAATTCTGTGAATGTAGTTCTAGTTTTACTCAAGATAGTATGACTTTACATCATATTTAATTATCTGAACCACATGTTGATGGCATCGTTGACCTACTCCATTCTACCTCCAAACTAGCCGATGATTCTGACTATCACACTACGCCATCGGCCTCAGATCTAGTACCATACCTTCAAGCTAATACGACGTATATTTGACGTGTTGACGTATAGTTGGCGAAGTGTTTTTGTCGGATATTTACATCAATACACTTCTCAGTGTATGAAGTGTTAACCAGTACATTTGTCGTATGGTGGTGTGGTCTACAGAATTAAATTTCAATCCATGCATCTGTTTTTAGCTTTTATTTCTTCTTAAGGATAGTGATCCATATGCGCATGATCAAGCGATGTTTTTATTTAGCGATGTTTTTGGCAGTAGCTCTCTCGGGGTACAGCCAGAGTGATGCCATCACTGTAGCTGGTGTCATACTTGATCAAGAGAGCGGTTCGCCACTCATCGGTGCAGGTATAGAAGAGGTAGGTACTAGCAATGGTACGATCACAGACATCGATGGTAGTTTTGAGATGACGGTCGCCAGCGATGCGACGCTTAAGGTGTCGTACATCGGCTACAGTGACAAGGAGGTGACGAGTCTCGGACCGTCCATGACCATATATTTATCGTCAGATGCCGAGGTGCTAGAGGAGATCGTAGTTGTAGGTTACGGCTCACAGCGTAAGAGCGACCTCACGGGTGCTATCACGAGCATAGGTGCCAAGGAGCTCAAGCAAGTACCGGCCACTGGTCTGGAGCAGGCCCTACAGGGTAGGAGTGCCGGTGTATACATCACGCAGAATAGTGGTGCACCAGGTGGCGCTATGTCCGTACGTATCAGGGGGTCGGGTTCGACATTGAGCACAGAGCCACTATACGTCATAGACGGTATACCTATCACCAATGATAATGCAGGTACGTCAAACCTACGGGACGGACAGGGCCAGAATACCAATGCACTTACCACCATCAACCCCAACGATATAGAATCAATCGAAATACTCAAGGATGCCTCAGCTACAGCTATCTATGGATCAAGAGCTGCCAATGGCGTAGTTATAATCACTACCAAAAAAGGTGTTGCTGGTAAGACCCAGGTCAACTACGATGTATTCGGTGGTGTGCAGCGCCTATATCGTGAGATACCGATGATGGACATGCGAGACTATGCAGCCTATCTCACGGATGTAGGTCTCGGTGATCTCGAAGAATTTGAGAATCCTGAGCTCCTAGGGCAGGGTACCGACTGGCAAGACGTCATCTTCAGGGATGCCTACATGCAGAACCATCAGCTGTCTTTCAGTGGAGGTACGGAGCAGACTAGGTTCTCCGCATCACTCGGGGCACATAATAAAGAAGGTATCGTGGAGGGCTCTAGTTTTCAGCGCTACTCCGCTAAGCTCAACCTCGACCAAAACATGGGTAAGTTCCGCTTCGGGATGAACCTCTTTGTCTCAAGGACTAGAGAAAATATCGTCTTTAACGACAACGACAAGGGTGTGATCTACACCGCTCTACTTACCCCACCGATCGTCCCAGACAGGGCTCTCGATGGTACATTTGGGGTAGCGCCTAGTGGCGAAAATATCGTCTTGACCTTTGACAATCCACTGGCCAATGCCCTAGAGATTGAAGACGTAAATGCCAAGACACGTATCCTCGGTAGTATATATGGCGAGGTGGATCTAGCGCCTTGGCTTAAGTACAGAACAGAGCTATCGACGGACCTGCTATCCTCTAACCATGATAGGTTCGAGCCCGCATTTGACCGTGGTACCCTCAGCAAGCGGTCTAGAACCTCACGTAACCCAGGCAATACGACTTACTGGATCAATAAGCACTTGCTGACGTATAACCAGACCTTCAACGATATCCACAGGATGACGATGCTAGCTGGTTTTGAGGCGCAGGAAGGCACCTATGACTGGTTGTTCGCTGTGAGAGAAAACCTCCCGACTAATAACCTATCTGCCCTAGTCTTAGGCGATGCCGCTACTCAGAATGTGACGGGCGGCGCAGGACACTGGGCCTTACTGTCTTACTTTGGTAGGGTCAACTACAACTACGATGAACGGTACCTCGTTACGGGTACTTTTAGAGCGGATGGTTCGTCTAGGTTCGGTCCCGAGAATAGATACGGTTACTTCCCATCTGTGGCAGTGGCATGGAGATTATCTAATGAAGAGTTCATCAAAAACCTCGGCTCGATCTACAACCTCAAGCTACGTCTAGGCTACGGTGCCGTCGGTAACCAGGAGATAGGCCTCTACTCTTTCTTGCCTAGGCTAGCACCAGTAGACGTTGTCGTCGGCGATGTACGTACGACAGCATTTGGCCCTGCCAATATTGCTAACCCTGGTGTCAAGTGGGAGAGCTCAGTACAGTCCAACTTAGGTCTGGATCTAGGCCTGTTTGACAATAGAGTAGAGATCGTACTCGACCTGTACCGCAAGCTATCAACGGACATGCTCCTAGAGTCGATCGTGCCTGCTACAGCAGGTAGCCTGGCACCGCCATTCGTCAATATCGGTCGTATGGAGAACCGAGGATTTGAGTTGACCCTCACTACACAGAATAGCGTGGGAAAGGTAGACTGGAAGACATCGGCCAACTTATCGGTCAACCGTAATGAGGTGATTAACTTGGGGGATAACGGATTTATCGCCGGCGTGATCCAGGCGCAGCCCGTCACTCGTACCGAAGAGGGTAGACCTATAGGACAATACTTTGGCCACCAGGTTGCTGGGATATTTAGAAATAGCGAGGAGGTAGCCGAGAGTGCCTTTCAAGAGACGGGTACTAGAGCGGGAGATCTGAGGTTCGTTGACCTTAATGAGGATGGCGTGATCGATGATGCAGACCGTACGTTTATCGGTGACCCCAATCCTGATTTCACAGCCAATATTATCAACGACATACAAGTAGGTAACTGGGATATGTCGATATTTTTCAGATGCGTATATGGCAACGAAGTCTACAATATGCTCAAGAGAGATATAGCCGGTACAGGCGCATGGCACAACCAAGCACTTATCGTCAATAATAGATGGCAGCCAACCAACCCTGATGGTACTGAGCCACGAGCTACGGGTATCGACCCCAATGCCAATAGACGGGTATCTGATAGATTCGTAGAGGACGGTAGCTTCATACGACTACAGAATGTATCTATAGGCTACAACCTTCCTGCTAAGGCACTTAAGAAGCTCAATATCAGTACACTGAGACTATATGCTAGTGGTCAGAATTTATGGACCGTTACTGGATACTCTGGCTATGATCCAGAGATCGGATCGTTTAACCAAAATCCATTGATCAGTGGCGTAGATAATGGTCGCTTCCCAATTGCAGCTTCCGTAACTTTCGGTGCTAATGTCAACTTTTAACGAAAGAGAAATGATGACAAAAATGAAATACACAGTCCTCTCAATAGGCATCTTGCTACTCGTAGGGTGTAGCGACTTTCTAGATCGACAACCACTCGATGAGATATCGACGACGACTTTCTATACCACGGCTGATGAGGCCGAGCTAGCAGCACGGTCCATGTATAGCGCCATCCAGGCGATTAACTGGAAGGGGAAGTCGTGGATGATCGAAGAAATCCCGTCAGACAATACGACACCAGGGGGTAACGATCCTGACTTCTCACCTATAGACAACTTTACAGTCAATGCCGACAACCCTGTCGTGCTCGAGTACTGGACAGAACACTACCGACTGGTAGCCTTAACGAACCAAGTACTTACCTACGTCCCGCCCATCATTATGGATGAGACGCAGCAGAACGCTATCTTAGGAGAGGCTGCTTTTCTGAGAGCCTATGCCTACTTTGACTTAGTACGAATCTTCGGCGAGGTGCCAATCGTGACAGAGGTACCATCGATCGACCTTGACCTTAATGTAAGCCGGGCAAGTGTTGATGACGTTTATGACTATATAGTCAGTGACCTTGAAGATGCAATAGCGATGCTACCTGCTACTAGGTCATCTTCTGATAATGGGCGAGCCACCAGCCATGCTGCACGGGCCCTACTAGCTAAGGTCTTCGTCACCATCGGTCGATACGAGGAGAGCATGGAGCTCTGTAGAGAGGTCATTAACTCTGGTAACTATAGACTAGAGCCTGACTTCGCTGATAACTGGCTACGAGATAGGAGTGATAATAATATAGAGTCCGTCTGGCAAATACAGTACGTCGGTTGCGGACCAGGTAATACAGGCAATGCCCTACAAGCCTTCTTCGCACCATGGGGACAGGCACTTACAGGCAATACCGATGGCTGGGGATCTCAGATACCTACCGCGCCTTCTATCGATAATCCAACGACAACCATACAGGACGTCTACTCTAGCGACGACTTACGAAGATACCATACCATCATGACGGCCGGAGATTACTATCCAATGGTCAATGCGGATAAGGGAGGCTATACTTACCCTGCCGCTGGTGCCTCGAGAGGCCAGACCAACATCAAGAAATATGTGATCGGTGCAGGTGCCGATGTCTGCTTTATGAGTACGCCACAGAACCAGCATGCCATCAGATATGCCGATGTGCTACTTACACTTGCAGAAGCTTCTTGTCGATTTAGCGGAGGTATTACCGTTACGCCAGATGTATTAGAGGCCTTTAATGCAGTACGACTACGTGCAGGCCTTGAGACGGCAAGCAATGTGACGATCGATATGGTATTCGATGAGCGACGAGCAGAATTCGCCTTCGAAAACCAACGCTGGTTTGACCTACTTCGTACGGGCAATGTCAAGGAGATCATGCAGGTACACGGTAAGCAGTTCCAGGATCACAGCGTCCTCTTCCCGATACCAGCTGCTGAGATCGATGTCAATCCTAACCTTACTCAGAACCCAGGATACTAGATCGATATGCAGATAAGTAGAAAAATATACTTCCTCTTTGCGACTGTCGCCCTCTTGGGGATAGGCTGTAATCAGGAGGATGCCCCAGTGGTAGATGTGTTTGAGCCGGCATTTGGGCCCGCGGAGACACTCATCACCGTGCAGGGTGATAACTTCGTCGACCTTATGGCTATACAGTTTGATGAAGGAGTCGATGCAGACTTTAATCCATCGTTTGGTAAAGAAGATGCCCTACTTTTTAGGGTGCCTGAGGGTGCCGTTGTGGGTGATAATATGATTACGATTACCTCAGAGCATGGAGAGACGTCCTTTCCATTTAGAGTCACCCTCGATGCGCCATCGGTCTTTGACTTTAATCCTAAGTCAGCTAACGAAGGGGGACTTGTATCTATTACGGGTAAGAATTTTTTCGAGCCACTAGAAGTATTGTTCTTTGATTCTATACCAGGGGAGATCGTCTACAGGCAGGAGGATTCTCTAGTGGTAGAGGTGCCAGCAGGCGTAGAGCGAGGCCGTATTGTGGTCCGTGCCAATGGTGGTCGATCCATCACACCCGAGTTATTCTTCTCTACGGAGGAATTGCTTGTCAATGACTTTGATGGTAATGGGGTAAGATCTGAGACTGATAAGTGGCTGTTTTACGGCGGTATCGAGCAGAATGCTACCAATGCTGTCACGGCTACCGCTCCCGAGGCGATCGATGGTAATTTCCTAAAGCTGTCGGGCTTTGATACCGGTGGCATCTGGGTAGGTGGTACTGAGAGTCACTCCTTTGATATCCAGGAGTTCGATGTTTTCGATATCTCTACCGATGTCAATGGCACCTTCGTAGAGCTCGATGTCAATAATGGTGGCCAGGGAGATACGCATCTCATCATCGTACTAGCAGAACGCAATGGGTCCTTCAATGACTTTTCGGAGACCGTTGCCATCGACTGGGATGGCTGGGAGAGTGTCCGTATTCCGCTCAACAGATTTTCTGATATCACAGGTGCTACACCTGATCCCCAAAAAATAAGAACCGTGAAGTTACACCTCTACAATGAGCTAAATTCTAGCCAAAAAATGGAGGCCAATGTTGACAATTTAAAATTTATTCAAATCCTGTAAATAAGTAGTTATGAAGAAAATTTACGCATTTCTGTTTTTCTTGACGCTTGTGGCTCCGCTCATCGGGCAAGTGTACATCGACAATTTTGACGATGGTATGGAGTTTAATGTAGTCTTGGGCAATGGATACTCCAGCTCAGAGGCCGATGGCGAGTGGACGATCACAGGTGACGGTACGACTGGCGCCTTTGAGGTTTTCACACTGACACCTAATAATCCTGACGGCTCACCTCTAACGATCGACATATCAGAAAACAATAAGGTATTCGTTCGGGCTAAAGCAAGTAACCTAGGTACGCAACTGCGACTAGATGTAAGAGATGCTGATGGTAATGCTAGTACGCTAGCAGGCCTCACTAGGACGTTGATCAGCGACTATACCACATTTGAGTTTGACTTCACTGGCGTGCTCAACGATGGTGGCTTCGGTGGTACAGGTTGTGATCCTGCTGATGCGCCATGCCCTGTAGATCCTACGCGGATCACGGAGTTTAACTTTTACGTCAATCCTGGCCAAGGTGGCTTCGGAGGAGCGATCGTCATGGACTTTTTATCTGTAGGTACGGCGCCAGATGAGACGCCAGTATCTGACGTATGGCAAGACCACTTCGACGATGAGGTGGCGCTTAACTATATGGGCAGTGCCGGTCCAGGCTTAGCCAATAGTATATCTAACTCCAACTGGGTAATTACTGGTGATGGTACAGGTGATCTGTTCGAGCCTGTCAGTATGTTGTTCTATAACCCAGTTACTCTAGATACTATCGATGTTCCGGTCTCGGGCAATGATAAAGTATACATAAGAATGCGTACTAGTACAGCTGGTACGACAGTCCGTCTAGACCTCCAGGATATCAACGATATGGCAACTACTGGTGCGAGTATTACCAAGCCTATCACTGATGAGTGGGCAACATATGAGTACAACTTCGCTGGAGGATACTCTGACCTAGGTTTCGGTGGTACAGGATGTTCGTCTGACCAGGCACCCTGCCCAGTAGATGCTGATCGCATTGCCAACATGATCATCTTTGTTAATCCAGGTGCAGGTGCATTCGTAGGTGAGGTAGAGATCGACTATATCTCTATCGGCAAGGCCCTAGAGATCAATGCTAATCCTGACGGCGTGCTTGTCTACGGTGAGCACTTTAGTGAGGGCGAGAGCTACGTAGGTACGACGGGAGCATTCACACTATCAGTAGATGACTCAAATCTTAAGATTACAGGAGAAGGACAAGCAACGCCATTCTCAGCAGTAGCGTACAGCATCCACGATATGGATACGGGCGAGGGTAGTGTTGTTGATGCGACTGGTAACAATAAGGTATTCATCAGAGCTAAGTCTGATGCTCCTAATACACTACTACGTGTAGACCTAGTAGATAGTACTGGTCTGACTACTTCACAAGCGTCTATTACTAGATTGGTTAGTGATGAGTTTACGATTATCGAACTAGATTTTGCAGGTCAGTATTTTGATGGTGGCTTCGGTGGTACGCCATGTGATGGTGCCGATGCGCCATGCCCTGTAGATCCTACAGCGATCAGCACGGTACTACTATACCCCAATGCTGTTGATGGTGGCTTTGATGGCTGTCTAGAGGTGGACTTCATATCATTCGGTGCTCCTATGGGCGAAGACGTACAGCAGTATGTCGATGAGTTTGATAATGATAACAGAGACCAGTGGAGTGACGCTGGCGGATTTACTGTGACTGAGGCAGAAGGCGAGCTAGTGATAGCTGGTGACGGCACGAGTGGTGCTTTTACTTCGTTTAACTATACCCTTCACAATACAGAAGACCTCACACCACTTACAGTAGACGTCACGTCGAACAACAAGGTGTATGTAAGAGCTAAGTCAACCTTAGCGGGTGTGCCACTGCGTATAGACCTAGTCGATGAGGGTGGCTTCGCGACTACAGAGCCAGCCACAGTAGCTATGGTAGGCACAGAGTACGAGGTGCTAGAGTTTGACTTTACGGGCACTTACATGGACGGTGGCTACGGTGGTACTGCTTGTAACGCTGGACCTTGCCCGGTAGACGGGTCTACAATACAGAACATGCTGGTCTACATCGATCCTAATAATGGCGGATACGGTGATACATTGACGATTGATTGGATATCGACTATTCGTCCACTAGAGGATGATCCCGTTGATGCGGGTCCCGTCGGTATTGATGACTATGCGGATGAGATGAATGACAACTCTCTAGACTTTATTTCTGATAATGGTGGACTAGCTACTGTAGCAGAAGATGGTCAACTTAAGGTCATTGGTGATGGTACTTCTGGTGCATTTTCACCAGTACTTTACCAGCTGCACGACGGTGCTGACTCTGTGCGGGTTAATGGCGAGTCTAATGATAACAAGGTCTTTATAAGAGCTAGATCTACTGTCGATGGACTTCCCGTCAGAATCGATGTTCAGGATAATCTCGGATTCGTGACTTCACTAGCAGGGCTGACCCAGTCCTTGACGACGGACTTCGTTATATATGAGTTTGACTACACGGGCAACTACTCAGACGGAGGTTTCGGTGGATCTCCGTGTAATGCTGGGCCATGTCCCGTTGATGCACAGCGACTAGAGCAGGTGCAGATTTTCATTGATCCAGGCGTAGGTTCGTTCTCGGGCGAGATGCATATCGACTGGATATCATTCGGTACGCCGATCACTACAGTTGATGTAGTCGATCATACCGTACTACAGGGAGCCAAGGTATTCCCTAATCCTGCAGATGACGTAGTGACGATCGAGCTCAATGCGGAGGTGCAGAGTATGGGTACTCTATCTATCATAGACATATCTGGTGCTACGATGCAACGGATAGACCTAGGTAGCATCCAGCCTGGTCCATTCCAGCACAAGGTGGATGTATCTGACCTTAACACTGGCTTCTACCTAATACAAGTACAGATGGATAAGCGTCCAGCATTCACAAGCAAATTAATTATAAGATAAATTAAGTAGACTAGGAGTGGCTATTACAGACATAGCCACTCCTACTCATACCAGGTCATGATAGCTAGACTTCTTGCCATACTATTATTGCCGGGGTTACTGGTCAGCCAAGACGCTTACCACCAGAGCCTCCTGCAAAACCTCGAAGTCAACTACGACCTAGTCGGTGGCAACTTTCTGTTTACACCTGACGAGACGGTCGTACTATCCAGCTTTTCAAGCTACGGAGCTCTCAATGCGACTACCGTGTCCGAGACCGCGATGGACTTTGCACTAGCGCAGCGGATCGAGGTTACGACTACGGGTAATAATGCGTGGGATGCGGGTGCCAGCATAGGCACGACGTCCACCATATCGGAGGGTGATCTGATTTTACTGACCTTCTGGGCTAGGCATGACTCGCCGACCTCGCAAGTGTTTGTATTCGCTGAGGAGGCGACTATTTATGACAAGGAGTTTTATTTCCCGCTGAGTTTCAGTCCTGACTGGACCCAGTATTTTGTGGCATTTCGCAGCTCTGCCGACTACGGAGAGGGCCAGTTACGATCCGGCTTTCACCTAGCATCGGCCTTGCAAGATGTGTACATCGCCGGCTTTAATGCCATAAATTATGGCGATGCTTATAGTATCGAAGACCTGCCATCTACGTTCTCACCATTTGATTACGACGGTAGGTCACTAGATGCACCGTGGCGAGAGACTGCAGCGCATAGGATAGACCGCCTGAGGATGGCCGACCTTACGATCCAAGTAGTCGACGCTGATGGTACACCGCTACCTGATGCAGAGATACAGGTCGAGATGCAGCAGCACGACTTTGGCTTTGGTACAGCAGTAGTGTCTTGCCGATTCCCTGGTAATAACTGCTACGACGAGACCTACGTCAATAAAATGCTCGACCTCGATGGCCGTGGCCATGGGTTTAATCATGCGGTTACAGAAAATGCCGTCAAGTGGCGAACCTGGGAGCAGGGCTGGCTAGGTCCACCTGAGGACGCAGTACGTGCATTTGAGTGGTTGACAGACCGCGGCGTCACGATGCGAGGACATACCCTCATATGGCCTGGCGAACAATGGCTACCAGATGACATCAACGATAACTTAGATGACCTCGACTACCTGCGGACTCGTATCGATGCCCGCATAGCCGAGATGATCGACCACCCCGAGCTCAAGACCTACGTCAGAGACTGGGATGTACTTAACGAGATTACGACCAATAGGACACTGGAGTCTGCCTTTGATGCCGATGCCATGTTTACCAATGGTCGCAAGATTTACAACGAGATATGTAACAAGGTGAGAGCCATAGATCCGGACCTTGCTATTTATATTAATGACTATGTGGCGATCTCATCTGGCTCGGCTAACCTAGTAGCTCGCTACAAGACTTTTTTGGACGAGTTAGTAGCTGATGAGGTCCCCTTTGATGGTATTGGGTTTCAGTGTCATATAGGCTCTATACCCAACGGCATACCGCAGGTGGAGCAGACCTTTAACGAGTTTTATCAGCGCTATGGCAAGCGTATGAAGGTCACCGAGTATGACATCAATAGCCAGGTCGACGAGCAGACACAGGCCGACTATATGCGAGACCTGCTGACCCTGACGTTTAGCCATCCCGGCATGGATGCCTTCTTGATGTGGGGATTCTGGGACGGTAATCACTGGAAGGACAATGCGCCTATGTTTTACCAAGACTGGACCCTCAAGCCATCTGGTGAGGTGTTTATCCAGAAAGTATTCGACGAGTGGTGGACCAGCGAAGAGACCATCGCTGATCAGGGTGGTAAGGCCACCCTACGAGTATTCAAGGGAGATCACCAGGTGACTGTCCGCCATGGCAATGAGGTCATAGCTATAGATGTCAACGTACGTACAGATGATACCCTGACCGTACAGCTAGGCGGCACCGTTGATACGACCGTAGACCAGCTAGACGACGATGATATAGAGATACTGCCCAATCCTGTGTCAGGAGGTAGTGCTACGATCCGATTTCCAGAGCAGTATGCTTCATTTGATATGAGGCTGCTAGACACAGCTGGTCGCACCATCTGTACCTACGAGGCCGTAGAGAGTGGCGATCAGATAGATATCGATGTACCCTCAGGTACCTACGTTATGATAGGTCAGCGTGGTGGACATCTCTTTTTTTCCAAAAGCATAATGATACCGTAATAGACTCCCATGACGATAAGACAAATAACGACTGCAGTACTCGTGATGCTATCCTTCGTATCGGTAGCGCAGGATAAGGCTTTCCCCTTTACAGATAGTAAACTGTCTATCGAGCAGCGGGTAGATGACCTCATAGGCCGCTTGACGCTAGAAGAAAAGTCAGGCCTCCTCATGTTTAACTCACCAGCGGTACCTCGCCTTGGTGTGCCGCACTACAACTGGTGGAACGAATGCCTACACGGTGTCGCTCGTAATGGTAAGGCGACTGTCTTTCCGCAGGCGATAGGCATGGCGGCTGCTTTTGACACCGACCTCATGCACCGCATCGCAGAGGCCATCGCCATAGAGGGTCGCGCCAAGTTTAACGTCAACCAAGAGCGAGGCTACACAGAGCAGTATGCCGGCCTTACGTATTGGTCGCCCAATGTCAATCTATTCAGAGACCCTAGGTGGGGTAGAGGGCAGGAAACATACGGAGAGGACCCATACCTGATCAGTAGGCTAGGTGTATCCTTTGTCAATGGCCTGCAGGGAGATGGGGACCAACTCAAGGTCGCAGCCATGGCCAAACACTACGCTGTACACAGCGGACCCGAAAAACTCAGACATACCTTTGATGCCGTCGTATCTAGACACGACCTGTGGAATACCTACTTGCCTGCTTTTGAGGCACTAGTGGTAGAGGCCGATGTAGAAGGCGTCATGGGAGCATACAACAGGACGAATGGCGTTGCCTGCTGTGCCCACCCATACCTCATGCAAGACGTGTTGAGGGATAAGTGGCAGTTCGATGGCTACTTCGTATCCGACTGCTGGGCCCTCCAGGACTTCTTCGAAGGTCATAAAATCACGCCAGACCGCAAGAGTGCAGCGGCGCTAGCGCTAAGTGTCGGCTGTAATCTCAATTGCGGCAATACCTACCCCGAGATCGTGGCTGCGATAGACTCCGGCTTGACGACCGAGGCAGTCGTGGACCAAAACCTACGAGAGCTTCTACCTACACGATTTAAGCTAGGACTCTTTGACAGGGGTGGCTCTCCGTATGATGATATCAGCATTGACAAAGTACGGTGTAAGGAGCATATAGACCTCACCTACGAGGCGGCCTCCAAGTCCATCGTCCTACTCAAAAACAAGGACAACACACTACCCCTAGACCCCAATCTCAGTAGCCTATTCGTCACTGGCCCTACAGCTGCGGATGCTCAGGCATTACTGGCCAACTACTACGGCGTAAGTGATGACCTCAAGACGATGCTAGAAGGTATCGCTGGTAGCGTTTCCAACCATACCGCCATACGCTACGTACAGGGTAACCTACTCGATAGGCCCAATGTCAACCCGATGGACTGGTACAGCGAGGAGGCCGAGGTGGCGGATGTAACGATTGCCTGCATGGGTATCACTCAGCTCCTAGAGGGCGAGGAAGGTGAGGCGATCGCTTCGTCGACATTCGGAGATCGGGAGATCATCACTCTGCCTCCACACCAGATAGAATACCTCAAATTACTACGAACCAAAGCCAAGAAACTCATCGTCGTGATAACCGGTGGTAGCGCCATATCCATACCCGATGTACATGAGATGGCAGACGCCGTCCTATATGCCTGGTACCCAGGCGAGCAGGGTGGTACAGCCCTCGGTGATATCCTTTTCGGTAAGGTGAGTCCGTCGGGCAAGCTGCCCGTCACATTCGTCAAGTCGATCGAGGACCTGCCTCCTTACGAGGACTACAATATGAAAGGCAGGACCTATCGATACATGGATGTCGAGCCGCTATATCCGTTTGGCTTTGGCCTTAGCTATGCCGACATCGACTATAGTAACATGACGGCCTCTGCCAAGACTATCCGCATAGGAGGTAAGCTAGAGGTCAGCGTAGATGTGACCAATGGTACAGACATGGCGGCCGACGAGGTCGTACAGCTCTATATATCTAAGGTCGAGAAGTCACCTACAGATCCCCACCAGTCGCTCAAGGGCTTCGAGCGGGTTTCGCTCACAGCTTCTGGCAGTCAGACGGCCACCTTTAGTCTAGACGATACGGCATTTAGCCAGTACGACGACGAAGGCAACCTAGTACTCATCAAGGGAAAATACGAGGTGACGGTATCAAGTGCCGCACCTATCGACAGAGCTGCCGAGCTAGGCAGCCCGCAACGTCAGTCACTCCTTATCGAAGTCAAATAATAAACCGGACGCTATGTATTTAATAGGATATGATATCGGTAGCTCGTCTATAAAGACGTCACTCGTCCATGCAGAGACTAGGGAGGTTATAGGAGTCGTGCAGTACCCAGAGCAGGAGATGGAGATGATCTCTCGACAGAAAGGATGGGCCGAGCAGCAGCCAGAGCTCTGGTGGCGGTATGTATGTCTAGGTACTGAGAAGATCTTGCGTAATACCAAGGTAGATCCGGCCGATATCACCGCCATAGGCATCAGCTACCAGATGCACGGACTAGTCATCGTAGACAGCGAGCAGCAAGTATTACGACCCGCCATTATCTGGTGTGATAGCCGCGCCGTATCGATCGGTGATCGGGCTTACGAGGCCATCGGTAAGACCTACTGCCTCGAGCACTACCAGAACTCGCCAGGCAACTTTACGGCTAGTAAGCTCAAGTGGGTCAAGGATAACGAACCAGACATATACCGCAAGGCGCATAAGATTATGCTGCCTGGCGACTTTATAGCCATGAAGCTCTCTGGCGAGATATCCACGACGGTGTCGGGACTATCAGAAGGTATCCTTTGGGACTTTAAGACCAAGCGTGTCGCCACTCGCCTCCTAGAGCACTATGACATCGACCAAGATTTGATACCAGAGGTCAAGCCTACGTTTAGCGTATCAGGACGAGTATCTGCCTCAGCTGCTAAGCAGACAGGCCTCCTAGAAGGTACGGCCGTATCGTATAGAGCAGGCGATCAGCCCAATAATGCGATGAGTCTCAATGTCTTGCGACCAGGAGAGGTAGCGGCGACGAGTGGTACATCCGGCGTCGTATACGGCGTAGTCGATAAGACCGTAGTGGATGAGGACTCCCGCGTCAATGCCTTCGCCCACGTAAATCATACGAGTAAGCGTACCCGTACAGGCGTCCTACTCTGTATCAACGGTGCAGGTATACAGTACAGTTGGCTACGTAACCAAGTAGCTAGACCCAACCGCAGTTACGATGATATGGAACGGATGCTGTCCTGCGTACCTGTCGGTTCTGAGGGTGTACTGATCTTTCCTTTTGGGAATGGTGCAGAACGTATTTTCCAAAACCGAAACATCGAAAGTCATATATCGAATATTGAGTTCAATAGACATACTCGGGCTCACATCTACAGGGCAGCCATCGAGGGAGTAGCCTTCGCATTCGTACACGGTATAGAGATCCTCAAGTCACTGGGTATCTCTGTCAAAAGACTCAAGGTCGGTAATGACAATATGTTCCAGTCGGAGGTATTCTCTACGACGATAGCCACACTGCTAGACATCGAGATCGAGGTATACAATACGACCGGAGCGGTAGGGGCAGCACTAGCGTCTGGGTATGGTAATGGGCAGTACGAGTCTATCGAGAAAGCACTAGCGCCTATCAAGCCCGTCAAGCGATACAGTGCGGCGAGTAATGTAGGGGAGTATATGCAGGCCTACCATTACTGGAAAGACCAACTAGACCTGACCCTCAAGCATAGATCTATGGTATCAGACTATGAGCGAGAGGAGCTGGTACAAAAGGATAAGCTGATCGCTAAGCAGTCCCTCATACTCGAGGAGCAGCGGCGTAAGCTAGAAGAGATGAAGACCTACCTGGACTACATCAAGCATGATGGTCAGAATAAAAGTCTCGACCAAATGATATCGAGACTAGAGCGAAACGACAGAGATGTAGAGAATATGGCGGACCACGTCGACCTCCTACTAGATCCATATATCGAGAATCTCAGGACCCTATACCCTGATCTCAGCTATGAGGAATTAAAGATGTGTAACTACCTCAAACTCAAATTTACCACCAAGGAGATAGCCGACAAACTCAACTTGTCCTACAGAGGTGCTGAGACCAAGCGGTATCGACTACGTAAGAAGATGAGCATCAGAAAGGGCACCTCTTTATCCTCATTTTTGGGATCGATCCCAAGCACTTAGGATAGGGTAGCGAAGGCGGTCTCCTAGCAGGACCAATCACGGTCGAGTAGGGGGTCGTGCGGATTAATTAATCAGAAACAAAAGCATAATAACTTAGGCATTAATGGAATACTTCAAGGGAATCAACAAGATCGGTTACGATGGCAAGGGATCACGAAATCCACTAGCATTTAAGTACTATCAGCCAGACCAGGTCGTGATGGGTAAGTCGATGGCGGATCACTTCAAATTTGCGATTGCCTACTGGCATACGTTTACCAATACGGGTGGTGACCCCTTTGGTCCAGGTACTAAGACGTATGCCTGGGATGCCGATGCAGATGCCATCACTAGGGCTAAGGCCAAGATGGATGCGGCCTTTGAGTTTATGGATAAGCTAGGCGTCAAGTACTTCTGCTTTCACGATTATGACCTTATCGACGAGGGGGAGACACTGGCAGAGTCGCAACAACGATTAGCAGCCATCACCGACTATGCTGCCGACAAGATGGCGTCGAGAGATGTCAAGGTACTCTGGGGTACAGCCAACCTATTTAGCCACCCACGATATATGAATGGAGCGGCGACTAATCCTGACTTTGACGTGGTAGCCTATGCTGCTGCACAGGTTAAGAATGCCCTCGACGCTACGATCAAACTAGGCGGTGAGAACTACGTATTCTGGGGTGGTAGAGAAGGCTATATGTCCCTCCTCAATACCGATATGAAGCGGGAGCAGGACCACCTCGCTCGCTTTCTCCACATGGCAAAAGACTATGCCAGAGGGCAAGGCTTTGAGGGGACTTTTTTCATAGAGCCCAAGCCTATGGAGCCATCTAAGCATCAGTACGATTTCGATTGTGCGACGGTCTTAGGCTTCTTGAGGCAGTATGATCTGCTGGGCGACTTTAAGCTCAATATAGAGGTCAACCACGCTACGCTGGCCAACCATACATTCGCTCACGAGCTGCAGGTGGCTGCTGATGCTGGCGCCTTAGGGTCCATGGATGCTAACCGGGGCGACTATCAGAATGGCTGGGATACCGACCAGTTCCCGATGGACCTATACGAGTTGACCGAGGCAATGCTAGTATTCCTACAGGCCGGTGGTCTACAGGGCGGTGGTGTTAACTTCGATGCCAAGACTCGTAGAAACTCCACGGATCTAGAAGACATATTCATCGCTCATATCGCAGGGATGGATGCCTTTGCTAGGGCTTTGCTTACAGCTGAGTCGATATTGACTAATTCCGACTACTTGTCGCTACGCAAGGGGCGATACGCTTCTTTTGACAGTGGTCAGGGCAAGACCTTTGCGGATGGTGGACTGTCTCTAGCAGACGCTGCACAGCTTGCCCATACAGCAGGGGAGCCTCGCCAGATAAGCGGCAAGCAGGAGCTCTTCGAAATGATAATTAATGACCACATTTAGATTAACCAGCACAAGGCCTAATACTTACCCTTTATGACGTTCGAATCATTAGACTGGATTGTCCTCATTGGCTATTTCGCCGTCCTCCTTGGTGTAGCCTACTGGGTTATCAAGCGGGAGAATAAAAATACCGAAGACTACTTCCTGGCAGGTCGTAACGTAGGATGGTTCGTAATCGGGGCATCGATCTTTGCGTCTAATATCGGGTCTGAGCACGTCGTAGGCCTTGCCGGAACAGGGGCGGAGGGCAATATGCCGCTGGCCCATTACGAGTTGCATGCCTGGATTGTGCTCTTGCTAGGATGGCTCTTTTTGCCATTCTACATGAGGAGTGGTGTCTTTACGATGCCCGAGTTTCTAGAGAAGCGATTTGACAGCCGGTCTCGATGGTTCTTATCTATATTCTCCATCCTAGGTTACATACTGACCAAGGTGTCCGTAACCATCTATGCGGGAGGTATCGTTATATCCAACCTGCTAGGCCTAGACTTTACCGTGTCAGCCCTGCTTACCGTGGGTATTACCGGCCTCTATACCATCCTCGGAGGTATGCGTGCCGTCGTCTATACCGAGGCGATACAAACGGTCATATTGATCATCGGGGCCTGTATTATCACAGTCCTAGGACTCAATGCGGTAGGCGGCTGGACAGAGCTCAAAGCAGCGGCTGGCCCAGGACACTTCAACATGTGGCGGCCATCATCAGATCCTGACTTCCCATGGACGGGGATGATATTCGGCGGTACGATCGTAGGTATATGGTACTGGTGTACAGACCAGTACATCGTACAGCGTACACTCGCAGCGGCCAATATTAAGATCGGGCGGCGTGGTGCCATCTTTGGTGCTTACCTCAAGATACTGCCGATATTCATATTCTTAGTGCCTGGTATAATTGCCTACGTCCTCAAGGAGCAGGGAGTACTCCAGTATACCAAGAGTGACGAGGTCTTCCCAGCACTCGTACAGTACCTCCTGCCTGCGGGTCTGAGGGGGCTAGTGGCAGCAGGACTTATGGCTGCATTGATGAGTTCATTGGCTTCGGTATTTAACTCGAGCTCGACGATATTTACGGTTGATATATTTAAGAAATTATACCCCGATACCCCAGAGGAGCAACTACTCAAGACAGGTAAGATAGCCACGGTCTGTATCATGATCATCGGCTTCCTGTGGGTGCCTTTTCTAGAGGCACTATCCAAGGGTACACTGTATCAGTATTTGCAAAGTGTGCAGGCTTATATCGCACCGCCTATTACCGCTGTATTCTTAGTCGGTATACTGTGGAAAAGGGCCAACTCGCAAGGCGCTATATCTACACTGCTAGTGGGTATCGTAGTGGCGGCATTTCGTATTACCGCAGAGTTGATGACTGACCCGAGCGATGTTGGAGTAATAGCCAGCTTTGCAAGGATCAATTTTGCACACTTATGTGTTTTCCTATTCCTGTTTTACGTGGTGATACTAGTGGCTGTGAGTCTACTTACTCCAGCACCGAGCGAGGAGTCTATACGTGGATTGACATTCGGTACCCTGACGGTGGAGCAGAAGGCATCTGCCAAGAATACGTACACTATGCTAGACATAGTAGCTTCCTTGATCCTCATCGTTGTGATCATAGGTATACTCGCCTACTTCACAGGGTAGGGGATTATTGGAGTGACAAACATATTAGGGGCAACCCACATTTATTTAGATAGATCGAAAAGTGGATAGTATGAAAGTGTTTTATGTTTTGGTTGTTTTGGCCTTCGCAAGTATAGTGCAGGCACAGGATGTCATCTACCTAGATGAGTTTGATAATGATGTCTTGGCGACAGGTTTTGTAGCGGATGGGTATACACCTAGTATCGCTGACGATAACTTTCGGATTACCGGCGACGGTAGCGCTAGTGCCTGGGCAGCCGTTTTATATACGATGCACGACGGTACGGGTGAGGCGATCAGCGTCGATGCCTCTGCCTATACTAAGGTATTTATAAGAGCTAAGTGTGAGGGCATCGCTGACCTACGCATGGACCTCCAGGATGGTAGCGGCTATTCGACCAACCTTCAGCCAGTATCTATGGAGCTGACGGGTGACTATGCCATCTATCAGTACGACTATGCGGGTAAGTTAGAGGACGGTGCTTTTGGCGGACCGTGTATGACAGCGCCTTGTCCAGTAGATCCGTCTGATCTGCGAGAGCTAGTATTCTTTGTCAATGCTGCCGATGGTGGCTATGCGGGTAGTATCGATATAGACTGGATCTCTATAGGTGCCATACCCGACCAGGTGAGCTTTGTCGATCATGATATCAGGTACAACCAAGTGTCCTATATGCCAGATCGCCGCAAGGTATTCAGCGTAGTGGCTCAGGAGGTATTTACGGACCTGCCGTATGAGGTATATGAGGCCGGAGCGACCACACCGATGCTCGAGGGTACAGCTAGTACGTCGTCTGTCTGGTCACCTAGCCAGGAGTTCGTCGCGACCGTAGACCTGTCAGCTGTCAATGAGCCTGGTGATTACCGCTTTGTGACCAATCAGCGATCCGTAGACTTTACCGTCAGTGATGATGGGTATACAGAGCTGTGTGAGGCCTCTCTCAAGTACTACTACTACAATCGAGCAAGCCAAGAGCTCACCGAGACCCACGCTGGGCCATGGGCTAGACCTCTCGGTCACCCTGACGATGAGGTCCGTGTGCATTTTTCTGCTGCATCAGAGACACGACCTACTGGTACCATCATATCATCACCCAAAGGCTGGTATGATGCCGGTGACTACAACAAGTATATCGTCAACTCTGGCATATCCACCTATACGCTGCTAGCTGCTTACGAGCACTACCAAGACTACTACGACGACCTTGTAATAGATATACCAGAGCAAGGCGGTGACCTACCGGATATACTCGATGAGATAGCGTGGAACCTAGACTGGATGCTTACGATGCAAGACCCTGAAGATGGCGGTGTATACCATAAACTCACAGGTCTTAACTTTTCTGGTATCATTATGCCGCATCGATACAGTGCGACGAGGTATGTGGTGCAAAAGTCTACTTCTGCGGCGCTTAACTTAGCGGCCGTAGCGGCAACAGCATCTCGGATCTTCGCTCAGTACGAAGACGTCAGACCCGGCTATAGTGGTCAGCTACTACAGGCAGCACGCGATGCTTATGCCTGGGCCAAAGCCAACCCTAGAGATTATTACAACCAGCCTAGCAACGTACGTACTGGCGAGTACGGCGATAGCAATGTTACGGATGAGTTTGACTGGGCGGCAGCGGAGTTATTTATAACTACGAAAGAGACCACCTACAGCGATGACATCTTTGTTGCCAGTATAGGCACGGGTATACCGTCGTGGCAGTACACCGCTCCGCTAGCCCTTATCTCTCTCGCTCACCATAGTGCAGAGGTAGCGGATAATATAGACCCGCAAGTGATACGCCAGAAGCTCCTCAGTACAGCCAATCCACTACGATCTTTCGTCACACAATCACCGATGCGAGTTGCTATGGGGTCGGGTAGTAATGACTTCGTATGGGGTAGTAATGGACAGGCTGGTAATCAAATCATCTTCCTCATAAGAGCCTACGAGTTATCTGGCGAGCCTAGTTACCTCGATGCAGCTTATGTTGCGATGGACTACCTACTCGGTCGTAATGGTACGGGCTATTGCTATGTCTCCGGATTTGGTGATCTTAGTCCAGTGCGACCACACCACAGACAGTCTGAGGCAGATAATGTGACGGCACCTGTGCCTGGTATGGTCGCTGGTGGTCCTAATCCTGGTCGCCAGGATGGCTGCAGTGGTTATGTAGGTCTTGAGCCTGCACGATCGTATGTCGACAGCTGGTGCTCCTATGCGTCCAATGAGGTAACCATCAACTGGAATGCACCACTCGCCTACGCCGTTAATGCCCTTCACTACTACCAAAATAAGTCGACGACCAGCGTAGATAGAGTCGATAGCAAGAGCGATACCGGATCTCTGGACGTCTATCCTAACCCTGGTAGCAGCACGATACAGGTACCTCGCTTACGATCAGACGCAGATCAGCACCTACAAATTATCAATCTCAATGGTCAGGTGATGCACGATCAACATCGTATCAACGAGGCAAATGTCGATGTATCGGGTCTGCCACAGGGTATGTATGTTATATCATTGATAGAGGACGATCGTATCTATAGGACACGGTGGATGAAGATAGACTAGGAGCACATTACCATAAGTCGTTACTAGTATGGAGTACTATGATGGCAAGGGCACAGATTGTCATACTTTGATGACCTTGCCAGCGCTTTGATCGCATTTCTTTACTATTGCGGCCACTAATCCATTCGTGTACCTAGATGTCCAAATTACCTAAGGAGTATAAATTCGTCGACCTATCAGACTATGGTCGAAAGCCGGCTAGGTGGATAGCTACTGCAGTGGGCGGTACCTGGGTCACGCCTATACATGTGACGACCTGGTTTGTAGTAGCAGGGTTGATCGTTGTGCCATGTATCGTGCACGGTTACTTCATCATTGCTGCCTTATTTCTCATACTCAAGTCCATCCTCGATGCTGCTGATGGAGAGCTTTCTAGGATTAACAATCGACCATCTTATGTCGGACGTTACTATGACTCTATTTCAGACATAATCCTCAATTTCATTTTTCTATTTACGATCGCTATTGTGACCGATACGGCTATCTATCTGATGCTGCTTGCCTTTGTAGGCATACAGTTACAGGGCACATTGTATAATTACTACTACGTGATATTCCGCAATAGTGTCCAGGGCGATACGACGAGTCGCATATTCGAAGATAAGGCACCGACTGCCATGCCTTGCGAGAGCCAGCGGAGTGTCAATTTATTTTTTGGTATCTATAATGCGCTGTATATCACATTCGACAAGGCTATTTACTACCTCGATCGCAGCGCTGTAAATACGACCTTCTTTCCTCGATGGTTTATGACCATGCTTTCCACATTTGGCTTGGGCTTTCAACTATTAGCGATGGCAGTTTTGCTATCTCTAAACTTAGCTGAGTGGATCATTCCTTTTTTCATAATGTACTCCTTGATGATTTTCGTCTTTGTTGGTATTAGAAAGGTAGTACTTTAACTCTTTTTAGGTTTTGTTTAGCTCAGGATTAGACTTTAACGCCTCTGTTAAGACATTGACGACATTTTAAGATTTTATAAGACGTCGACTCGCTTTAATGTCCTTATATTGGGTTGATAATAGAACACTGTCGTCATGCTTTTGTGACGTCGGGAGGAATTTCATGCTTTTTAGAGGCCTAGACGTCACGTTCTGCGTGTGACATGCTAATAATAAGGATATAAGCTATTCTCTCAACCGATCCTGTGGTAGTCTACTGTATAGCGTTATACGGTTACTTTCTCGGCGTTTTTGCGGTAGTGTCTACTAACCTAATACATTGAGCAATGAGTAGAGTCAACCTATCCCTATGCAGTCTATTGCTAATTGTGATGGCCTACTCGCTGCCTGTACCTGGTCAAGAGTTATCTAACTGCTGTAGCCATGATGATCATGACCATGTAGAGGAGACTCATAGTCTGACTTTCGTCGAAAATCGTAATCAATGGCACCCTTCTGTAGAGTATGCGGTCAATCTAGGTGCCTACAATAAGGCTTTTGTACTGTCTGATGGATTAGCATTCCAATGGATAGAATCTACTCCCGAGAAACATACACATGAATTTGTAGATCAAGTAAAACTTGGGAAAGACACAACCCTCAATATCCGTGGTCACAAGTATACCGTTGACTTTGTCAATGCTGCAGCTAGTAAGATTGAAGGTGTAAACAAGCAAGCGGGTTATCTCAACTTTATGATCGGTAATGATCGCTCCAGATGGGCTAGTCATGTCGGTATGTATGCCAGCACCTTGCACCATGATCTATACGACGACATTGATATGGTCACATACAGTGCTGACGGTAACTTTAAGTATGACTTCATGGTGCATGCTGGCGGTGACCCCAGTGATATAATTATGAACTACAAGGGGGTTGAGGGTCTCACCATAGGTGATGATGGATCGCTTGTAATTGCCACCTCCGTAGACACGATCAGAGAATATATCCCCGTCGCTTATCAGGTGATTAAGGGGCGACGGATAGTCATTGACTGTAAGTATCTGCTATCGGGGGATCAAGTAACTTTTGAGCTCGGCGGTAATTACGACGATCGGTATGAGCTAGTGATAGATCCTGCAGTAGTTGGCGCTACCTTATCTGGATCAACTGGGTCAGATCTTTTCGGACACTGTGCCACCTTTGATGACGAGGGTAATATCTATACTGGTGGTATCTCCTTTGGTATAGGCTTTAGGGCGACCGATGGTGCCTTTGATGTTGATTACAACGGCTTTGGGGTTGACATGGCCTTTCAGAAGTTTACACCTGATGCAACGTCCCTGATCTATGGTACCTACTTAGGTGGGCGACGGCGAGATTACCCTCATAGTATGATCGTTAATAGTAAGCAAGAGCTACTTGTGTTGGGTACTACCGAGTCTACAGACTTCCCAGTTACTACATCCGCAGTGCAGAGTCAGCTTGCCGGTAACTTTGATATAGCCTTATTGCGATTTAATAAAGATGCTACGGATCTGATAGGTAGCTCCTACTTAGGCGGATCGAGTAGCGACGGGCAGAGTAGCATCATAGAGGGTAGGAACTATGGTGAGGAGTTCAGAGGGGAGATCATACTCGATAGTAATGAAGATATCTTGATCGCGTCATGTACTCAGTCGTCTGATTTTCCTGCTTCGAGCGGTGCATTACAGCCCAACTTCAATAATTCTAGAGATGCAAGTAATGGTGGTCAACGCCAAGATGCCCTCGTGGCCAAGGTCAGAAAGGATATCTCCAGTGTCATATGGTCGACGTTCTTGGGTGGTGACGATATGGATACAGCTTATGGACTGCGAGAGGCAGATGATGGCATCATCTACGTTACAGGTATAGCAGGATCCGCTGACTTTCCTAGTACTAATGGCGGTGTGATGGCGTGGCCAGGTGGTCGGGAGTCTGCATACATCGTGGGCCTTTCTGGTGATGGTCGTAGACTTGTGCATAGCACTTTCTGGGGTAGCAATCGGGCAGATAGAGGCTACTTCTTAGATATCGACGAAAATGATAATATAAATATACTAGGCCAGACAGATGGCGATGTCGAAGTGACGCCAGGTGCATTTACACATGGAGTAGAGGGCAGACAGTTTATCTCTTGTTTTACATCTGATCTAGGAAGACTTGTGTTCTCTACAGTCATTGACGGAGACAGGGACTTTAGCTTGGAGTATGGTTTTGTGCCTGTCGCCTTTATGGTTGACCTTTGTAATCGTATTTACTTCAGCGGATATTACAGTACATCTAATCTTCCCACTTCATCCGATGCAATTCTTTCGGACGTGTCAGATGCATTTTACCTGGGGGTGCTTAACCCCGGTGCCACTAGCTTGAACTATGGTACGTACTATGGTGATGCAGACCATGTAGATGGCGGTACGAGTCGTTTTGATAAGGGCGGTGTCGTGTACCAAGGCGTCTGCTCTTGTCAGGGTTCGTTCGGGCGAGATAATATCCTTACCACTACGGATGATGCCTTCGCTACTACTCAAAGTACACGGTGTGATATCGGCGTATTTAAGATAGACTTTGAGTTAGACGTCGTTACTGCCCGTGCCAGCGCAGATCCTGGCCTTGCGGGTTGTGTGCCATTTGAGGTAGACTTTAGGTATACAGGTCAGGAGGCAGTTGAGTTCTTTTGGGATTTTGATGATAATGGAGCCACGTCTCGAGAGCGAGATCCGAGTTACACATTTGTAGAGCCTGGCGTCTACACGGTACGGTTGATAGCCTCATCTGTTAATACTTGTAATAGTAGTGACACGACCTATCTGGAGATCGTAGTTGCTGAGGAGGGTTCTGAGCCTCAGACTGTCGTATTATGTGAGGACGGTGGTGCGGTCACGCTTACTAGCAGTGTTGAGACGGAGGCATACGTATGGCAGGATGGTACACGACAGACGACTTTCGTTACAGATGCCCCTGGTATCTACTGGGTAGAGACGGTTTTGGGTGCATGCATCGTGAGAGATTCGTTCATACTACTAGAGGAGGCGCAGGATATAGTGACGCTGCCGCCAGATCAGAGCCTCTGTGATGTGGAGTCCTACGAGATTATACCCGTCTACCTAGCATCGACTACGCTGCAATGGAGTACGGGAGCCACCAGCCCATCAGTACTAGTGACAGAGAGTGGTACCTACAGCGTGACAGCGACGACTTCCTTCGGCTGTGTAGCTACTGATGAGATGTTTATCGACTTTAACGGTGGTCCTACTATCGACTTACCCGCTGATACCTTGATATGTGATGCGGCTAGCTTTACGCTAGATGCCACCGTAGCTGGAGGCGGTATATACAACTGGCAAGATGGTAGCACGGAGCCTCTCCTTGTAGCCAATAGTTCTGGAACTTACCAGGTGACGGTGACTAGTTTTACAGGATGTAGTGGTACGCAGGAGGTCGAGGTGACACTCGGTACTAGTCCTAGTATAGTCTTAGATCCAGATGTGATAGAGTGCATAGAGCAGGAGGTGGTACTGTCACCTCAGATTACCGCAGGCGATGTATCGTCCTACCTATGGAGTACAGGTGAGACAGCGTCCAATGTTACTATCGACCAGAGTGGTACTTATCTTGTGACAGTTACGAGCTCCAGCAGCTGTGCGACTATCGATACGGTGTCTGTAGTTATCTCGACATTCCCCGATATAGACCTAGGACTAGACACCGCACTCTGTGACGGACAGTCACTACTGCTTAACGTGGGTGTAGATAATGCGGATCTCGCCTGGAGTGACGGGGGCACAGGCACCACATATCGATCTACAATGAGTGAGGTCATCTACCTCACAGCGGATAGAGACGGTTGCGAGACGGAGGATAGTCTTACTGTGACCTTTAATCCCACGCCTAGTATCGAGACACAGGTGACAGGTATCACCTGCGATGACGAGTGTGATGCCAGCATAGTAGTCGACATTACAGCAGGCTCTGACGGATATGTCTCCACATGGGACCATGGTGCAAGTACGGAGTCTATCGATGATCTATGTCCAGATAGCTATTCGATCAGCGTGGTTAATGATTTCGGCTGTAGCCAAAGCGAAGAGATCATCATTGCTCCCCTAGAGCCGATTGTATATAGTCTTGATGTCATGCCAGTGATCTGTTTTGGCGATGCCAACGGAGGTGTCGAGATAGTCGATATACTAGGAGGACTGCCGCCATATGCTTATCAGCTGGACGGGCAGGCTCCATCGGATAATGCAGATTTCACTGGACTATCTGGCGGTCAATATACCTTGACGATCAGTGATGAGGCTGGCTGTGAGGTGGTAGAGCAGATAGACATCTATGAGCCTGCTTTCTTTGACATATGGGCAGGTAGTGACACTACGGTACGCCTAGGTGATACGATTACGATTAATGGGCAGGTTGAGCCCTTGATTGACAAGACTGTCCAGTGGTCACCAGACCGCTACCTAGCCACCCCCGACAGCCTAAGCTCTATCAATGTGCCGCTTACGACGACCGTGTATACCTTGTCTGTGCTGGATACAGTCTCTGGTTGCCTGCTGGAGGACGACTTGATCGTACGTGTAGACAATAGTGATCGCGTGGTCTTCCCTAATATCTTCTCACCCAATGGTGATGGGACTAATGAGTGGTTCTTTATCTCTACGGATAATACCATCGAGCGAGGCCTGTGGTTGAGGATCTATGATCGCTGGGGCAATCTCATATTGGAGCGATTGGATTTTCAAACAGACGATCCATTGATGGGGTGGGATGGTACCTTTCTAGGGCAGGATGCAGAGCAAGGCGTCTATGCCTTTGCTACCAATCTACTACTATTGGATGGTACGACGCGGATGTACACCGGCGATATCACGCTGGTGAGGTAGGTATTATCATTGTCGTTGAGGTGGTATTTCTAATCTTTCGCACGATAGCGCCAAATAAGAGGCTATATCTGGCGCTATCTATCTTTTGAAACCCACTGACCGCCAAATATAGCCCACACCTCAGTCGAATAGATCGTAAAGTGTGATGACTTCGCAAGGCTGGCGTAATAGACTGCTCAGGTAGGCTGTTTATAAATGAGCCGGTATATAAGCGTCTGTGCTACCAGATCCAGATATTGGATATACTATTGTCTATCTTGCACCACTAGACAGCCAAACTATGAAATATTTTCCCGTACTGCTTGTCCTACTGATATCCACCACTGTATCAGCCCAATTGAGTGACCGTAAGCAATACACCCAGCCGGGTGGACAGCTCATAATAGGCGAGCTTTATGATGTAGACGGTGATGGCTACGAGGAGTACTTTGTCCACTCAGAGGGTAGCTATTATGTAAGAGGTGTCGGTCAGTCTCAGTGGGCAGATATCATACGCTTGTCAGGTAGTTTTGATCGAGCTCTGCTTGACGTAGCCGATGTTGACACAGACGGAGATCTCGACATAGTGGGCTATGACGTATCAACTGGTGATCTCGTGGTACATACGCAGATTGCGGATCACGAGTACAGCATACAGCGGTATGATCTCGACGTGCCATCTCCCGCACAGTCGCTAGTTGCTGCTGATCTCGACGGTGACGGGCAGGCTGAGATCTACCTAGGTACCGAGTCATGGGATAATCTGATCGCCATCAAGGTGCAGGACGGTACTGTAGACCAAGAAGAAATCGAAGCCGATCGTGTAAGGGCTATGGATAGCGGTGTGGATAGTGATGGACCTTACCTTGCCATTGCTTGGAATGGTACTACGGTGGCTAAGCTTACCCAGACCTCTCAGGGAGAATACGTAACGGAGTCGATACCGGCTCAGGCGGCGATCCGCTATCTGGATGTAGCAGACCTAGACCAAGATGGTTACGATGACCTCATCTATGCCACAGAGCAGCGTGCATATACAGCACAAGGACTCGCAGCTAGTGCTTGGAGACCTGCTGTGGAGGTGGCTAGAGTATCTGGTAATCGTAATGTAGAGGTCGCCGACTATGATCAGGATGGTCAGCTAGACCTTGTTTTTGGCAACTTCTCTCTCTTCGAGCTTAGGGTAGCGAGACAGCTTGCCGACTGGCAGTGGGAGCGAGTAGAGCTAGACTTTGATAGTCGAAGCTACCTATCTTTTGCCATTGTAGAAGGGACGGATCAAGCGTTGGTCGACGGTGTCCTCTTCGACGACATATATACTGGTGGTCGCCGTATGCGTACTGTCGCCGAAAACTCGGTTCGTATTTTCAACACGATTCTTAAAGACATCACAGGCAATGGAGCTACGGATATCCTCTATCATGCCGATGTTCAGAATGCCTTTCACCTCCTGGAGGGACAAGACGATTATCACCAGCGGATAACTACTTTGGATCCGACCTTCGGTAATGCTGCAACTGTGGTTGATGACCTTAACGGTGATGGCATACAGGATGTGATCTTTGTGGAGGGTGGTTTCTTGCAGTGGTTTGAAGGTGTAGGAGGCGGTACTTTTACTACTGCTAGGTCGCTAATGGCAACTGAGGTGACCTTCCTTAGATCCCTGCAGGATATCGATGGAGATGGTGACTTGGATATTGTAGCTACTGGCGATGATGACCGCGTTTGCGTTTTCTATCGTATAGGCTCTACGTATGCGGCACCTACACGTATTTATACGCGACCAGGAGGTAGAGATGTAGCATTTACCTTTAAATATGCAGATGCTGATGGAGATGGCGATATAGATATCTTGGCGACCGACTTTTATGGAGGCGTCTTGCTACTTAAGCAGCTAGCACCAGATGCTTGGCAGACCGATACCTATGTGACAGCCAACCTACAGCTCAACGATGGGGTGCTACTGAGTGTTAATGATGACGACTTTCCAGACATGGCCTTACTCACACGTACAGGTGGTGGTCCTTCTTATATAGAGCTCTTCTCGGGAGATGGTAGTCGAGGTAGATCCGCAGGTGTTATATACAATAGTCCTGAAGAGGCTAATGGGCTCGCAATACGAGATGTCAATGCTGATGGCCTAGATGATATCATAATACTGCATACCGATGATAATGAGATTACGACCATGATGCAACGCAGCGACGGTACCTGGACCAGCCCTATTCTCCTCGATGAGCTAGTCCAGCCGGCACGTATGATCCAGTCTGCAGAAGATGATTTAGTGGTTATCTTAGGAGGACATCCTAACAATTCTCGCCTCTATACTTATGATTTTTCAGGCGTATTTGCTGATCTCGATGTACAGGTAAGCAATCAGACCTGTGGTAACAATGGGACCGTACTTGATGACTCTGATGATTTTGTAACATTTACTATAAAGGCGGTCTACGGTCCAGCGATAGATGGGGAGTATAGAGTTGAGATACCGACATATGGTATTGTTCTATTTGCAAAGGTCGGGGAGGAGCTAGAGGTGGTACTGCCACCAGGTAGTGCTGGTGCTGGTGACTTCGAGGTGGAGGTCTCTGTTGGCGGAGAGGAGCAAGTGATCGTTATACAGAATGATGAGCCTTGTGCTGCAGTGGACTTGCTGACCGACCTAGATGCCCTGATGATTATCTATCGGGACAATAATGGTCCTAACTGGAAGGACGGCGCTGCCTTTGACCAAGACGCATGGCGTATTCTCTACAGCTCTTATATCTCTGGTAATGTGTTTTTTGATGAAGGTCGTCACTGTAATCTGCCTGGCGTGACATGTGATGCTGGTAAGCGAGTGACACAACTCGTCCTTCGTGATATCAATATGAGGAATACCTTGTCTGATGCAATTGGCATTTTAACTGAGTTGATTAATTTAAGTCTATCGACTAATAGCTTAAGTGCATTAAGTCCTGCCATCGGGCGGTGTACCAAACTAATGCATATAAACTGGACCCTCAATGAGATGGAGGGTGAGCTGCTACCAGAAATCGGCAATTGTACGGATATGCGTACGCTTAAGTTTAGCCTTAATAGACACTCAGGACCCATACCGGAGTCATGGAGTCAAATGACTGAGCTACAGGAACTAGTGGTAGGGAATGCGGCCCAGTTTGATGGACGTATCAATCGACTGACTGCTCTGCCGCTACAGGTAGGCAACTGGACCAAGATCAAAACCCTCAATCTCAGTAAGAGTGCCTTCACCGAGCCACTGCCCGTGTCCATAGGTGGTTGTGTGGCCCTAGAGTACTTGAGACTTAATGAATGTGGGATTCCAGGGGAGATACCGCAATCAATTAGCAATTTGACTAACTTGATACAGCTAGATCTACGCGATAACAACTTGACTGGGCCACTACCGGATTCTCTACATTTGATCTACAGCGAGGACCTTGATGCGATTTACCTTCAGGGTAATAATTTGACAGGCTGTATACCGCCGACTTACGATGTGTTCTGTGGGATCCGCCAATTATTTCTTAATCAAGAAGATGGAGTGTGGAATACGGCAGCATTCTGCAGTAGATCAGAAGGCGCTTGTGGTCAAGATCTCGATATGGACGGTTTTGTCACCCCGGAAGATTGTGATGATGCAGATGGAGATGTCAACCCTGACGCGGTGGAAGTTCCCTTCAATAGTATCGATGAAAACTGTGACGGCGTCCTTGATTTTCCTTGTTACGACTTTGATCGCGATTACCAGCGAGCTATTTCTACTCTAGATAGAGCAGTGATATTATGCGACAAAGATGCTGTTGATATCAGTCTTACTTTACCCGCTACACAGCGTATCTACCGGGACTGTATGCCGGAGTCTGGCCTATACGAAGGTTGGGTTGTTTTTAGGGCTACATCAGGGAGTCTGTATTTTTCCGCACAATCTTTTGAAGTGCCGCTTAGTTACGCCTTGTACCAGTTAGACACCTTTCCTTTGACGACGGATATGGAGCTTCTACGCTGCTTTACATCTGAGGAGCAGTGTAATGAAAATGGACTAGTAGGTACGGACGTAGTCGTGCCGCTAGACAGTGTGAGTAGTACTGAGTGCCATCCCATATATGGAGGATTTCTGGGAGCTCATGAGGTGCCAGACGGCTTCTACAAGTATTATGCTATCCGACTGACTAGTATCGACCAACCAACTGAGCCTGTCGAGCTCGATTTATGTGGAACTGCCTTTGTAGAGCTAGATGGATCGGGTTGTATGGATGTCCTCGTACCAATAGATAGTGATGATGACGGATGGTTATTGGGGGATGACTGTGATGACGATAATCCTGATATCAATCCTGGTACTGAGGAAGTAGGCTATAACGACGTGGATGAGAACTGCGATGGTATTGCGGAGAATCAATGTGGACCGCAAGGACAGCGGATCAACATCTTTGACCGTGCTCAGTACATCTGCGATAAGTCGACCATCAATGTCACGGATTGGAATGTGCTTACTAGTGAGGGGGTACCCTTTAGTTGTAGCCAGCAACTACCAGGTTATGGGTTTAATATGGTATTCCTCAAGGTTAAGGTCAAGGTAGGTGGATCACTCTACTTTAAGATTACGCCTGAGGCTGGTGTTAAAGATGTCAATTTTGTCGTTTTCAAGATGAGCAACAATTTTGACTTGAGTACTCGCGAACAGTTACGGTGCATATATGGTGGTCCCCTGCCAGGAGAGCCGCTTTGTTTTACGTCAACAGGTCTGAGACCTGGCGATGCGGATGTATTTGAGGCGTATGGCTGTCTAGAGGATGGCGTAGATAGCTTCGGGGCACCACTTGAGGCAGAAGACGACGATGAGTTCTTAGTTGTGATACGCAGTAGTGAGCGGAGAGGTACTGATATGCAGATCGAGTGGTGTGGTACGGCACTACTCGTTAATGAGGAGCCAGGTGATGAGTGTACGGACCTCTTTGTGAGTAGTGAGGAGGTAGTCACGATTTCTCCATTGCGAGTATATCCTAATCCTGTTAGTGATCTGTTGCACCTAGAGGTTGATGGTGATATTAGTAACTATACTACGTCAATCATTGATGTGCTGGGCAGTGTGCTGCCAGTATCCATGCGAGGCAATGCCTTGGACCTATCTATCGTGCCAGCGGGTGTCTATATGCTTCGCCTTGAGGATCGATCTGGTCGAGTTTGGTCAGAGCGAGTAGTCGTGTATTGATGGCCATGCCTCTCTATTCTTTGACCTGTAATCAGCCAAAATCGTCTTTTTCCCATGACTTTGGCTAGATATAATACCCTGTAATCAGCCAAAATGTAATCTTATTTAGTGTTTTTGGCTGGATATAATTGTTTGCATCCAGCCAAAATAAGCATAAAACCACTAATTTGGCTGATTATAATTTCATTTAATCAGCCAAATATGGCAATTTTTCGTAATTTTGGCTGATTATAAAAGAAGTAGAACATGGAGTTGTTAGGTAGGTGGAGAGAGCAGAAGCGGCTTAAGCACTGCTATCAATCGTCAGAGTCCAAGCTAGTCGTGGTCTATGGTCGGCGACGAGTGGGCAAGACATTTTTGATACGGAAGTATTTTGCTAAGGACCTCTTGTTTCAGACATCGGGCCTCCATCGTGGCAATATGGAAGACCAGCTGGCAGCCTTTACCAGATCGATAGCTTTAGCGGGTTATACACCGGCAGCCGTGGCACAGCCTACTACTTGGTTCGATGCATTTGACCTACTGCGCCTCTTCTTAGAGACTAAGCGGACCAAGAAAAAGAAGGTGCTCTTCTTCGATGAGTTGCCATGGTTTGATACACCAAGGTCCAAGTTCTTGACAGCATTCGAGCATTTTTGGAATAGCTACTGTACCACTAGGACGGACCTGCTGGTTGTCGCCTGTGGATCTGCGGCCTCGTGGATGATCAAGAAGATGCTCCATAACAAGGGCGGCCTACACAATCGAGTCAGCGAGCGGATTAAGCTCAGAGCATTCACACTAGCAGAGGTCGCTACCTTCCTCAAGTACAAGGGTATCGTCTGGAGCCAATACGATATAGCTCAACTCTACATCGCTGTTGGTGGTGTACCTTTCTACCTTGACGCCATCGTCAAAGGGGAGAGTGTCGCACAGTTCATCGACCGTGCCTGCTTCGCCGACGACGGTATCCTACATGATGAGTATCAAGTGTTATTCACCTCCCTCTTCGATGATAGCGATAACCACCATAGAGTCGTCGAGGCACTGGCGACCGTCAAGCAAGGCCTGCGTCGCGATGACCTAGTAGCTAAGTCTCGCCTATCCTCAGGGGGTACGCTGACCAAGACCTTACGAGAGCTAGAACTGTCAGGATTCATCAAGGTACAACGTCCCTATGGGGCTAAACGATACGGGCAGCTCTACCAGCTGAGTGACTATTTTACCTTGTTTTACTACCAGTTTATGCAAGCCCAGCGGGACAGCGATGGCGATCGGACATCCTGGACGATCATCATGTCGGGCCGTAAATGGCAGTCATGGGCGGGACTGGCATTTGAGCGATTGTGCATCGATCATATCACGGAGATCAAGTCGGCCCTAGGCCTCACCGTCATCAAGTCTCAGGCGTCGACGTGGAGTACGAGAGACCCAGACCAAGGTGCCCTGATCGACCTCCTGATAGACCGGGCAGACCGCATCGTCAATGTCTGCGAGATCAAATTCTCCCAGGGCCAGTACACGATCGACAAGGCCTATGCGCTACAGCTCCGCAATAAGCTGCAGGCTTTCTCTCAAGTTGCTAAGCGCAAGACCCTCTTTCTTACGATGATCACCACCTTCGGCGTACAGGACAATGCGTATTGCAAGGAGTTGGTGCAGAGTCAGGTGACGCTAGAGGACTTGTTTGCGGAGTAGATCAGACTTGTAATCTATTAGATGGCTTATTTTAGATCAGCACGCAAAGTCACGAAGTCTTCCCTTGTGAAATGGGCAAAGGGGTAAGAGTACTTTTTAGTACCAGTAATGGAGTCGTATTCATCTTTATAGATACCGATGTAGTCAATTTTAGCATGAAAGCTATTTAAAGTGTCATTGTAGTTTACTCTCACGATTAGGTTAATGCCAAAGTCACTTTTATCATAAAGAGTCCTTTCTATAGATACTTTTTCACGATGCGACGCATTCTCGCCGTAGCAAGTCCATGAAGAAATGGTGTCCAGCTTACTGACGAGGTAGTTAGCGTCTAGTGCAGTATGCCGATTAAAATTATGGTCATATTTGGTCACGGTCGTATCGTAGCGTAGGAAATAGTAGACTTCCTCAAAGAGCAAGGTGTCGAATTGTTTAGGTAGATTGGAGTGGATGAGAAAGCTATGGGAGGAGGCATCAAAATTCAAATTGGATGTAGGGATTGAGCCAAACTCGCCTGATGTACTATTTCCGAAATAGTATTCCCTGTAAGCTCTTATAGTAAAGCTATCAATCGCTAAAGTTATGGTTCTCTTGTCGAAGTAGGCGTCAAGGTTGATAGACGAAAGATCGTCGGGATTGACTCTGACATCGTCCCAGTAAAAGGAGTCAACAGTGTACATTGTACAAGTTGGATATTTCCCGATTACTTTTGTTAGCTGTCTATGGATAGTTTTTGATACCTCTTCAAAAGGGCTGCCTTCTGAAGGTTCTGACTTAATGCACTTTGAGGATTTTAAGTGTGGTTCTATTGATTTTATAAGTAGTGAGATTGCCACAGGCTGGCCGTAATGGACCATTCTAAAAGAGCACAGTATACAAATGGTCAATACTTGACGATAAAAATGGATGTTCACACTGGTTGATTTTCTCTAGCAGGAAGTTAGAATTATCGAAACTAGCTAGGTACAGGTATTATTGTTCGGCACGATTACTAGAGATTAAATTTCTAAGATTCTGACTTGTAGACGAGTTTAGGACAGCTTTGGATCACTGCCTTCTGTCTTTTATCAATTTAAGGTAGTAGAGTATGTATGGTTGGATTATTGACTATCTTTCCTTGTAGGTCGACATCTTAAATTCAGCTCTGTTTCCGTGCATTGTAGTACTCAAGCCCCTTGAGATTGCGCTTAAGTACCACTTCGACGTCTTCAGTCTTGACATGACCGAGTATGCCCCACGGGCCGTTGTAACCAGCAGCGATCAGCTGATCCATCATTTCATAGTCGTGGTCACCATCGCCTATGGGCAATATTTTGGGACCTCCCTTTTTCATGCCATTTAGGTTAACGTAGGATAGGTGTGGCTTAATCAATGAGATTACCGATTCGAAATCATCGATGTAGTCATGTCCGTGGTGAAAATTCCAGACGATCGATAGAGCCGGATCGTTTACGGCTTCTATGATCTTGATTTGATTTTTGGGATCACCGAACCACCCAGTGTGATTATAGAGCCCTACTTCACAACCTATATCCTTGGCAGTTGAGACAACATACTTGATCATGTCTGTGCTGATCTTGAGACAGGTTGCCTGATCCTTATCCTTAAAGTAATTGTTGCTGAAGCTCACCCAAATGGTGGGTTTGTACTGGACTTTCTTAAGCTTGGTGAGGAGTTCTATGTTTTGAGGACTTAACTGGCCGATCGTATCTCTATTAGCGTTGAGCCATAGAAATACAGCGTGGATGTTAATACCATTATCTACCGCTAGCGAGAACTCTTCCTCCATCCTAGAGAAGTCTGCCTTACCCCGGTTGTAGCCGTAGGTTTTGATGCCTAGTTCTTTGACGAGGTCGATACGTTGCTCTGGGCTTCGGTCTTCGGTATCAAATCCGATAATACACCAAGCCGATACCTCTGCCGGGTCAATGATCGGCTTGGGATCGCTTTTGCAAGAAAGCAGTACTGAGGTCAGGGCGAGAAAAAGGAAAGTAGCCCTGTAGGAAAGAAGATATATAGCTAGCATAGGGCAGTAGATAATCGTCGTTATAAGAAGTCTCCACAAGGTATACCGCCTGATCCCAATCCTGAAATTCATATTGCCAGTTTTTTCAAGGCTGGCTTTAAGCAGGCCAGTGACGAGGAATAGACCCAGATCTAGGTAGGCAGCGATGACGTACCATACCACGTTTTTCTGACAAAGCAATAATTACATGGCTCTCCGGCACCTTCTCGTCTTTATGGCATTTTTTCTCTGGGCATTTAGTTGTGAGGAGCAGGTGATGCCAGAGGATGATCTCGTTACTCGTATAGTCGGCCAAGTCGTAGATGACCAAGGTAATCCAGTTGCAAATGTCCCCGTGACGTATATCATTGCGACGACGCCTAGCCGATTTTCTCCCACTAGCGAGGTGCTTACCCATGCGGACGGCACTTTTGAGATATTCACAAGGTATGCGACGAGGTGTAACTTTTTGGATGTCAATGGTTTTCTCGATAATTGGGAGGACTCCCGTTTTCCTCTTACTGAGGGAGAGCTCCTAGCGCCATATGCTGGCGCAGTACTGCCGCTACCAGGTGATGTAACAGACGTAGACCTGCGTGGTACACCAGTGGTAGTCGAGCATCTAGCAGAGCTAAAGGTCATACCCTTTGATACGATCGTAGACTACCTTCGACTTGTACAGCCGCTCGGTGGAGTGAACAGGGTATTTGAGGACTGTAGCTGGGGCCTGTCTAGTGAGATACGGCAGGAAGAGACGCTGAGATTGGCTATAGGTGATATGGTCACGCTGGTGCGACAATACCAAGATTCGGCTCGGCAGGTCGTGGATACGATTACCTTAGATCAAGCCTATCAAGAAGTAGTCCTGTGAAAAATTCGCTGTACATAGCTATTATGGTAGTGCTGCTTGCTTGCACACACCGCCTATCCGCTCAAGACGGGGCAGGGGTCGCTCTGGCAGGTAATTACATGTCTTATCACGGCAATAATCACCTCGGCGATGCCATGACATCAGCTAATAGAGGGGCAGGCCTTAATGTAAGGGCAGGGGCTAGGTCTTTTCTGATTGATGTTGGTATCAACTATAACTATGTCAGCATTAGCGATAGTCCCATATTCAGATCTGGCGCTAGATCTACGATGAGGGACGCTACATTTGGATTAGGTTATCGATTAGTGCTGTCAAGGCTATGGGAGGCAGACATTACCTACCATGTCGCTGTATCTAGGTTGAGGTCGACGATAGATATGCATGGCACGGCTCATGGCCCTATGGTGAGGCTCAACTTTGCTGCTAGACAACCGCTGAGCCCGATGGTGTTTTTTGAGGCGGGGTACTGGATGGGTACTTTCGATCAATTGCGGGCCCCCGAAGGTTTTGAAAGTTACTACCGCCGCTACAGGGCTAGCCTAGTCCGGATAGGAGTAGGCTACAGGTTTGGTCCAGAGGCTTCTTCCCTTCTTAGTGAACTCGAAGATTAGGCCTTTCTGAAATCCTCCACATAATCAAAAGCTCATTCAGTATCTGGTAGGCAGACGCTAGACTCCGACGCTAACCAACATAGATCGCTATGCTTGCTATCGTGGCAGGGGATTGTACTACTTTCGTCGTCTAAGAAATTCACACACACACACTTTTTTATATGAAGTACTTATTGACACTGGCCATCGCTGCACTCGTAGCTTCCATATCTGCGCAGGACTTTTATCAGATGGATGCCGTACAGACTATCGAAGTCACTTTTGCAGAAAGTAATTGGGACCAGCTTATGGACGCTGCCTATGCCGCTGACGCTGGCTATATATTGGCACAGTCAGTCACTATCAATGGTGTCACTATGGATAGCGTAGGCGTCAAGTACAAGGGCAACAGCTCCTACCGGTCTAGTCAGGTTAAGAACCCCTGGCACATCGAACTGGACACCTACAAAGACCATGCGTATGACGGCTACACGGATATCAAACTAGCCAATGGTAATAAGGATCCGTCCTTGATTAGAGATGTTCTAGCTTACCAAGTCGTACGACAGTACATGGAGGCTCCTTTAGCCAATTTTGCCAATTTGTATGTCAATGGTGAACTGATTGGGCTATATGCCAACACTGAGTCCGTATCAAAGAAGTTTATGAATAGCCGCTTTGGCTCTAAGAATAATACTCGCTTTAAGTGTTCGCCACCCGAAGGGGCAGGCCCGCAGGCTCGTAACCTGCCTCGACTAGTCCACCTAGGCCCTGATAGCACAGACTACTATGATGCCTATGAGCTCAAGTCTGATGCAGGATGGCAGGAGCTCATCGACCTATGTGATACCCTCGCTAATCACACGGCAGATATCGAACAAATACTTGATGTAGATCGAGCTCTCTGGATGCTGGCCTTTAACAATACGATCGTCAACCTAGACAGCTATATCGGTGCTTTCGCACAGAATTACTACCTCTATCGTAGCGACCAGGGTCAGTTTATGCCGATCGTCTGGGACCTTAATGAGTCTTTCGGTGGATTCTCTATGACGGGTACCTCTAGTCTCAATAGTACCACGGCCAAGCAGCAGATGACCCACTTGCTCCACGAAAACAATGACGACTATCCACTCGTGCAGCAGCTACTGGCTATACCTACCTACAAGCGTATGTATCTAGCTCATATGAAGACTATCGTAGAAGAAAACTTCGACAATGGTGCTTACTACGATGTAGCGGAGAGCTTGCAAGTGGTAATCGATGAGGCCGTACAGGCGGACGGCAACAAGTTTTATACATATGCTAACTTTCTCACTAGCCTAGACAGTGATCTTACTGCTGGCCGTGACCGGATCCCTGGTATAGCCTCACTCATGGAGGGTCGTGCTGCTTACTTGCTGGGTCTGCCGGACTTTAGCAATGCGGAGCCAAGTATTGATGATATTACCTTGTCTGATGATGTGCCCAGTGTAGGAGATGTTATCAACATTACAGCTGCTGCGACGGAGGCTAGTACGGTCATGCTATCATACAGGAGTACGCAAGGCACTGCGCCATTTACCACTGTTGAGATGTTCGATGATGGTGCACACGGAGATGGCGCTGCCGGAGACGGCGTCTATGGTGTGGAGCTGCCTATCTCTAGCGACAAAGTCGACTACTACATCTATGCAGAGAATGATGACATTGGATTGTTTTCTCCTAGAAGGGCTGCTCATGAGTACTACACCATCACTGCTACTGCGATTACCTCTACGACTGGGGTAGTGATCAATGAGTTCATGGCGTCTAACGATGCTACGATTGCTGATCAGGATGGCGAGTTTGACGACTGGATAGAGCTGTATAATAATGATAGTATAGCCGTCGACCTTAGTGGCTACTACCTGACGGACGATGGTACGGACTTGACACAGTGGACATTTCCTAGTGGTACGATCATCGAATCAGGCGATTACCTCATCATATGGGCGGATGATGATACAGATCAGGCAGGTCTACATGCGACCTTTAAGCTGTCAGGCTCTGGCGAGTCTGTAATATTGAGCGGTCCAGACTCTATGACCATTGACGCTGTTGACTACCCGGAGCAGACGACTGACGTCTCCTATGCTCGTATACCTAATGGTACTGGAGACTTTCAGGCTGCGGCTCCTACTTTTGACGATAATAATGACAATAGGGCAGATTGTACTGCCGCTGGCGGTGATGCTGATAGTGATGGCGTATGCGCAGATGTAGACTGTGATGATAACGATGCATCGATCGGTGCTATGATGGCACCAGGTAGTGCCTGTGATGACGGCGATGCCTCCACCCAAAACGATGTGGTACTAGCCGATGGCTGCACTTGCGAGGGTACACCTACCATGCTGTCTAATGTAGTGATCAACGAGTTTATGGCGTCTAACGATGTGACTGTCGCTGACCAAGACGGTGATTTCGACGACTGGATAGAGCTGTACAATAACGATGACGTAGAGGTAGACCTTAGTGGCTACTTTTTCTCTGATGATGCGGATGAGGTGACCAAGTGGGAATTTCCTGTCGGAACTAGCATCGCTGCAGGTGGCTACCTGATCGTATGGGCGGATGAAGACTTAGATCAAGAAGGACTCCACGCTGACTTTAAGCTGTCGGGTGGGGGAGAGTCAGTTGTGTTGAGTACATCAGATACAACAGTGATTGATGCCCTGGACTACCCAGAGCAGAATGCGGATATATCCTATGGCCGATTTCCTAATGGTACGGGAGACTTTCAGACTATGACACCGACCTTTAATGCAGAGAATACAATGTCGACAGCTGTAGCTGATGTGGTAGTTAGACAGGAGGATGTGATCGTGTATCCTAATCCCGCCATCGACTACGTCACTATCGAAGCTCTCAGCGCAGAGACGACGGATAAGACTATAACTGTCCAGGATATTACTGGTGCAGTGGTGCATAGAGGTACTCTAGCGACTCGTACAACCATCAATACGTCTAACTGGCCTAGCGGTTTGTACATCGTGAGGGTCAAGGGAGTTAGCATCAAGCTTTTTGTGCTGTAGGTAGTAGAAGCATAGCCATCCGAATGACAGAACCCTGCCAAGTAGGCCAGGGCCTTAGCAAAGACGTCTAGTGGTAAAGCAACGACAATATTTACGGCACGTTTAGCTTAACGTGGCGGTAAAGACTAGCCTCACCTGAATGTTGACAGTAAGAATAACTGATCCATCGTGATACAGTGGTCTACTTCTGGAGTTCCGCCATTATTGGCCATACCGTAAGGGGTGACTATCGTATTGAATACTGTTTTACGAGTCTTTGATAGCTCTATAAAGCGAGCACGCCTACTGCGCAGTTGCTTAGCCATGTCGGTGGTAACGATGAGGTCAGCATTGTAAAATTTCATCTCACAGAGATTAATGGATCGGTCTGCACGGTCGATTAACATATCAATCTGTATGACAGCGCCGGTCTCTGGTTGGCGAGCGAGATAGCTAGATACCTGGGACTGGATGCCTGCGATGCTTAGTGCCATCTTGATAGCTTGGGCATGCTTGATACATAGATTTTCGAAGGCATAGCCCCGCCAGACTTTGTAGCTATTATCTGTCGACTGCTGCAGCCAGACATCCTGGTGGCCGGGTCGCTGTCCCTCTATAAATCGTAGATAGAATAGGGAATACTCATCCGTGAGCCTATAGAGGGTGTCTCTCTTTTTCTTTTGGAATGGATGGATAGTGGTGATAAAGGTCGATGCCTCTAGCTCGGTGAGTATTTTTGATAGGCCACCGCCATTGCTATGCGTGGTGCTGTCTATGATCTCTTGACGAGTGAGGCCTTTCCATTTAGTCGCTAGAGCCCTGATCACCTCTACGTGTCGTTCGTGGTCGTCGAAGAGTGCAGCGTACAGATTGTCAAATTCGCGGCGTAGGGGGCCGTCTTTTTGAAAGCACAACCTGTCTATACACTGTGTGGCAGACTCTCCGCGCTGTAGGTGCTGGAGGTAGTGTGGTACGCCGCCTACCGCCATGTATAGTTTGATGATCTCGTAGTTGGTTAGTGCAGGGTTGACCTGGTGTACCATCTCTCGAGTCTCTGCTAGTGTAAAGGGCTTGAGGTCTATACGTGCAGTGACTCGATTGTGCAATCCACCCTTATTATCGACTACTTTGGTGAGCATCCACGAGGCCGCTGACCCGCAGATAATCACGAGGATATTCTGGCGACTGGCCCAGTCATTCCACCAGTAGGTAAACTCCTGCAAAAATCCAGAACGGTGACTGGCCATCCATGGTAGCTCGTCCAAAAAGACGACTCGCTTGCGCTTGACTTTGCGTAGGCCAGATAGATAGCCTCGTAGCTGGGCAAATGCCTGATCCCAACCACTAGCTGGAGCAGGTCCCATACCAGGAGCCATGTATGACCCTAACTTTTCACTAAACTTGGCAAGCTGCTGGCGCTTAGTAACATGCTGCGTACCTACGAACTCGAAGTCCATTTTGGCTTCCAAATGCTGACGGACCAGATAAGTCTTACCTACCCTTCGCCTACCTACTATAGCTAGCATATGTGACTTCTTACTGGCCATTAGGGTGTCTATATAATCCCGCTCAACTGATCTACCTATCATGTATTATCCGCTTTATCTACCACAAATATACGAGATAAAGCGACTGATAATAACTCTATTAGTCGCTTTATGTACCCTAAATATACTAGATAAAGCGGATGATAATTGTTGTATCATTCGCTTTATCTATCCTTTAGTCAATACTTAAAGCGGATGATAGGTCGTATTTTTACTGCCTTGGACCCTCAGCATTCATACCTAAATGTGGCTTCTAACGAAAAGCCCCCGAAGCGCATACGAGCTTCGGGGGCTTTGATATTTACAAGGTATTTGCTGCTCTATTGCTTCACGATTTTAGTCACCGTGGCTGCATTATCACTCGTAACCTGCACTAGTAGTACGCCAGGCATCACACGACTCAAGTCAAGCTCTGCACGTGCACCATCTATATCTACTGGTACTGTAATTACGGCACCATTGATCTGATAGACGTTTACCGTTTTGATGTCCGCCTCAGCCTCTACTGTGGCGAAGTGGCTAGCAGGATTGGGGTAGACCTTTATATCTAGCGACTCATTACTTACGACTTGGCCTGTGGCGGTAATCTCGGCACGCTTAGTCTTAGTAGCAGTACCGTAAGTGAGGGTCACCTCATCTATGTAGATATGGTCGGCATTACTACTAGCGTCGCACCTGACTCTAAAGGCAGCGTCAGTAGCTAGATTGTAATTGTGACCATTGAGGTCTAGTATGACTTGGTAAAACGTATTGTTGTTAAAGTCGCTACCTCTAGCATAGTTGCCGATCACGAGCCAGTCAGCCCCATCGTAGTACTCTACGAAGATGTCTTCGCCGTTTTCCATACTAAAGGCGTAGAATGTGAAGCCTAATGTTACCTGGCCATAGTTGCTAAGGTCTACGGTAGGGGAGGTCATGGACGATGCCGGGCCTGTATTATCCCGTAGCCGTATACTGTAGCTACCCTCTGCAGCTCGAGTGGTGTTGTTGACTCTAGCGCAGTCACTACCACCATCTAGCCAGCTATCCCATCCAGTCTCGAAGTAGTGGCCCCATATCTGCCCGTTACCGTTATTGCAGGGGGTACAGTCTGGTCCACCGCAATCTATACCAGTCTCATTACCATTCTGTATGCCATCACTACATGTTGAGGTCGTACTGCTCAGGCAAAAGGTCGTCACCTCATTACTGCCAAAGCTACCACCACTTGCAACAGAGGTAGACCCTGTCGTGACGCTATAACTACCACTGCCGTATGAGCAACAGATACCATCGCCATAACTATCATTGATCGTAAATGTATAGCAACCGTCAGGCAGGCATAAAGAGTCCGTAATCGTAGTACCCAGCGCTAGGCCGTTATATGGTCCACCGCTAGCTAGGGTGATAGCCGCGTCGTTCGTGATCGTCCATGTTGTCTCCGACCCATAGCTATCTAGTGTTACGCTGACCGTAAGATCATTACACGTCGGAGTAGTACAGGGTGTACAGTCAGGTCCACCACAGTCTATACCAGTCTCGTTACCATTTTGTACGCCATCAGTACAGGTGGGTGCCACCGCAGATGATAGGCAGAAGGTCGTAGTCTCCGTACTGGCGAATGTGCCGCCTGTAGCTAATGAGCTGCCGCCCGACGTGACGCTATAGCCGCCATTGCCATAGCTGCAGCACATACCATCGCCGTAGCTATCATTGATGGTAAAGGTGTAGCAGTCATCTGCAAGGCAGAGTGTATCTGTGATTGTTGTCCCATTGTCGCTACCGGTGTAGGAGCCGCCAGATGCAAGGGTAGCACCACTAGAGTTGATAAGACTCCAGCTGGTCTCGCTCGCATAGCCGTCCAGTGTGATAGAGATTACCGTCTCATTGTATGCACAACTACCAGAGCAAGGGGAGCAGTCTGGTCCACCGCAGTCTGTTCCCGTCTCGCTACCATTCTGTATACCATCGCTACAGGTAGGTGCGGGAGCTGCGCCACAGCCAGTACTGGTCACTAAACTAGACCTTGCGCCACTTGATGCAAAAAGTGCTTGCATCCTTGATTTTTGACCTTGTGTGAATAGATTCATACAAGCATCATCGCTATAGTCCATGTAGTTAGCTATCATATCAATAGAGCCGCAAGAGACATGTCCTGCGTCGCAGCCATAGTTAGGGCCGTCAGAAGTAGGGGTGTCGCCGACTAGGTCATCGACACCACAGCTACCGTCACCCCATATATGACGTAGGTTGAGCCAGTGGCCTACCTCGTGGGTAGCTGTCCGACCTAGGTCAAATGGAGCTTGAGCTGTACCAGTAGTACCAGTATAGCGGTAGTCACATACAATTCCGTCGGTTGGCGCTGGCCCTCCAGGAAACTGTGCATAGCCTAGAAAACCATCCAGTGGGCATACCCAGAAGTTGAGGTACTGATCTCGTGGCCACGCATCGTGACCACCGCTATTACCAAATTTTACATCGTCGTTACTACTAAAGGACGATCTAGAGGTAGCCGTTCGCGTGATGCCAGATGTAGCATTGCCGCTAGGGTCGAGACTCGCTAGACAAAATTCGATCTCTATGTCGGCACCTTGAGGCCACGTTGTGTTGGCGTCACTGTTGAGACGTCTGAAGTCATCATTGAGTACTTGGAGTTGTGACTGTAGCTGAGCAGTCGACACATTCTGCGTCGTAGAATTGTACACGACGTGAAAGACGACTGGTATCGTCACGATACCATTGAAGGACTTCTGAGATTGATCAATAAACTGCTGCGTGTGCTTTTCGATTTGTTGCAGCGTAATAAGTCGGTTGGGATCTTGCTCGATTTGTTGATCGAGGTGATGCATAGCACTGCATGTTCGCTGCGCTGTAGCATAGTGCGAGTTAAGTAGGCTCGCAAATACAATTAGGAGGAATAGAAACTTGTCCATAATGGGAAACTAAATGAGTTAGTCAACACGATCTTTTATCACTTTTGATAGAAAATCGTATTGTGCAGTATTGCAATAAGTACCGCATAATGCGGCGGACAACTCTATAGGCTTTTAAATACTCGGCTAATTGTTTTTCAAGTGATTAATAAAGGGTGTATACCTCTTGGGGAGAGGTAGTAGTTCATGTACAGATGAAAGGCCTTGACTCATTTATTGGTCCTTGCAACTAAATACATATTAGAATTATTTACAATATCTGTTCCAAAAAAGGTGGAACCCTTGCTCTTATCACGATTAGGGCCTGTTTTTCTGGGTGTCTTTAAATGAAAAAACTAGGTGACATTCGTTTTAGATTGCTCGATTGCCAGTAACCTCACTACGGACTAAGGGGCTACCTTTGTTACTCATGGACCTATTATCACAATCCCTTCACAAGCTAGGCATAGAGGCACTCAATCCTATGCAGGAAGAGGCACGGCTAGCTATCACGCATGCACCAGATGTATTGCTCTTATCACCTACAGGGAGTGGTAAGACCTTGGCTTTTTTATTGCCCATCTTTGAGTCGATGTCTCAAGGCTCAGAAGGTGTCCAGGCTTTGATCTTAGCGCCGTCTAGGGAGTTAGCCATACAGATAGAGTCGGTCGCTCGTGCCATGGCTACAGGTTACAAGGTTAATGTGGTGTATGGCGGTCGACCCATAAAGAAAGATTTTGCTGACCTCAATACTACGCCAGATCTGCTCATAGGTACGCCTGGTAGGATAGGGGACCATCTACGTCGTGGTACGTTCGATGGCGCATTGATCCCTTGCTTAGTTCTAGATGAGTATGACAAGTCACTGGAGCTGGGTTTTGACGAGGCCATGTCGGAGCTGTACATGTATCTACCACATCTAGAGCGGCGCATATTGACATCGGCGACCATTGGTGTAGATGTGCCAGACTGGTTCTACAGTTTTAATCCACTAGAGATAGACTACCTGGGTGAGGCCTCAGGGCAGTTGACCATACGACGTATCGTCTCCTCAGAAAAGGATAAGCTGGCTCGACTTGCAGATTCACTTGCCTACCTACGTGGTAAGAGGGGTATTATATTTCTCAACTACAAGGATAGTATCAAGCGTACCAGCGACTACCTCAATGAGCAAGGTATTAAGCATGGTGTATTTTACGGAGGTCTAGACCAGTATGATCGTGAGCGGTCGCTCATCAAGTTTCGTAATGGCAGTCATGATATACTGCTAGCTACCGACCTTGCTGCTAGGGGTATTGATATACCGGCATTGGACTACATCATTCACTACCACCTACCGCTCAAGCGAGAGGAGTTCGTGCATCGTAATGGACGTACGGCACGTATGCACCAGGATGGTATTGCTTATGTGCTGCACTGGGTAGATGACGAGCTGCCAGACTTTGTACCCAAGTCTGAGGAGGAGGAGATCTCAGATCCTGCCACAGCCAGTCATACAGCATGGTCTACCATCTTGATTTCGGGTGGTCGACGTGATAAGATCAGCAAGGGTGATATTGCAGGTTTTTGTATGAAGGTGGGTGATGTGGCGAAAGATCAGCTAGGGCTTATCCACTTAAAACAAGACTGTGCCTTCGTAGCTATAGCTACGCCTGTCGTCGATGCTGCCATAGCTCAACTGGACAATCAGCGCCTTAAGAAGCGTAAGGTCAGGGTCTACGAGATTTAGTATTGATTGGATGGTTTTTGTTCCTTTCCTGGCCCTTTTGGCCTATCACGCCATGCTGCCGTACAGTCTCATTATGACGTCTACGTGACTTTTTCTGTTGTTTTACGTCTAAGAAGTGGTTTTCAATAAATTTCAAATAACTAATAAATTTTAATTATGAGTTTACTTAACGGTGTCAAGGACATGATGACCAATGCAGTTATAGACAAAGCTGCAAGCGCATTCGGTATCGAGTCTGGCATGGCGAGATCTGCAATGAAGATGATTCTTCCTGCAGTAGTGGGAGGTGTGATTAACAAAGGATCTTCGCAAAGTGGTGCAAGTGCATTACTAGACCTATTCAAAAAAGATGGCCTCGGTGATGGCAACATAGGTGACTTGATGGGTGTCTTAGGTGACTCGAGTAAGCGTGATGGTTTTTTAGAGCAGGGAGGTAATCTGCTCGGTACGATATTCGGTGGCAATAAGTCAGGTCTGATTGATATGGTACTTAAAGCAACAGGATTAAGCAAGGGTAAAGGTGCTTCTCTATTAAGTTTCGTAGCGCCGATCGTAATTAATAAGCTCGCAGGTATCGTGATGGGCAAGGGCATGAATGCAAGTGGTCTAGCGTCTTATCTTTCTGATCAGAAAGATGAGGTCATGGGTATGGTCCCTGGACTGTCAGCAATGCTCGGTGGTACTTCTTCTACTGTCAAAGAGAGTGTGGCAGCAGCCGGTGGTGCCGCTTATGCCAAGGATAATGGTGGTAGTAGTGGCGGCGGCTTCATCAAGTGGTTATTGCCATTGTTGATAGCAGCTGCAGCGATCTACTACTTTGCGGGCAAGGGCTGTGGCGAAAAAGCAGTCACGCTAGAAGACGATACAACAACGGAGCAAGTAGTCACCAAAGAGCAGAAGAGCATGGATAAGCCAGCTGCAACGACGACTACAACTACAACTACAACAACTACTGAGGTAGAAGGTGAAGATATGAAGACAGATGTCAGTGCTGCCGCTGGGTATACACTAGCGGATAACGGCGATATACTTAATGCTTCAGGATCTATAGCCCACACAGCGCTATCATATGATGTAGATGCAGATGGTAACCTCATCGGTACTAGTGGATCGATGATCGCTAAGGTCACGGATCTTTCGGAGGCATTCCGTACCAAACTAGCTAGTATGCTGCCTAACCTCAGACTCAATAGAATGAAGACAATGTTTTCTAATATGATCGTCAAGAAGGAAGGAGCGGAGAAGACTTATGCTCTATCTAATATCGAGTTTAAGCCAGAGAATCACATGATTTCTAATTTCTCAAAAGCAGAAGTACAAGGTCTAGCTGCTGCACTTAAGGAGAATAAGACTGGCCAGATAGAGGTGCAGGTCTACACTGCTGATGGTAAGAATGCTAAGGACAACAACAAGCGTAGTGACAAGAGAGCACAGGTGATCAGAGACATGCTCGTAACCTTAGGAGTAGGTAAAGATCAGATCAAAGCCGTAGGTATGGGTGACACCGATGCCGAGAAGGCGAAGATGGGTAAAGTGGACATCGTAGTCAACTAAACCTCCTCTAGTAAGAGATAGAGAGCCCAACTGGTACTGCCGGTTGGGCTTTTTTGATGTCTTGCGTTTAGCTTTCAAAGGGTATAAAAGACGTACTTTAGCTATGTGCAGACGCGATGGTTAAGGCGGCTTTTGATATTGATGACAATCACTATGGCTTTTCAAGTAGCCGTAGCCCAGCGTTTTGCGTGTGATGGTCGTATTATGATCTCGGCCTACGACGGTCAGTCTACACGGGTGTACTATCCTATATTCATCCCTTTCGGCATGCCGTTTCTGGTTTCCTTGACGAGGTATGCAGATCGGGCCATCGATGCCGTAGGTTTCAACCCAGAGGACTTCTACCTCTATGGGGTAGATCAGAGGACTAAAGAGGTGTTGCGCATGCGTCGCGACGGGGGTGTTGATGTACTAGGCGTACTGCCGGGAGACACTGCTAGTGGTGTTTTGGCAGGAGATTGCACACCTGCCGGCCAGTACATGTGCTATGATCCAGACAGTCATCAACTCTTGCTCTATGATGTGGCGGATCAGTTGAGCCTTGCTAGCCGTATTGATCTATATTGGGATCCTGAGTCAGGTGTTTCTGGGCCATTTAACAGTGGCATCTTTGATATCGCCATCGACCCAGAAAATCCTACGATAGCATACACATACCAAGGCGTAGGTCCGTCCGGCCTCCTAGGTCCCCAAGAGATGAGTGGTCGCATACTTACTATCAATGTAGATCCACTGAGTGATAACTATGGTATGGTCTCTCCGGCTGCACAGCTCTCACCTAATCGGCTTAGTCACCTAGGGGGTATACTTGCCACTGCGGGTTCGCGGTTGTATGGCTTTGGTACACTAGACGAGGGTGTCAATTCGCCCCAGCGGGTGCTGTATTCACTAGACCCTATCGGTGGTCAGGTAGTCCCGATCCTGTCTGCTAGCTTTGCCGCAGAGCTGTCAGATGGATGTACTTGCCCGTATTCCTTCTCCTTTACTCTACTTGCACCATCCGTAGGTATTTACTGTAACAATGACGTGCAGACTTTTCGGCTATCGATCAGTAACAATTCATTTACGCCGATAGGTGGTGTACGATTGCGTGATACGTTCGCTGAGGGTATGATCATTGACGCTATATCTGACACTTACACAGGCCTACAGGTGGATGGCAGTGGGGTGGGGACTAGAGTGCTTGCAATTGACGACTTGATGATCCCTGCTAAGTCGACTGTAGAAGTAGACGTTGAGATACGCAGCATAGATGCACGTGTGGGTGAGCAGCGCAATCAAGCCATACTGGAGGGCTTGCCCGAGCGGTTTGGCGGTCCATTCTTGTCTGATGACCCATACTCGACTGGGGTACAGGGGGATTCTAGTTACTATGTTGTAGCGGCTCGGCGTCTGGAAGATGTGGCTGTCGAGGTACGTCTACCTAGCGACTGCATAGCAGCTGATGATGGCGCTATGACCGTACAGTCACAGCAGCTAGTACCAGGTCAGGTCCTGGAGGTGGGTCTACGTAATCAAGACGGATGGACGGTGAGCTGGCATACGGTGACCATCGATGATAGCAGCTCATTTACGATAGAGGCATTGCTACCCGGCGCTTACCAATTGTTTAGCATCAGGTCGCTGGAGGATAGGTGTAGCCTAGCCCTGAAAGATACCATCATTACGATCGATCCACCCCACGAGCAGTTGAGCCTAGAGGTGAGTAGTAATGCAGCAATATGCGCAGGCGATACGCTACGATTGTCTAGTAGGCTGTCACCTGGTGGAGATATCCTCTGGAGCGGTCCTACCTTGTGGAGCTCGGCATCTCCCGACCCCGTGATCACCTCTACTGATGAGGATTGGTCGGGTACCTACAAGGCAGTGGCTACCTACGGCTACTGTGAGCAAGAGGTGCTACTACCAGTTGATGTCCTGCCCAGAGTTGCGGCTACAGCTCTAGGCTCCACGACCTACTGTCTGCGGGATACCTTACGACTAGCAGTAGACACGGGCCAGGATAGTCTATTGTATCGATGGTCGGGGCCTGACTTTTCTGGTGTGGATAGTCTAGCCGAGATTACGCTTGTTAATGCTACGCAGGCTGGTTCGTATAGCGTGGTAGCTGACAATGGTGGTTGTAGCGATACGGCGACTGTAGTTGTTGATATATGGCCGACACCCACAGTAGACTTACCGCAAGAGATTATAACTGACTTCTGTGAGCCAGTTACGCTGATACCCAGCGTGGTCGGTGGAGGTAGAGTCGATTATACTTGGTCTCCCACACAGGGGCTTTCATGTTTGGATTGTGCTACAACTACAGTCCTGCCGCCTGTACAACCACACTATCAGGTACGTGTGAGTAATCAATGGTGTGCTGATAGTGCTAAGGTGCAGGTGGTACTTGATAAGTCTACCTTACTGACAGCCCCCAACGTATTTAGACCTAGCTCTACCGTTGGCAATGATCGATTTGCTCCAGTGCCTCGGTGTGTGGTAGATGACATTATAAGCTTACGAGTTTTTGACAGGTGGGGTGGGGTTGTTTACGATAGTTATGGTCGAGCGGACATAGGCTGGCATGGACTAGTCGACGGTCGAGTGGCGACATCGGGAGTTTATCTTTGGTCTAGTCAGATACGCCTGGTGGATGGCAGTATATATCATCTGTCCGGCGACCTGCTCCTTACCGATTGAGGCTACAATAGCCCAAATAATTCTCGAAGGTAGTACGATCGATTATCGAAATTGTAAGCGTCGTGGCAATCTCCCAAACCACTCCTCATGATACTGGTGCATAGACCATTAGCAAAGGAGGTCTCTGTATGTCCACGACCTAGAATGCAGTGGCCTAGCTCATGGTAAACCACCATCTCTCGGAGTAGTGGCGATGCAGTGGTCCAGAAGGATCTGTCTATGGTGATATGTCTGATTTCAAAACCATTGGTAGAGCAAGTCCCAGCAACATTACCCTGATTTATTGCTCTGATCTCAGCGGTTATACCTGAGGCAGCGATGTCGATAGGCACACCTAGGTCAGCTGCTGCGTCCTCAAACGAAGAAAAATAGGGCTGTAGATCATCTGGTACTAGCCGCGAGTCACCATCGCTAGATATGGGGTCAGACTGGCAGGCGTTAAGACTGATTGCGAGGAGTAAATAGAGCGATACACGATACATATGCAAGGTATTGATAGGTGAGAGGAATAAAGGGTGCAAGTGTATCTATGTGGTATAGGCGTCTGCGTTGATTGATTCTAGTAACGAATCCTGAGGATCGTCTAGTCTCTCAATGTCGGAACGAATGGCGTTCTTAAGACTTATTTGACTTTTAATACCATTTCTACTATAAGGTTTCGCATTAGTTTTTGAGTTTATTCAAAATCAGATGAGTCAAAAAACGCAGTGGTAGCCGTAGCTACCACGAGGCTTTTTGGCGAAATATGATGAAGAATAAGGCAAAAAATAAGTGAAATTCTGTAGCAGAAATGGTATAAGAGTGACAACAATCAAGTAGGTCTGTAAAGGAAAATGAGTGCAATTGTTGCTGCCTAAGCCCATCATATTCTAGCGTAGTAAAATGGTGGGACATATTGAAAGACGTGAGTAGTCGGTATTAATGAGCCTATGAGGTGGTATTGTGTACACTACTTTTCAATTGGCTCACTTTGTCACGCCTCACTAGGGTGATAGTTGATAAACTTGCTATTATTGTGGAGGCTGTGATTCTCGGCAGACAGATGGGTGCCTAGTGGTCTCCATAGCTGCAGTAAGGGTGTCCGATTGACTACCAAATTATAGACATACCAGGGTCTAAATGAGTGAAGAACTTTATGATATAGGTTTTTTAATTGATCCTGATTAACCTTTAGAAGCATCTGGAAGTAAGTTTCAGGTGCTTCTCTATTTGGAGTCGTAGTCTTTTTAATTCATGATCTCATGTGCCTATAGGTGAGTATTTTCTCTACTTAACATTTGAAGCAGCGACCGTTTGATTGGTGCACAGGATAGCCAATGATCTTCTTGTACGAGTGGTACTCATGACTTAATGAGTTTACAATGTCCTGTTAGACAGTCGCTCATACAAAAAAAAAGAAGGCATTGACGAGAATTGTCAATGCCTTCCTAGTCTTAGACTTTGTTAGTTGATACTATTTGTTTAGCATCTTCTTGACGAGGCCGATGATAGCCATTACTACGCCACCTCCTACACCGCCACCTGCGACGGATCCGAGAATACTCGTAATATCCATACTGCCGCTAGCTGCTGCTGCACCGATTGCTGGCGAGAGCATTCCAAGAAGTTGACCGCCTAGACCTCCGCCAAGGATGCCGGCTATACTGTTGCCTATAGTACCCATTGATGAGTCGGGCATGGCTTTGCCTGCGAGATTACCGCCTAAGGCGCCACTTAGTAGTTGAATGATTAGTGCTACCATAATAATGTAAGTTGATTTGGTTTATTGTGCAATATAATAATTAATATTATATGTGTTTTGCAAATGTGTAAAATACTAGATTTTATATTGGTTTTGGACTGAAGGGGCAACATGTTATTTTGAGTCGTGCTGGTTGGTCCCTTTTGGTCTCACTTGTTTTTATTCCAGTATTAGCGTCGCATATGTTAGGTGCGACAATGATCCGATTTGTGTAGGATGCCAAGGTGACATTAGGAGACTCCATGGCTGGCCTACGTCAACATAACTGTGTAGCATCGTGTTGGGCTATTCCTATCTTGACCAATAAATACACTAAACCGTGAAAATATTATTGATCTTGCTCGGACTAGTCGTACTGGTCTTTGTCGCTGTACAAGTCTTTAGTCGTAACAGCCAGAAGGATATCGAGACCTACAAGTACGAAGTGATCAAGACTTACGATGGTTTCGAAGTGAGGCAGTATGAGGCGGCTTTGTTTACATCCGTAGAGTTAAGCAGCAGTGGATATCGAGAGGGTAGTGGTAAGGCGTTTTCTGTACTAGGCGGTTACATCTTCGGGGCTAATGAGACGGAGGAGACCATCGCCATGACAGCACCCGTCTCTATGACGATGGATGATAATATGACGATGATGTTCTTAGTCCCTAGCGAGTATACGATCGATGATCTACCTACACCGAAGGACGGTAATATCGAGTTTAAGCAAGTGCCAGCACGTAAGATGGCGGCCATCACGTTCGGGGGTTGGGCGGACGATGATAAGATCGAGCACTACCGTCAAGAGTTAGTGAGACTACTGGATGACGCAGGCATCAGCCTTAGTGGGCAGTATCACTTCTACGGATACAATGCGCCGTACGAGGTCTTTAATCGTAAGAATGAGGTCGTGATCGAGCTGGATAAGTAGCTGTCGTCGTAGGGCAAGCCGCCCCTGGGATTAGTACCGCTGTAGCGCCATACTTGTGTCCCGCAATTATAAACTGCACATCGAGGTCCCATAGCTAGATATGAATGTATATATTCGCTTTTCGCCGAATAGAAACAAAGCGTACCCCTATGGATTTTTCGACTATTGACTACATCATCTTTGGATCATACTGTGCCCTTATTTTGGGAGTAGGTCTATTTGTCTCTCGTGATAAAAAGGGCCATCAGAAGAACGCCGAAGACTACTTCCTAGCCAGTAAGTCGCTGCCCTGGTGGGCCATAGGTGCCTCGCTGATTGCGGCTAATATATCTGCAGAGCAGTTCATCGGGATGTCTGGTTCTGGGTTCGCATCGGGTCTAGCAATAGCGTCTTACGAGTGGATGGCGGCGATCACCTTAGTCATAGTCGGTAAGTACTTCCTGCCCATTTTTATCAAGAAGGAGATCTACACGATACCCGAGTTCGTAGAAAAGCGCTTTAGCACCGAACTCAAGACCATCCTAGCGATCTTCTGGATCGCCTTATTCATCTTCGTCAATCTATCATCTGTACTATACCTGGGTTCTCTAGCCCTTGAGGGTATTATGGGAGTGCCGATGCTCTATGGTGTCATAGGTCTGGCCCTTTTCGCTGCGGCCTACTCTCTGTATGGTGGTCTGAGTGCCGTAGCGTGGACGGATGTGATACAGGTATTCTTCCTCATCTTAGGTGGGGTCTTTACGACCTACCTCGCGCTAGACGTACTGTCTGATGGCAAGGGGTGGATCAGTGGCCTCAACCAGTTGATAGATGCTGCTCCGGACCGCTTTCATATGATACTAGATAAGAGTAATCCTGAGTACAATAACCTCCCAGGTATATGGGTGCTAGTCGGTGGTATGTGGGTCGCCAATCTCTACTACTGGGGCTTTAACCAGTACATCATACAGCGTACCCTAGCCGCCAAGTCGCTAGGCGAGGCGCAGAAGGGTATCATGATGGCAGCCTTCCTTAAGCTCTTGATCCCTTTTATAGTAGTGATACCTGGCATAGCAGCATATGTGATGGTCAACGATCCTGAGATCATGGCCAGGATGGGTGAGCAGGCTATTGCTTCTGCACCTACCAAGTCAGATCAGGCCTACCCGTGGCTACTGCAGCTACTACCTGTAGGTATGAAGGGTATGGCTGTAGCGGCCCTTACCGCAGCCATCGTTTCGTCGCTTGCGTCTATGCTCAACTCTACGTCGACGATCTTTACTATGGACATATACAAGGCCTACATCAACAAAAATGCGGACGATCGAGCTACTGTAAATATGGGTAGGATCTCTGCCGCTGTGGCGCTGCTGATCGCTTGTGTAATGGCACCCGTCTTGGGAGGTATTGACCAGGCGTTTCAGTTTATCCAAGAGTATACGGGGGTAGTCAGCCCAGGTATCTTGGCGGTGTTTATCCTCGGTCTGTTTTGGCAAAAGGCGACAAACCGTGGTGCTGTACTCGGTGCAGTATTGTCGATACCGGTTGCCCTTGCGCTTAAGTTTCTCACCGACCTACCATGGATGCATCAGATGGGCCTTACCGCACTGATTACGATGGCCATCATCGCTGTCGTCAGTCTCAGCGGTAGTGACGGCTCTAACGATGCCAAGGGTATACCGCTAGAGAAAGACATATTTAAGACGAGCCCCGTATTTAATATCGGAGCCTTTGCCGTGTGTATTATCTGTGCGGTACTCTATGCCATATTCTGGTAACCGCCGATTACTGTAGCACATGACCACACCAGCTCAGCAGGCCCTGATAGCCTCCATGACATCGCCACTTAAGTTCTGGTTCTTTAAGTGGAGGCGCCTACCGTCACTGCGGTTCTGGGGAGTGCGACTACAGCAGCTCGATACCCAGTCTTGTGCTATTGCGATCTCTTATAAGCGGAGTACGCAGAATCCGTTTAGGAGTATCTACTTCGCCGCACTAGCAGGGGCAGGCGAGCTCAGCACCGGTGCCCTCATACTGGTGCACACCTCGGGTGCTGTACCCGTGAGCATGCTCGTTACCCACTGCGAGATGAACTTCACTAAGAAGGGCCTAGGTACTGTTGTCTTTACCTGTGCCGATGGCCAGCGTATCGAGCAAGCCATTGCAGGCCTTGCAGCTGAGGGAGATACAGCGCAGATAGTACTGACCTGTAGTGGCATCGATGAGGCGGGCGACGAGGTCTGCAATATGGCGATCCAGTGGTCGCTTAAGCGTAGATAGGTAGGTCTTCTGTACAACAGGGAGTGCCACCGTTTTTATCGAGTGTTGGTCTCTTTATCTTGTGGCCTAGTAGGTCCCATTTACAAAGCTCTCATCATAGTAATCACTTGCTAGTACGCGATAGCAGCCGTATATCCCTGACCGTTAGGACCTGTTACTACATCCACTTACTATCGTGGTCTAATGCACTGATTACGAATGTTTAACAGTGATTGTTAGGAATTGCTGACAAATGCTTAACTTGAGATCTTACAGCTCTTGCACTAAAGTATAGACTTAAGAGGATAGCTGGAATTGGGGTGATTTTAGTTCTTCAGATGTTGTGTGGCATTAGAAAAAGCAGAAATGGCAAAAGCGAAAAAATATGAATCGGTAAAAGAATTAATTTTTTGGTCATATGCAAATCTTGCAATGGCACATACAGCAGTTGAAAGGAATCAAGAAAAATATGGTACGTTCAATTATGTAATACGAGCGAAATTGTTCAAAGGGTTAAAAGATGAAACGATGAATATGCGAACAATTTTTGACGATGAGAAAATAAAACTACAAACAGGTCAAATTTGCAATTACTGCGGTTCTGACGAAAAATTAGCTCTTGACCATATTTTTGCTCAAAAAGTGGGAGGAAAAGATGACGCTGAAAATTTGATTTTTGCTTGTCGGTCATGCAATAGTTCAAAAGGGAAAAAAGACCTAATGGAATGGATGAATTACAGAGGTGAATTTCTACCTTTAATGGTAATTCGGAGATACCTAAAAATAGTGTTTAAATACTGTAAAGAAAATGAACTACTTGAAGCGAAAGTCGAAGAATTAGATGATTTAAAATTGCCTTTTAATTTGGAATTTATACCAACAAAATATCCAAAACCAAACGAACTTAAAATGAATATTGAAAAGAAATAAAACGCCACACAACAAGTGATATGAGATCAGACTTGCTATCGCTGCGTCCGCTCCATATCACAGATCCGTTATGATCAACCTAAGCTCAAGAGTCGAGGCCTATCTATCTCACATTGCTATGACCTAGGCCCCCAACCACACCTCTACGCTGACAAATTTTAGCCCTGCTACTGTAAAGGCCTATTGCCGCACGGTAGAATAGTTGCTGATCTACATTGACTAGAAGCACCCTGGATGTGAGTCAGAGCAAGACTACACCTTCCAGGCTCCAAGTAGGTATATGAGGTGATTGTACGGCAGCAAGTATACGGAAGCTGTGTTGGTAATTCGCTCTGTTGATGCCATTACCACACGTAATCTGGCAACGAGATCTACCAGTGTTGAATTATGATATACCTTTCCTAAAAAGCCCGTATTGTTGCCAGTTTCCAGTTCACTTACCTACATTCGACCCATATTATTCAGACACGGTGATAATGAGAAATATATTGATTATTGGTGCTGGCCGATCTGCCTGTAGTTTGATAAAATACCTATTGGACAAAGCAGATAGCGAGAGCTTATTCATAACTATAGGGGACCTATCAGAGGAGAGTGCCCAGAAATTTACACAAGGTCATGCGAATGCTCGAGGTATCAAGCTTGATGTATTTGATGCCCCACAGCGCAGTGCAGCTATCAAGGCGGCCGACTTAGTAATATCGATGTTGCCTGCACGATTTCATGTCGAGGCTGCCAAGGACTGCATAACCTATAAAAAGCACCTCGTGACAGCCTCTTACGTCAGTGATGAGATGCAGGCCTTGGACTCAGCGGCCAAAGAGAATGGTTTGGTATTTATGAATGAGATCGGTGTAGATCCCGGGATCGACCATATGAGTGCTATGCAAGTTATAGATCGGATCAGGGCAGCTGGAGGTCGCATGCTGATGTTTGAGTCGTTTACGGGAGGACTGCTGGCCCCTGAGAGTGACGATAATCTATGGAACTATAAGTTTACCTGGAATCCTCGCAACGTTGTAATCGCAGGACAGGGAGGGGCCGCGGAGTTTATACAGGAGGGCACTACCAAGTATATTCCCTACCATAGATTGTTTCGACGAACGGAGTTTTTGGACATACAGGGATATGGTCGTTTCGAGGCGCTAGCCAATAGGAATTCGCTCAAGTATCGCAGTATTTATGGACTAGAAGATGTACTGACCCTATATAGAGGTACGATGCGAAGAGTGGGCTTTAGCAAGGCGTGGAATATGTTTGTGCAGCTAGGACTGACGGATGATACATACACGATCGACAACTCCGAGGAGCTGAGCTACCGAGACTTTATCAATCTATATCTGCCATATTCGCCGACGGACTCGGTAGAGCTCAAGGTACGGTATGCACTCAAGATCGAGCAGGATGATCTGATGTGGGACAAGTTGCTGGAACTGGATGTCTTTAACCCTCACAAAAAAATCGGCATCAAAAACGCTACTCCAGCTCAGGCTCTACAAAGAATCTTGGAGGATAAGTGGACGTTACAGCCAGAGGATAAGGATATGATCGTGATGTATCATAAGTTCGGTTATGAGCTCGATGGACAGAAACATCAGATAGATAGCAAGATGGTGATGATCGGCCAAGATCAGACTTTTACCGCCATGGCCGCTACCGTAGGTCTACCCGTCGCAATGGCAGCGCTTAAGATCCTCAATAAGCAAATAACGACACCAGGTGTACAGCGACCGATCAGCAAGGAGGTCTATGGTCCTATCCTTGAAGAGCTCGAGCAGTATGGCATCCACTTTATGGAGGAAGAGGTAGAGTATCTAGGCTATAATGTCGCTGGCGGAGCAAGTGGGTAGATGGTTGTAGAGTGTCGATGAAGGGGTGTGTGTACCGATAAACTGTGTCTACCTAGATCTTATTCGATTTTAATTTGAGGATGCTGCAGTAAGATCGTTGGCGGTTATTATTATATGCAAGGCTTGTATTAGTGATCTGCGTACCAGCGGACGTTTATGCGTAGATGTGGAGGTAGGACACCGTCTATGCGCATTGCGACGATCGTGTTGCGAGTAGAAAACAAAACGATTTCGTTGCAAAAATTAATTGCAACAGGAGTGTTGTAAATATTTATGCTTGGACTACCTCTCGACACAAAGTCTTCCAGAAATACTCTCCCACAAGTCATATGTATGTATATCCTACCCGTGGTCTAGGCTAGGTGGTGTAAAGCTTGCTGCTTAGTTTAGGGATAAAGTCAAGCTTGACGTCTAGCCTACAGGTTTTCGACGTTATAAATTATTACCTTACAGCAACTTCAACCATGGATGCCATGTGATTATGAGATGTATGTATGTTTACAGCTATTTTTATTTTCTCGTAGGATTTGCAATAGGATTTACCTCCTGTGAATCCTTTGATGCTGAATCTGGAGAGAGGGTGCCTGGTCTTTGTGTAAATATGGTAAGTGCCTGCCCTATAGAAGTTCCACTTTGCGGAGACGATTGCGGTGCGATTGTCAGCTCTTTTGATATGCCTATCTATCCACATCCGGATTGCCGTGACATCAATCCAAATAATAGAAGTGAGAGAAAAGCATGTACTGTAGATAAAATCAGAGAGTTTGTAAATGATAATATAGTCTATCCACAAGCAGCGATAGACAATCAAATCCAAGGACCAGTTACTGTTACACTTATTGCCAGCTTTCCTTATGGATGTTTATCAAGTATCGATGTGTCTGGTGACTTAGGCTATGGTACTATTTGCGAGTTGCAAAGAGTATTGGCTCTTATGCCTTCATTGGAGAGTGAAAGAGAGTACAGCCAAATAGTCTACTTTCAATACAGGTTTAGATACGATTTTACACTATAGAGCGATGCTGGATTAACGCAACAAAAATAAAGAAGTAATTATATGACACGAATAATTGTATTTGCTTTGATTCTACTCAATGCTGTACTCGTCTATGGTCAGCAGACAGAGAGTATCTCTGAGGTGCGAAAGAATGACTATCAGGTAGAATTAGGCTTCAATAGCATAGAATCGATCTACAGCAATACGTCGTCGGCCACGGTACTATTCAAAAAGAAGTACCAAAGAGGTCGTCTTATCGAGGTCAATAGCGTAAAGTACCTTCGGACTTTTTTTACATTTAATGGTCAAGTTAATTTTAGCGATGATCCGACTCAAGCGTCTGTAGATTCTACGGATGTACGATTTCATCCATCAAGTATTACCAACTTGACCGTTGGCTTGGGACTTGAGAAACAGTTTCAAAGCAATCGATTTGTCCACTATTATGGGCTGGACTTTTTTACAAGTTACTTCAAAACTAATGATGACTTTGAAAATGGATCTTTTGGCAATATCATAGTGAATAGTACTAATAGTACAGATCGTAGAATCAGAACTATCGAGTCAGGTTTTAACCCCTTTATAGGCATCAAGTACTACTTCACACCCCAGTTTAGTGTCGGTATGGAGACGGGTATTAGTTTGTCATATTTTAATACTAGGTTTCAGGAAATTCGTTTTGCAAGTCAGTTTGATCAGGACCTAGGTACATTTATACGTATTGTCAATGAGTTGCCACCCGCCACATCGCATGGACTTAAGTTTAGGTTTTTGGGTGTCCGCTTCCTAACTATTGGTTACAGCTTTTAAGGGTTGTCTGATTATCTCTTTTGCCAAATGCTACCGTACTACTCTTGCCGATGGGCAGCGTATCGAGCAATCCGTTGCTGGCCTTACAGCTGAGGGAGATACAGCGCAGATGATATTACGCTGTAATGGCATCGATGAGGTGGGCGACGAGGTCTGCAACATGGCGATTCAGTGGTCTCTTAAGCGCAGGTAGACTACTGCTACTTGGCTATCGTGCTTCAGTTTACCACGACAGCATCGACTCGTCAAACTTTAAGATAGCCTTCGGAGATGGTGGCTGCAGGTCCGCTGACTTGCCCTCGTAATCATATAGCGATAAGATGTATCGCATCGCTTCGATTCTCATTTTCTCCCGCTGTGCTCCACGTACGATGGTCCACGGTGACTTGTCAGTATGTGTTTTTGTAAACATCAACTCCTTGTACTTGGTAAAGTCCTGCCACTTGTCCTGCGCAGCGAGGTCCACAGGGCTCACCTTCCATCGCTCCAGCGGAGAGTCGAGTCGCTTTTGTATTCTATCCTTCTGCCCTTTGCTGTCTATCGAAAACCAAAACTTGACGAGCTTGATACCATCATCGATAAGCATGTCCTCATATTTCGGGACCTGCTGCATGAAGAGGTCGTACTGCTCCTCGGTGCAGAATGACATGACAGGCTCTACCACGGCTCTGTTGTACCAGCTACGGTCAAAGAAGACGATCTCACCAGCATTGGGCAACCGCTTGATGTAACGCTGAAAATACCACTGTCCACGTTCTCGCTTGGTCGGCTTGCCGAGGGCTACGGCGCGGTAGTGTTGTGGATTGAGGAACTGCGTAAACCGTGCTATCGCTGCTCCCTTACCAGCCGTATCACGACCTTCGAATAGGATAGCGAGCCTGAGCTTTTGTTGGCTGATGTACATCTGTAGCTTGACCAGCTCCGACTGTAGGCGGTAGAGCTCTTCGACGTGCGAGGGATCTACGGTGTAGTAGTTGTTGATATCCATAGGGTGTGCTATTACCAGCCTAGTATCCAGGCGAAAACAAGTGGAGCGACGATCGTAGCGTCGGACTCGATGATAAATTTAGGGGTGTCTACTTCGAGCTTGCCCCAGGTGATCTTCTCATTAGGCACCGCACCTGAGTACGATCCGTAGCTCGTGGTGCTGTCGCTGATCTGGCAGAAGTACGACCAGCATGGGGTCTTGTCTAGGCCAAGGTCTTGGTGTAACATCGGCACGACGCATATGGGGAAGTCACCTGCTATACCGCCACCTATCTGGAAGAAGCCAACACCGCTGTCACCGCCATTATCCTGATACCATTGCGCTAGCATCATCATGTACTCGATCCCACTTTTCATCGTGCTAGCGGAGAGCTTACCCTCTATGCAGTAGGAGGCGAAGAAGTTGCCGCAGGTACTATCTTCCCAGCCCGGTACGATGATAGGGATGTTCTTTTTGGCTGCAGCCAGGAGCCAGCTATTCTTAGGATCGATCTGGTACTTATCTTCCAGTTCGCCGCTCAGGAGTATCTCATAGAAGTACTCATGCGGAAAGCGTCGCTCACCATTGTCATCAGCCGACTTCCATGCCTTAAAGATGTGATCCTCTATCCTACGCATGGCCTCCTCCTCTGGTATGCAGGTGTCGGTCACTCGATTGTAGTGCTGATCTAGGAGTTCTTGCTCCTCCTGAGGGGATAGGTCTCGGTAGTTGGGTATCCGCTTGTAGTGGTCATGCGCTACGAGGTTAAAGACGTCCTCCTCTAGGTTAGCTCCCGTACAGGTGATGATGTGGACCTTGTCCTGCCTGATCATCTCAGCGAGAGATAGACCCAGCTCAGCCGTACTCATAGCGCCAGCTAGGGTAACCATCATCTTGTTGCCGTGAGCTAGCTGGTCCTCGTAACCCTTGGCAGCATCGACTAGAGCGGCTGCATTGAAGTGGCGGTAGTGGTGTTCTATAAATTGTGATACGGGTCCTTTAGACATTAGTCGTTGATTTTTCGTGATAGTTCAAAGATATCCTTTCGTCGGTCATGGAGGTTTTTGACACTACCGAAGTTATGGAGCTCCATGAGTAGGCCCAGGTCTACGTCGGCGATCAGTGTCATCTCTGTATTGGGGGTGGCCTCTGCCTTGACCCCATTGGTAGGAAAGGCAAAATCGCATGGCGTGAAGACCATCGACTGGGCAAACTGTATATCCATGTTATGCACATTGGGCAAGTTACCAACGCTGCCAGCGATGGCGACGTAGCACTCGTTTTCGATGGCTCGGGCCTGTGCACAGTGTCGCACTCGCGAGTATCCATTCTGCGTATCGGTCAGGAAAGGCACGAATAGGATGTCCATACCATCATCTGCCAGGAGACGACTCAGCTCCGGAAACTCTACATCGTAGCAGATCAGTATGCCGATCTTACCGCAGTCCGTATCAAAGGTCTGTATGGCATTGCCGCCTTGCATCCCCCACACCTTGGCCTCGTCGGGTGTGACGTGGAGCTTCTCATAGCGATCTACCGAGCCGTCTCGCTTGCACAGGTAGCCTACGTTGTAGAGTACGCCATCTCTGATCTCTGGCATACTGCCTGTGATGATGTTGATGTTATAGGATATCGATAGCTCCGAGAACTTCTCTACGATCTTATCGGTAAATCCCGCAAGCTCTCGGATGGCATCTGAGCTAGACAGATGGTTGTTGACCGCCATCAAAGGCGCATTGAAAAACTCGGGGAATAGCGCAAAATCAGACCGGTAGCCAGCCACGGCATCTACGAAGTATTCAGCCTGCTGCATAAGGTCGTCAATCGTCCGATATGGCCTCATCTGCCACTGTATGAGACCCAGGCGGACGACACTCTTTTTAGTCGCTGCCTTGTGCGACGGCTTTTGGTAGTAGATGTTATCCCACTCCAGTAGTACGGCCACTTCATTGGACTGTGAGTCCCCATCTAGATAGCCTTTGAGTACTCTTACCGGGTGAAAATCATTAGAGATCTGAAAGTTGAGTACCGGATCGTTAATCTCCTTGAGCTTAACCTTTTCGATGTACTCCTTTGGGGTGAGTTCTTCTTGGTAGTTGTGGTAGTTGGGTATACGACCACCGAAGACGATCGCTCGGAGGTTGAGTTGTTCGCACAGCTCTTTACGGTAATCGTAGAGTCGTCTACCCAGTCGCAAGCCTCTGAACTGCGGGGTAATGAAGATGTCGATGCCGTACAAGACATCGCCATTGGCATTGTGCGAGTCAAAGGTATAGTTCTGCGTGACCTCCTTGTAGGTGTGCTGCTCTGACAGCTCTTCGTAGGCAACGATGAGGGACATGGCGCAGCCCGCCACCTTGCCGTTGATCTTTATGACGACCTGCCCTTCTGCAAATTTATCAATGAGAGTGGTGACCTGCTCCTCTGTCCAAAACGAATCGGGCATAGTCTCGTAAGCGAGTATCATGGCCTCCTTGAGCTCTGTATAGTCCTCTACAGTCAGGTACTTAAGCTCTACGTTATCGATTGTACTTATATCCATTAGGAGGTAGGTGATAGTGGTGAAAACTTGTAAGACAGCATCTTGTAGTAGAGCTTGGCCGCTAAGAATTGTGAGGCCGTATGCCCCTCGATAGGTGCTAGCTCGACGATGTCAAATCCTACGACATGCTTGGACGCAAATACTGATCGGAGAAAGGTGATGGCCGAGTACCACGACAGTCCACCAGGCTCAGGTGTACCCGTACCCGGCAGTATGGAGGGGTCTAGGGCATCTAGGTCAAAGGTGATGTAGACGTTGTCTCCCATCTGAGCAAGGGCCTTTTCCATCCACGTCTCCTCCTTGTACATCTCGTGAGCGAAAAACATATTGCCAGGCTGCACGTGTGCCTTTTCTGCTGCGTCCATACTCCTGATGCCTACTTGTACGAGGTTGCAGTGCTGACTAGCGTCGTAGAGGGCACAGGCGTGGTTGTATGGAGTGTCCTCGTAGGTCGGCCGTAGATCGGCATGCGCATCGATCTGGAGGACTGTGAGGTTATCATAGTGCTCGTAGTGTGCCTTGATGATACCAATGCTGACACTGTGCTCACCACCGAAAAACGTCAAGAACTTGCCTTTCTTGAGCAGTGACTTAGTCTGCTCGTAGGTATATGCATACATCGCCTCTGGTGAGTCGAATGCTGGCGCTGCTTCTAGCAAGTGGATGCCCTGTAGGTATACCTCGCTATCGGTCTCGATGTCGTACAGTTCCATATTGGCCGCGGCATCCATAAAGGCGTCAAAGCCCTGGTCAGCTCCCTTGCCCCAGGTGCTCGTACCATCATAGGGTATCGATTGTAGGTAGACAGCCGCCCGATCTTTGTCAGTATACTGGTCTTCTATACCGGCAAATGTGCTTGTTGTTTTACTGGTCATTTTTCTGATCGTAGTAGTTTTCCTTGATGGAGTTAAGTGGCTTACGTCCTTGCAGTACGTGATCGATTTCCGAGACCGTCTCAGGGGGTAGGTAGTGCCACAGCTTTTGGTCTACGGCCTTGACTGTTGGGAAGATAGTCTGCAGCGCCTTGTCCCATGTCTTGTAATGTCGTAGGAGGTCATCTGGATAGACGTATTTTCGGCGAGAGGCCTCATTGGCTCCTTTGAATGGCTCCGCGATATTGAGGTAGCCATAGTCGTCTGTCAGTTGCTCGCCGGGCTCTATGTCACGGATAGCTATTTCGAAGTCGTAGGCCGTCGTGAGACAGTTGGACTTAAAGCTGTGGTTGATGTACTTACCATTGTCCCAGCATAGTACATACGTACCATCTCTATCTCTAAAGCTGTAGATGTCGAGGGTAGCCTTGGTGGGGCTGGGCATAGCTAAGTACTGCTCTCTCGTAAATCGCTGATCTAGCGGGTCCAGTACCCACGTAATGGTGCCCTTGGGTATGTGTGACGTGGCGATGAGGCCATTACCGACCTCCTCGTTGATAAAGACCACTTTAGTGTCAGGGTGTATCATCTTACGTATTAGTAACCAAGGATATCAAGCATTTCATCGACAGTCTGCTCATTGCGGTAGACCATATCGACATAGTTGCCCGTGGAATCACGATCTATAATGATCATTTTAGGAGCGGGTATCAGACAGTGCTTGATGCCGCCGTAACCGCTGATCGAGTCTTGGTAGGCACCTGTATGGAAAAACCCTAGGTACAGGGGCTCTTCTGCATCTTCTGGATACTTGGGTAGGAAGAGCTGTTGGTTGAGGTCCTCTGAGTTGTAGTAGTCGGAGTGGTCACAGCTTATACCACCGATATTGACCCTCGTATATTCATGGTCCCACTTGTTGATCGGCAGCATGATGAACTTTTCATTGATGGACCAGGCATCGGGGATGGTATTCATCAGGCTATTATCGACCATGTACCACATCTCAGCGTCGTTTTGCGCTTTTTGCTCCAGTACAGAGAAGATAGTAGCGCCACTCTCACCGACTGTATACTTGCCGAACTCCGTAAAGATATCGGGCTCCTCGATCTCCGCCTCCCTGCATGCCGATGCTATGTTGCCGACGAGCTCATTGATGATGTACTCGTAGTCATAGTCAAAACCCAGGTTATTCCTGATCGGGAATCCACCACCTAGGTCGATGGCCTTCATCTCTGGACATAGGAGTTTGAGGTCGACGAACAGCTTCATCGCTTTCTGAAACTCGCCCCAGTAGTACATGTTATCCTTAATCCCTGAGTCGATGAAGAAGTGGAGCATCTTAAGACTGATCGTCTCGTCTCCCATGATCTCTTCGCTGTAAAAGTCTAAGATCTCATTGGCTCGGATACCTAGTCGTGAGGTATAGTAGGCCGTCTGCGGCTCCTCGTCAATGGCCATCCGGATACCGATCTTAAGCGGTGATTGGAGACCTTTGGCATAAGCCTTGACCCGCTTGAGCTCAGACTTAGAGTCGAGTATGAGGATCGAGTTGTAAAAGCCGTCTCGATTGAGTCGAGCTATCTTCTCAAGGTAGTCCTCGGTCTTGTATCCGTTATGGATGATGATGATATTCTTGTTGATCTCACCCTCCTCTAGTAGCTTGTAGATCAGGTCTATATCAAAGGAGGAGGACGTCTCCAGCTGGATATCTTCTCGTACGGCCGTCTTGACCACATGCGAAAAGTGACAGCACTTGGTACAGTAGGCGTAGTAATATTTGCCCTGGTACTTGTTTTTCTTGATCGCCCTTCTAAATAGGTTGCGAACCCTTCTGATCTGCTCACCGATACGGGGTAGGTACATCAGTTTAAAGGGTGTGCCGTACTTGTCGATGAGGTGCTTGAGCGACACGCCATGGAAGGTCAAGTAGCCATCTTTAAGGTCAAAACCCTCTTGTGGAAAGTAGTAGCTTTGGTCTATAAGGTCGAAATAGGTGTTTTTCATATCTATCGAAAAATATAGGTATTAGTCTTCAGGGATCTCTTCGATACCGAGATCATTGTCGTCATTACTATTAAGCTCGTCTAGGAAGTCCTCGTCTTCGTACTTCTCCTCCAGCTCTTCCTTGACATCTGCTCTCAGTCTGCCATGCTCGTCGTAGTCATTGTCGTTTTCTATGATGTAGATGGCTTTCTCTACGGTCATGCGTATGAGGTAGTACTTATCTTCTGTCTCGAGTGGTAGACCTTTACGCTTTTCGCCGTCGATGCCTCTAAACTCCACTAAGTGTTTACGGTATCCACGAGGATAGACGAGCTTGATCTGCTCTAGTAATTCTGTCGACAGCTTGTCGTAGTCTTTAATGACTCTTGGTTTTTCCATGATCTCTATCTTACAATACCTAGGTGTAGTATCCTGCCACCAGACTGGTTGACGGGGCCGATGCTCTTACCGATCACGATGCCGTCCTCCGGTGCGAAGTATTCACTGGTCACGTTGCCAAATATGTCTCTCAAGGTTGCGATTAACTGACCTTTCTTGAGGTACTCTCGCAAGGCAACATGCACAGTCAGTAGGCCACCCTTGTCGGTGTAGATCCAGTAACTCTTATCACAGATGACTGTCTCTACGTCTGGTGCCGTGATCTCATCATCGATCATCTTGAGATCGCAGAGTACATTATGTACACCCTCTACGCCTGATCGGATAAGTTTTTTCTGAAAAGTACTTGGGTTGCCTACCTCTAGGGTAATAGCCGGTATACCCAGGTCGTCTGCGGCGCCTCTCAGCGTACCGTCAGAGGGTGGGTTGTGGACGATGATGTCGGCATTTTGCAACATGGCCATCTTGTGCACCTTTTCTAGGTCCATGTCGGCCCTGATGTAGTAGCTATTGATCCTACCTGTACTGGCAGTATGCAGGTCTAGTAGGTAGTCTAGATGTTTTATAAATCGGTTAATAAATCGATAGGCATAGACTTGGCTGACATTTCCATCGGCCTTGCCTGGCATGATGTGGTTAATATCTACGCCGTCGTTAAATCGTCTTTTCTTTCGCTCATAGGCGGGTACATTGACGACGGGTACTCCTACGATGGTGCCACACAGCTCCTCGTCGCTGACCTCATTAAATAGTCGCTGTATCACCGATATACCGTTGAGCTCATTACCATGTACGGCAGCTGTGACGCCTAGGGTAGGGCCATCCTTCATACCACGCATCACCATCAGAGGTATGCACACAGGATTAGCGAATCCATCAGAGATGATCTTGAGCCAGTAGTGTCGGCGGCTCCCCCGAGGTGTGTCCTCTAGGTTAAAATCTTGGATGATGGGTATGTTCTTATTGTTGTCGATCAACATATTGAAATAGTTTTTGGATCATGTTTTGGATAATAGGTTGCCCCGTCTGCGCCTCTGCCTGTGGCCAGCCACCTATGCTTAGGGAGTTAATCTCTGAGAGAACTCGCTGGCCATCGTCGGCCACCAAGGTGTCGGCACCGTACATAAATATGCCATGGTCTCGGAGATGGTCATTGATAGTACGGATAATGTCTCGCTCTGCTGCTGTAACCTCCGCAGGTACGGAGGTGCCTCCCTGCGCTACATTGCACAGCCACGAGTCGGCAGCAGGCAGCCGTAGCGAGGCCGCCATGATCGCCCCGTCGACGACTAGGATACGCTTATCGCCCTTGCTGACATTCTTAAGAAAACGCATGGACAGATAGCCGTCGCTCTGCAGCTGCTCTTCGATCTGCGGCAGGTAGTCTGATGTCTTGTGGATACTCGCACCGTCATCTAGTCGATCTCCGTCGATCTTGAGCAGCCCTCTACCGCCGTATTCGCGTAGTGGCTTAAGTACGATAGGGTACTTGCTTACTTCGGCGTATACATCCTCGATGCTTCTACACAGCTTGGTGTCTGGACAGACAGTCGGGAAGTTGAGCAAAAACTGCTTGCTGCTGGTCTCGATGATACCTCGGGGGTCATTGATAATCGTCGCATTATCAAATAACTCGCTGATCCATGTCAAGAACTCGTCTGAGATAGGTCTAGGTAGACGCAAGAATAGCACGTCGTAGTCGGTGACAGCGAGCGGCTTTAATCCCTGGGTCATGTATTGACCGTCCGCCGTAAAGGCAAAGTCAGCGCCTACTCTCGTACCCTGTAAGGCGGTCTCATGCATACCATCGAAGAAGTCAGCGTTAGCAGCTAGGCCTCTACTGGCGATATCTAGGTGGAGGCACTGCGTATGCTTGATCATGGACCGTAGTATGGCGTACAGTGAGTTCTGATCGCTATGGCCCCTGTGATCGGTCAGTACTAGTACTCGGTAGCCTTTCATTGCTGTAGCATGAGTTCGTCGAGGAGGGTAGGGTCGTTATTGAGCGACTTAAATAGTTTAAGTCTAAATGCGCCTTTGGTATTGTACAGTGCCTTACACATCTTATCAATGGCGATGGTAGAGAGGACCGTCTGTATGTATCCCTCGATCAGGTCATCAAGGCCAATACCCAATTTGTTGAAGTCACGTCTATCCATGAGCATGAGTCGATTGGTATCTGAGCTCCACTGATTAGTACCTTCCTTGACGGATAGGTTGGTACCTAGCATGGCCCAGCTGTCTGCACCGGCAGTCAGGTCGTCGGCGAGTGGCTTAGCAGCTCGTCGTGCATATACGACCAGTGGTCTGATGCCCTGCTCTGTACTGCTGAGCATCATGCGTAGATCGGTGACATAGGTCTCTCCCTTGGTATTAGGTATGGTACCTACGTGGTAGTACTTACCGTCAGAGCTGATCGAGGACCAGTTGTAGTTGCCGATGAGGCTCTGCACGATAAATTTTTCGTATTCGATATCTAGATCCATGAAGGCGTCTAGCTCTCGGTCATTAGTAATGGTATAGACACCTTGGCCGGCATTGCTGTAGGGGATCTTGACGACGGCCTGACCGCCCATCTTACGTACCCACAGCGGTATCTCATTTTTGCTGACATCCCATATCGTCTCTGGCGTATTGATCTTAAGACCGTAGGCCTCTATCTCCGTGTTGTAGATATCGTACGCTTTGGCGGCGACCATCTTGTTACGTCCTCCTGCTAGACAAGAGACGATGGGGTTGAGGATCTTGGTTTTACACCTGATGGGCAGACGATTCCATGGCTTCTGCGTGACGTACCTAAAAGCAGCTCTTATGGGGTGCCATTCACCATCGTGCAGTATATGCATTTGATCATTCTCAATCTTGACGTGGTCATTGTCGTGTCCGCTATAGTACGGCGTGTAAAGTACTTCCTCCTCCATCACATCGGCGATCACGGCTGCGTAGCCAGAGGTCTCCATGGGGTTTTTGTCGTAAAGGACGGCTAGCTTACCCTTGACACTTGGCTTGCCTTTGCGGGGCTTGAGCATAGGCTTAAAGGTCCGCTCTACTAGTAGGCGGTAACTGCCGTCTTCCTTATTGTCGTCGAGGAGTGGCATAGACTTCTGACCACTAGGGCAGGAGTTATTCTCGATAACGACCATATTACGCTTGCCTTCTGCGGAGGTCGAGTTGATGAGGTCGGCGCCACCCCATAAGAAGTGTTTGCACCGGTACTCCAGTATCTCGCGAAGCTTGTCACTGTCCACTTGCGGATTGAGGTGGCAGTAACGAGTGATGATTCGCTCTTTGGACAGATTGAGGAAGAAACTTACCATCGGGTGGATGGTCGCATTTAGGGCCTTAGGATACCAGTGGTCTTCCGGTACGAATGACCCCGGTTGGATAATTTTTACAGACATATAGCAGTAAGGTACTGATAGTTTGGCAGTTTGTTTTGTGGGGTAAAAGTCATCCAAAAAGTTGGATAAATTTCCATTATTTTGGGAAGGTGTCTTTATTTTCAATATTTAACATATTGCCCAGGTGGGCATTTTATTGTGGGCACATTATCAGTGTTTTATGAGGTAGTGATTCGATCTTGTGGCGGGGTGAGTATTGCCAGTTTACTGCTCTTTTTGCAGTATTCGGCCTATATCGTAGAGCTAGCCGCCATTAGGATTGGCAGATTTCGGAATAAATAGGAGTTTGATGTTGATTATGGTGAAGAAATGGGAAGGAAGGACCGATCCGTCATAGAGAACTATGGCTTTGCAATTGTCCTCCTACGTCAGCTTCAGGATTCTCTTGGTTTCGTGATTTATAAGGTCGGCTGTTTAAGGGTGCTGCTAGAGCATAGTATCTTGGGGACAGACAGTTTGTGGTCTAGGCCAGACTTAAGCAGACCCTTCGTCTATAGCGTGATACAGGGATACAACTGCCCGTCGAGAGTGCCAAAATCATCATTTAGGGTGATTTTTCACGAGTGTAGATCGCTTAGGTTCGTGTTTTGACCTCAACGCTTTTTACTATGTCTCCATTTATTGCTATCAAGGCACCCAATAAAGTAAACCCACTATTCGCCAACAGGCTGTTAACCAGTCGATGTGTCATGTTAACACTGATGGTGATGATCTGCTCCGTAATTACTGTCAGTACTTATGCCCAGAGGGTCGGTATTAATGTGCCCAATCCTAACTCGACCCTACATGTCAACTCCATCGACAACTCAAGCCCCATCCGTATCCAAAATCAGGGGCAGACAAAATTTAGGATCTTCTCCAACAATGCGATCGCTTTTGGTTCTAATTGGGATACGCCTTTGGCAGATGTGGTCCGGTTTAATAATCCACATGTATTCATGGGCTTTAATGCTAGCCATATGCCGCAGCATCGCCTTGAGGTGGATGGAAGTGTATTGCTATCTGGCATGACGATGACCACAGGAGCTAGTGATGGCTACGTCTTAAAATCTGATGCAGCTGGCAATGCCTCATGGCAGGCAGAGTCCGGAGGTAGCAGCTCTTCTGGTCTTGATCTACTACAATCGACTAATCGATCTTTTAGCTCGAGTACTCCTACTGTAGGCAACGTGGGTAGAAGCGTCAGCATACTCGGTGATAGAGCTTTGGTAGGTGCCTCTTTCTCATCTGGCCGTCGTTTTTGGATACAAAAGAATAATACGTATTGGGAGATAGATAATGGCGTAACACAGTCTGGCTCGTCGCAGTACGGCTATGCCAGTGCTTTTAATAGTACGCATTTGCTCGTTGGTGGTCCTGCTAAGAATAATCAGACAGGTAGCGCATATTTCTATGCCTATTCTTCCTGCTGTCTTACTCCATTTGGGGAGTTTACGGGTAGTGATTCTGATGCCAATGACTTCTTCGGTAGGGTGTTGGCTTTTGATGGAGATTATATTGCTGTGGGAGCTCCTTTTAAGAGTGCTGGTACCCTAGGCGGTAAGGTTTATATATTCAAAATTGACTATGCTAATCAGACAGTCACAGAAGAGGACGCGATCAATGGGATAGCAGGGACTCGCTTTGGTGTAAGTATCGATATACAAGGTGATGATCTAGTCGTGGGAGCACCATCTACATCGGCAGGTGTAGCGGGTAAGGTGTACGTTTTTGCTCGTAGTGGGACCAGCTGGCTACTACAGCAGACGATTGACGGACCTCCATCTACACCATTTGGCAATGCTGTATCCATGAGCGGTAATAAGTTGGCCGTTGGCGGTATCGGTGGATTAGTCCACGTGTACAGCAAAGTGGGTACGTCTTACATCCTAGAAGAAGATATAACTCCCGTCTCTACCTCGCGATTTGATGAGTATGGTACTAGTCTTAAACTGGTGGGTGATGATCTAGTGATAGGTGCTCCTGGCTATGACGTCAATGCTAAGGTCAATGCAGGAGCGGCATTTTATTATGCATACGAAAATGGCTCTTGGACTTTTAAGAACTTCTATGTTGCCCCAGATCCAGGAGATGGCGATCGGCTAGGAGACAGTATCGACACGGATGGAACTAATGTCATCATAGGTGCCCCGCTGGCAGAGGGTTCTGGCACTACGGGTAAAGGAAAGGTAGTCATATTACCTCTACAGTAAGAGTTTCTACTAGTGGAGTCGTTACAGTGTTGATAACGGTACCCGTTTATGACTCAACGACCTCCTACTTCCCAATACAAAACCTCCCAAAAATACTCTCCAGCAGGTCATCCGTATGG
>CAYMFD010000002.1:0-27550 GCA_964389475.1 uncultured Saprospiraceae bacterium
TCTTAAATTTCAACACAATGAGTTTTATCAAGTCAAAAGGATTCAAGTATTTCAAAAACTTCCTTATCGGTGTGGGAGCCGCAGTCGTAATGATCGGAGCATTAGGTAAGATTAATAGTGCCCCATGGGGTGGTCCAGCAATTACTATAGGTCTCTGTGTAGAGGCGGGATTATTCTTTCTTTTGGGTATTCTACCTCCAGAAAAAGATTACTACTGGGAAAAGCTATATCCTGGTCTAGAGGCATATAACAGCAATATAGCTCCTCTTACAGCTGGTGAAACAGCAGGTGCTTCGAGAGCACTTAACGCAGATATCGTTGAGAACAATCTAGGTGGTATGGTTACTGAGTTACAGAACATGTCTAAGAGCTTAGGATCGCTCAAGGCACTACAAGAAGTAGACTTTAGCGAAACCTCAGACCAGATGAAGTCTATGCACAACTTCTACACTAACCTTAACAATGCTATGGCAGAGTTAAACAGCACAGTAGAAGATACTAAACTGTATAAAGAGCAAATGGCATCTCTTAATAAGAATCTATCGTCACTAAATAGCGTATATGGCAACGTCCTCAGCGCATTTAACGGTCCTAAGGCGTAAGCTGAAGGAGATATAGTGAAATAGATTATTTATTAACAACATGAAATATTTATAAATGTCAATACCAAAGGAACCCAGGCAGCTGATGATTAACATCATGTACCTCGTCCTTACCGCACTACTTGCTCTTAATGTCTCAGCCGAGATATTCAATGCATTTGAGATGGTAGACGACGGTCTTCAAACTGCCAATAAATCTCTTGATGAAGCTAATGCTGCAATGCCAGAGCTTATCAAGGAAGGTGCGAAGAAAAAAGCATCTCTTCAAGAATATGCTGACCGTGTAGATGGTGTTCGCAATCTTAGTAAAGAGGGAACATCTTTCATTGAAGACATCGTTTTGAGACTGATCGATGAATCTGGTGATAGAGACGGAAGTGCTACCCTTAACCCAACACCTGATGATGGGGATTGGGTAATGGTTGAGGACAAGCAGGAGCTGAAAGGAAAGAAGAACTACGATGCTACTACTCGTTTTATGGTTGATAACGGGGAAGGTGATGTTTTGAAGAATCGAATTGAGACACTCAAAACAGAATTTTTGAAGTTCGTAGATGAGCCTGACCGTGCGGCTGTTGCAGCCAACATTCCTCTCAAGATAGATGATCAGGCGTGGCGGAATAGCCCGAATGAGAAAAAAGGATGGTCAGACTTTACGTTTGGTCATATGCCTCTAGGTGCCACGATGCCAATTTTCACCAAGTTTGAAAATGATATCAAGGCGTCTGAGGCTGCAGTACTTAACTATTTGGCTGGTAAGGTTGGAGTAGGTGGTGAGACGATCGTACTTGACAAGTTTACGGTCGTATCTGCACCTAAGAAATCGTACATCATCAAGGGTGAGAAGTTCGAGACAGACATATTCCTATCTGCAAGTGCGGGTAAGGATAGTCAGACAGGTCTTTCTATCTCTGTTAATGGTCAAGGTCTACGTACAGATGCAGACGGTGTGGCCAAGTTTACGCAGACGGCGTCTAATCTAGGTGTGAAGAAGTATAATGCTGCTATCACGGTTACAGACCCTGTGACAGGAGATAAAAAGACATACAAGAAAGAGTTCGAATATGAAGTGGGAGAGCGGTCTGTCGCTATATCTCTAACCAAGATGAATGTATTCTATATAGGAGTAGATAACCCTGTAGAAGTTTCTGCTGCCGGCGTGAATTCAAATGATATCAAAGTTTCGATGTCAGGTTCAGGCGGTGGTTCTATCAAAAGAAGCGGTGGAGGTTATGTTGTAAATGTGACTACCCCAACTGCCAAAGGTCAATTTGCTAAGATTAATGTAACGGCCCCAGGCATGCAGGCATCTAAGGAGTTCCGTGTTAAGCGTATTCCTGATCCTATACCGATGCTAAGTAAGAGTAGAGGTGGATCTATGAGTGCAGGTGAGTTTAAGGCACAGCAAGGTGTACGTCCTGTACTTAGCGGATTTGACTTTGATGCCAAGTGTAACGTTACTGAGTACGTCGTCGTAAGATCACCAAGGAGACAGGATCCTGAGATCAAGCGAAATGGCGGTGGTAAGTACACAGGTGAAGTAAAGGGTCTTATTTCCAAAGCATCTGCAGGTGATAGATTCTTCTTTGAGAATATCAAATGTAAGTGTCCTGGTGACAAGGCATCGAGGCCAATCGGACAGATGGTCTTCAACATCAAATAATTTTTGCTAAAAGGATAGATATGAGACGGATTTTGAGAGTAAGTGCCTTGTTTGCATTCCTAGGTTTTGCTGCAGGAGCATTCGCCCAAGCGCAAATCGTGCCTGGTGATGGTACAAGAGAGTCGGACCTCCCGAGTGAGAATATGTATATCGACGACATCGTTACGAAGCGTTTGATCACAGAGAATAAGGTATTGCCTTATGAGCCTGTACGTGAGGCTGACCTTGCTTGGCAAAAGCGTATTTGGAGAGTTATCGAGACGCGAGAGAAGATGAATCTCCCGTTTCGCTATCCTGAGAAACCGCTTTTTACAGTATTTTCTGAGATGATAGAGAACGGTGACATCACGGTCTTTGAAGACGAAAAGTTTGAGACGCCTATGACCTTCGAGCAGGTTAATGGTCGCCTTAACAAGATCGATACGATTTCGACCTTCGATTACGATACTTACGTTGAGAAGGTGGAAGTGGTCAAGACGCAGGTTGATCCTCTTGATATCAATAGATACAGACTCAAAGAGATATACTTCTTCGACGAAGAGGCTTCTGTGATGAAGTCTCGTATCATCGGTATCGCACCTATTAAGGATGAGAAGGATGCGACGACTGGTGAGACGAAGTACTCATTTCCGTTATTCTGGATATACTATCCAGAGGCTCGTGAGCACCTTTCTAAGCAGATGGTGTTTAATGAGAATAACGATATGGCGCCTATGACATGGGCAGATCTATTTGAGAAGAAGTTCTTTGCAAGTTACATCACCAAGAAGTCTAACGTACTTGATTACAGAGTGGAGGACTTTTATCTTGGCTATGATAGAGCGGGTATAGATCGCTTACTCGAGTCTGAGAAGATTAAGAACGAGTTGCTCAATTTCGAGCATGATTTGTGGACTTACTAGTCTACTGAGATAACAGATAGTAAAGCCCCGAAAACGTAGCGTTTTCGGGGCTTTTTTTGTTCTATGGTTGGGACTGATTGTCGGTATGGCTTTAGATCGAGAGCCGCCACTACAAGGGTATGATATGACTTATCTCACTACGGGGGGAGTAAGATTATACCGATTACTATTTAAAATGACACTAATTGCATTAGCGTCTTTAAATATGTATCGGCATTATATCACGCTAGAGTGCGGAAAGTTAAGTCAGAAATGGTATTAGTGGGGTTTTTAGCGCTGCGGGTGGAACCGCACAGCGCTAACATGAGATAATGAAAAGGGTGCTGGAAATAGAACTCTCATCGCAAGTGTCCGTTGGGCCACCCAAGAATCACGATCAAAGTGATGTTAGCTGATACCTACGACTTCTTTTTCTTATTGCCGAGCTTGACATACTTGAGGGTAGGGCTCGTAGGTAGGTCGTAGGATATGTCGTAATCCTGTAGTACGATGTCTAAAATCTTATACTGGCCATAGGTGTAACCTTCCTTGAGGTCGTAGCTGTAGAGCTTAGACGCTGTATTCCAGTAGAAGGCTGCGAAGCGACCTTTTACACCTTTGATAAGCTGGAACATCGACTGGCCGAGCTCTTTTTCGATCATCTTGATCATGATCTTGCCTTGCAGCTTGGTGAGTTTGCTGAGCGGTTCTTCAAACTCTTGCTTGAGTTGCTTCTCTAGTCGCTTGATCTCTTTCTTACGCTTGCGTCGAGATAGGTTAGCCTCGGCGTACTCTACCTCCTTAAAGATCTTGATGGCCTCCTTGGCGTAGGGGTAGACCTTGGTGGCGTAGCGTCTAAATTTATAGTACTTGCGCTTTTCGTCGGCATTGGCAAAGTCCCTAGGAGCGGTCACACTGATATTGGGGATGTCCGCCAGTATCAAGGTATCACCCTCAGCCGTGATAATGGCGCTGTACACCTGTCCGCCTAGGTTTATTTCTTCGACCATGGTTGAGAGCTCGTCTAGGCTGTCTTGTGAGACGAATACGGTATCACTTTCGATACTAGGATCGGTCTGGCCTACAGCTAGGTGGGCTATGGTGGTCAGTAGCACTAGGGCTATGATGGATGGAGCGATGCGCATGACAGTATGGTATTAGTACTACCTTATGACGGAGCAGGGTAGTCTACTGGTTACTTCCCATTAACGAATTATCGAATTCTTAAGTACTTGGTACGCCTATGGTAGCAGCGATTTCTCTTGGGCATAGGCACCACTAGCGTCGGTAATGCGTGCTATGATTATACCTTGGGCATGTACGGTGAGCCGATAGCTAGAGCTGCCACTGATGCTCTCTGCCCTTAGTAATCTGCCACTGATATCAAATACTTGTAACGTATAGTCTGTAGCTGGATCGAGTTTACTTACTGTGATGTCAGCTAAGTGGTCTAGTGAGGGTAAGATCCTGATGTCTGCGTCTAGCTTGCTGACTTGCGGCGTATAGACCGGTGCTGCGACATTTTTGTAATTGTGGTCTCGTTGTTTTACAAGCTGTAGTTTGTCATCGCATCTAGCGCTGTAGTATACTTCCTTGAGGCATTGACCGGCTTCGTTGTGGTATATGGTATCACGCTTTATAAGTCTATTGTCGGTGTCTGGATGTTTGTAGTGCTTGATAACTGTTGCGTTGTCATTGGCTGCTTGATAGCGGGTCAGGTCAGTAGCTATTTGGATTTTGAGATCAGTCACCTTTCTGCTCTGCAACTGTCCAGGACCCGAGTAGTCCATCTCTTCTAGTTTATGCGTGTGTAGCGAGTCTCCTTTATAGACTAGGTGTTCGTAGCGGCGTAGGTTGTTGTCATTATCGTAGTCTAGGTAGGCCTTGGTCGTGCTATGCTGGTGCCAGCTGCCATCTTTGTAATAGTAGTCGTCGATGTCTTGCTCCCCAGTGGTGATGTGATTGATCTGCTTGTCCGTTAAGGGCATGAGTTCGCCAGCATAGGTGTGCCACTGCATCTGTCTAGTCCTCCTACAGTCTGCATCATACTCGTAGGCGGTAATGCGTGTCACGCTACCCTGGTCGTCATAGACTAGCATAGAGTCTAGTAACTTGATGTCTCCGCAGTTGTGATAGACCTTCTCTACCTGCCCATGCGTCTCTCTGAGATAGCGATCTGTCTCCGTTAGTTGGACGGTTGCTCGTAGCTCTTGCTCCGCACTAGTTGCTTCTGATTCTGCTACTACGGCATCTTCGCTGTAATGCGTCGTATTGACAACGTGTAGTGACTCTTGAGCTGTGGCACCCATACTCAGGGCAAGTAGTGCAGGCATCAAATACTTAAACATGGGGGGTACATTAGTTCAATCACTAATGTAAGCTATGTTACAGTTGTGGCCCTCGATCTTGTCTGATAGAATTGACGGGTATTTTACATTGTTCGGTAATAGCGTATACCACACTCCAGGTAGTCGAGGTAGCTATCTACACCGGCTTGGTAGGGTCTAGGGTGGGTAATGACCTCTTCTTCAGGCGTAACCATGATGTAAAGCGGTTGCGAGTTTTGGCTGAAGTTAGCTACCTGAAAGTCTGCCCACTTACTACCCACGTTTCGCTTCTTCTTACCATCGATGGCGGACTGATAAGGCTGTGCTAGTGCCTCGCGATCATCTACATATAGAGAGACCAAGACGACGCTATCGTTAAGGAATGACCGTACCTTGTCCTGTACCCAGATATTGTCCTCGGTCCGTCGGCAGTTCTGACAGCCATGTCCTGTAAAGTCGATAAATACCGGCTTACCTACTTCCTTAGCATAAGCTAGACCTTCTTCGTAGTCCTTAAACATGGTGATGTTGTTGGCACCTTTGGTCACACTGCCGTAGGTGGCTTTGAGACTAGGGTCGACCTTCTGCTGATCGAGGAACATATTGTAGTTGACGGGCGGAGAAAATCCACTTGTCAGCCACAGCGAGTTGTAGATACCCGTATTATCATTGATGGTAAAGCCCGTCATAAGGTAGATCCCTAGCGCTGCGAATGTAGCGCCGATCGCTTTGCGAGCGAGGCTCAGTTTCTTAATAGGGCTGTCATGCGGGAACTTGATGAAGCCAAATAAGTAAAGCGCTATCGCTATACAAACGAGGATCATGATAAGCATAAAGGTCTCGTACTTGAGGATGCCCCAGTGCTGCGTGAGGTCTGCCGTGGATAAAAATTTAAAAGCGAAGCCCACTTCTAAAAATCCTAGGACGACCTTAACGCTATTCATCCATCCGCCAGACTTGGGTAGGCTATTGAGCCATGCCGGGAATGCTGCAAAAAGTCCAAACGGTAGAGCTAGTGCGGCGCTAAAGCCAAACATAACAACGAGTGGCCCCATCAGGCCACCATTAGCAGCTGCTACGAGTGCAGAGCCTACGATGGGGCCCGTACAACTAAAACTAACCAGGGCAAGCGTAGCCGCCATAAAAAATATACCGAGCAGACCGCCTTTGTCTGCCATGCTATCACTCTTAGTCGACCAGCTACTCGGTAGCGTGATCTCGTAGAAGCCAAAGAAACTAAAGGCAAATACGATGAAAATCACAAAGAAGATCGTGTTGGCGATCCAGCTCGTGGACAACTGGTTAAGCGCTTCTGGACCTAAGAATACGGTGATGAGTAGACCTAGGATGACGTAGATAAGTATGATGGATAGGCCATAGATCAGCCCATTGACCCAGCCCTTACGCTTGGTGTCTTTGGTAAAAAAGCTAACCGTAATCGGGATCATAGGGAATACGCAAGGTGTCATAAGGGCTGCGAAGCCACCGATGATACCAGCGAGTAGTAGCCAGATGAGTCCGTCTTTCTTCTCTGCTCCTCCAGCTCCACAGTCGCTTAGTGGTGACTGACCGGAAGCCTTTAGTATAGGTCTGGTCACGTCTACTTGATCGCCAGTAGGTACTACTGCGCCTGCAGTGGATGGCGTATTGTAGGGTACGACCTTTCCACTTCCTTTTAGGTCAAAGGCAAAGCTCTCGTCTGGTAGTTTGGTACAAGCTCGATCGTTGCAAGCCATGCTCTCGATATATCCCTTGACGAGTAGAGATGGGTCTGTGACTCGGACACGTTGCTTGGTGATAAAGGCCTCATCAGCTAGGTACTTAATGACCGTCACATTATCAAAGATCGGCTCTGGTCCTACCTTCTTATGGCCTGTCTCCACAGGGTCACCGACTAGCTCGATCCCGTCCATTTCTTCGTAGTTGATCGTAGTCGGTATGGGGCCATCAATGTTACTGTCCTTACCGTAGGTCGTCCAGCCTTCTTCTATATCCGCCTGGTAGATGAGGTCGTAGGTAGTATCATCAATCTTCTGGACGGATAGGTTCCATACTACCGGAGCCACCATGTTGCCAGTTGGTGGAGCTTCTTCTGCTTGGTCGGACTCAGTATTAAGTACGATTGCTGTCTTGTCGGCACTAGGCTCGCTATCGGGCATGGTGACATTACCGATTGAGGTAGCCTTTTTGGTAGGAGTGGCCTTAGCAGCTGGCGTCACTGTTTTGATAGCCGTCTTGACGTCTGCTGTAGTTTCTGTCACCTTGGTACTAACTGTACTTGTAGCACTAGGTGCAGCCTTAGATACTGAGCTTGCTAGGTCGAAGCTAAAGTCGACATCACTCGGCGGTAGGCACCTTTTTTTATCGCAGGTCATATACGTCAGGTACCCGGAGAGACTGGCGCTAGGGTCCTTGATCTTAACTTTTTGCTTGATCACGTAGGGTTCGTCGCTGAGGAACTTGATAACGTCCAGCTCGAATATCTTGTCGTAACCACTCTTCTTCTTACCAGTCTCTACTGATTCGCCTATAAGCTCGATGCCGTCAGCGTTTTCGTAGACGATAGAGGTAGGTACCGGGCCTTCGTCGCTGGTGTACTGAGAGTAGACGTTCCACCCATCGTCAATAGTAGCGGTGTAGATCAGTTCTGCGGTATTGTCAGGTCCCGCTTTTACTTCCCAACTCCAAGATACTGGGTCTAGTACTTGAGCGAAGGCCAGATGGCATATGCTGAGCAGTACGATTGCTGTCAATAATCTCTTGATCATAGGTCTCAATGGTCTCATAGTGTGCGATCACGCAAAGTAAAGAAAAACGATGGTGGCTAGATTGCTAGCGGGACTACAGTGTCGCCGAGAAAGCAATTTCTTTGGGAGGTAGACACCTAGAGCCGTCACAGGTCATAAAGCGTAGTGTCCCAGAGATAGTGGGTGTATCTTCTGTGGTGGTAAAGGCCTGCCTAAACTCTGCCTGACCCAAGAACTTGACCGTAGTCAGCTCAAATAGATCACTGTGCTTGCTTATCGCCTCAGAGACCTCCTCTGTATTTCCCACCAAGGTGACGCTGTCGTCGTACGTAAAGGTAGTAGGTACGGGGCCGTCAGGATCAGTAAACTGGCTGTATAGGCACCAGTCGCCATCCATGTCGGCGGTCGATACGAGGACGTAGTGGCCGTCCATATCGGTGGCCTCAATACTGTGTGTCCACGTTACTGGGTTGGTGTTTTGGCTGGCACCTACTTGACATAGAAGTAAGGTCAGGAGGGCAAGCATAGTTGACTTTAGCATAGGATAGCTTTCTTATCGATGATATACCTGTCAGCGCTTACAGTACGTATGCGATGACGTGGTAATGTGTTTTCAATCTACACATTGCAAAGCTAATACCAATACCGGCCTGAGTGCCTTGTAGCACGGCTGTTTAATGCTACATTAACGCAGCTTTAGTATATCAAGGTCAGCGACTCGGTAAAGGTCAGTGTAACCCCATCCGAAAAGGTGATACTCGCTAGTACCGTATAGACACCATCACTAGCCTCCTTGCCACGATACGTACCATCCCAACCGCCTATGCTGATATCTTCTGGTAAGTAGTTTTCCTGCCTCCAGACGAGATTGCCCCATCTATCGTAGATATTGCAGTAGTTGATATTTTCTACACCATTGCCTACACCGATCTGGAAGGTGCCATTGTTAGCACTACCGGGTCTAAATATATTGGGAAAGGCAACTCGTCGACGGGTGTTAACGCTGACAAATAGATCGTCCTCAGCGGAGCATCCATTAGCGTCGGTAACCACTACATTGTAGGACTGGTCAGCGACTGGTGCTATGGTTATCGTTTGGCAAGCATCATTGACACAGGTGATGTCAAAAGCAGGCGTCCACGATATATCGCTGATCGCACTGGTACTTGAAATATCAAGAGATATGAGGTCAGTCTCTTCGCCCAGGTCGATCTCTATGTCTGGTCCTGCATCTACCTCTACGGGGGGAGGCTGCGAGATGACGATCGTAGTATCTAAACTACATCGACCACTCTCATCAAATATATCGATACTGATTTCGCCTGCGAATAACATAGTGCAGGTGTCGATCGGTGTGCTGGGACCATTAAATACTTGGTAGGTATAGTTATCACCTAATCCCCCAGTGACACTTTCTATGCCCACGCAGACCATATCGCCAAAGCATAATGGTTCGATAATCGGGGCTAGGGTGACGGCAAGCTCTTCCGGTCTGCTCAGTGTATAGCTGGCGGTAGCTGCGCAGCCATTGAGGTCCGTGACTGTTGCTGTATAGGTGCCGACGTCGAGGTCCATAGCGATAGCCTCGGTAGAGCTAGAGCCGGTCCAGGCGTAGGTATAGCCACCATCTGCTCCTCCTACCGCGGCTACGGCAACTTGTCCGAGGTTATCTCCACAGCCCAGGTCTACAGTCCTCAATAGGTCAATACTTACCTGTAAGGTGTCAGGGTTAGTCAATAGTATGGAGTCGATATCTTGACAGCCGGTAGCATCGGTAATCTCTACGATGTAGAGTCCTGCGCATAGGCCAGTACGGTTAGGTGTTACGGAGCCGTCATCTATCCAAGTGAAGGTATATGGCGCGATACCACCCTCACCCTCGGCTATAATGGCGCCATTGCAGTCATTGATACAGGCTGGCAGCTGTACGGCTGTGGCATCACTTAGTGATAACGCTGGCGTACCGCCTACCTCAAAGAATATGGTATCGGACACGCAAATGCCATCACTCGAAATGACCCACTGAGTACCCGGATCTAGCTGAGTACTTACGTGACTAGCTCCTGAGCCAACTTCGCCGCTAGACCATAGGTAGGAGTAAGAAACTGTACCTGCAGCACCACCTGATGCGGTCGCCCTAGCTTCACCGCTAGTCTGGCCGCTACAGTCAAGGTTGACGATATCGGTCACTAGTAGGGATATGGGGTTAGGCGCTATGAGTGTGAGAGTGGTGTCGACCTCACAGCCTCTCGCGTCTGATACAGTGACGTCGTATTGTCCACCCTCTAGTCCTAGGAGTAGCGATAAAGTGCCATCCATCGTCGGATCATCAGCCCACATGTAGGTGTAGGGAGCTACGCCGTTGGTGACTGTAATTGCTAAGCTACCATCACTAAAAGAGGCACATGTAGGCCTAGTAGGAGTGACATTAAAGTTAAGCGGGGCTCCATCTCCTAGAAAGATGCTATCTACCTCCACGCAGTTCTGCGTATTGCTGCTGACGGTAAGGTAGTACCACCCGCTGCTGAGGTCCGTCACCGTCTGAGTAGCGGCTATTGTCGCACCTCCATTAGTGTCGCTCCATGTATAGGAGTAGTCATCTGCTGGAGAAGGCGCTGCTGTTAGGCTGCCATCATCTCCATTTGGACAAGAGATAGGATTGGCTATAGATATATTGGTCGCGATACTGCCGCCAGGTAGTATCTCATAGGTCGCTGAGGAGCTACAGCCATCTACGTCGGTGACTGTTACTGTGTAGATATCAGGACCGATGGCTGTACGATCTTCTGTAGCCACGTTGTCACTCCACCTATACATGTAGGGTTCGTTGCCACCTGTGGCGGTGATGTCGATACTCCCCGTCGTGCCATCACAGCCAGGATTATCTACTACAGCCTCTATATTGATGGCAGATAGCCCGTAGAGGGTGATGGTGTCTATACGCTGGCAAGCTGCAGGCGTGGTAGTAGTCGTTACGATCAGTTGCAGACTATCAGCGCCACCTAGATCGATATCGTCGTTTTGATAAAAAAGATTGCCCGTTATGGGTGTGCCACCTGTAAAGGAACTGCCGTCAATATTGGTAATATCGAAATCAAACTGAAATGGCCCCGAGGCCGTTACGCCAAGGCTAGCTACATTACTGTTACAGCTTATATCTAGGGTAGCTATATCCACGCTAAAACTATCTCTCACCGGCATCTCGCCAGTCAGGAGTATCTCGCAGCCCACGTCGTCTGCTACTAGGATTTCAAAGGGACCGCCCGGGTATGCATTAGAGTAGCTAAGAGTAGGAAAACCTCCATCAAAGAAGTACAGACTCCCGTTGAGGGGTACACCACCACTCGCGGTAGCGCTGACTACGCCAGGCTGTCCTCCACATCCAGCACTATCGACGATCATAAAGCTCGCCCTGATCGTATCCACCGTCAGTGTATCGCTTTGAACAGTTACGCAGCCTAGCTGATCCGTGAGGGACACGCTGTAGATACCTGGACTTAGGTTTCTGATATTATCGGTGTTAAACTCACCATTGGACCATTCAGTGCCGACTATATCCAGAATGCTATTGACATTGTTTACTTGAAGTAGGCCATTATTACGGTAAAAGCAGTTGGGGTCTCTGCCTGATAAGTCAAATGTTACGGCCCCTAGTCCTGTCTCGATGTTAATAACCCTAGATGCCGTGTTGCCATTGGCATCCGTGACGACGATAGTATAGTCGCCATTAGCTAGGTCGGGTACCAAGACCTCTTCTCCAGAGCCCAAGCTTGCTGGATCTGTACCTGGGGCTCCATTGATCGTCCAGCTATATGGGGGTGTACCACCGCAAGGGTAGAAGCGGATGCTACCATCGTCGTTGCCAGGACTGGAGTCACACTTACTCGCGAAGACGGTCAGCCCTCCTCCTTGTACCTCGATTAACTCTGTCGATGCCTGTACGTCAGCACTGGTCCAGCTGATTCCATTGAGTTGAATAAACTCAATATCTGTTGGGTTATCACTGATGAATATAGGTGTGCTAGAGCAGGGGTCACCATTTACGGCAAAGCAAAAACGTAAGATTGTGCTGCCATCTGGTAGAGATAGGGCTGCGTCACCGGCCACTGGTATGAGCCATTGTAGGGTGATTGCTCCATTGGCGGCATTACCCTCGTTAACGCCTAAAGCATTAGGGTCGATTAGTAAAGTATCATTGTTAAATTCAAAAAAGTAAGGTGGTGTGTAAGTAATGACCGAAGGATCCCATCTCAATGTAAACTGAAATAACTCCATACTGTCGAAGCCAGAGACATTGACATCGACACATACGGTATTGCCACCATTGATAAATGAGGTCGCAAGTTCTACGTCCACGGGATCATCTTGTGCAGACATAGAAGTCACTGCACAGATAGACATAACAATTATGTAAACGTAATAGCGTATAGCCATCATCATACTTCTCAATATATATTACAAGGAAGCAGGTAGTACTAGCTCCTCAAAATCAACTACAAAAGTATTAAATACTCTCATCATGCATGCCTAAGTGGCAATGAGCCGTCTAGCATTAACGACGGATCTCGATCAACTAGTGTGGTACTAGGCTGACCGTCTAACATGTAGATGTAACCATTAAATAAAACGCTGCACTCAAAGCGGGTGCAAAGATAGAAGTACTGAGACGTGAATGGGAATAAATCACCGCTAGAAAAAGCGGTTGAAGTGTTAAACTGGGATAAAAAAATGGGACCGATACAACCCCCCAGCGACCGGCCCCAAATTCAATAAGCATTAAAGTATTTCAACCTTAATAAATCTGAACATTTCCTTAGGTGCTAATTCCTTGCCAAAACTCATCTGGGAGGTGCCATAACCTGGGTCATAGATATATAAGTGTAGGTGACAATGTGTAGGCTACTTAATAGCAGCTTGTAAAGCATTGACTACCATCGTATATTAAATTTGTATTTATGTTTATTACCCAGACAATATGACCAAGTACACTTGCGATCCTACCAAGTAAGTTGCAGTACAGAGGCGATCGGAAGCATTAGTTGTAGCTGTTGAGCGGTCTGAAGTTCTAGGCTGCTGCAGTTTGGTAGCATTCTCGAATAGCAACTGGCAGTCAATAGTCTAGGTGTCTGCTGAAGACATGAACGGACTGCTTGATGGGTGAGGAAGTAAGTGCATCAAAAAAGATATGGACTTACTTTTCAATTATAACAATACTAGCTGGCAGTTTGGCCCCGCCCGCGACTATCGCATTTTGCTCGTATTTTTCTCCTAGGGCAGTGGCCTGTAAGTGTGAGAGGTTGTAGAGTAGCAGGCTAGCCTCTGACCATGTGCGGTCCTTGCTGGACCCCATGCCGTAGTAGTAGGGGATCGATTGCTTGACGACATCCTGTATGAGATCGAGCTGCTTGACCATGTTTTGGGTCGTAGATCGTGGTGCCGAGTAGGGATTGTAGGCGGTGATGAGCGACCATATGCAGTCACCGTCACACAGGCTATCCAGCCGTGGGTTGCGATCTCCTAGGTTGATGCTGACAAGTCCATCTGGTAGCCAGACTTCGTAGATCGAGTTGTGATAGGTCGCTTTAAGCTTGTCATCCATCGTGATTACAGCTCTAGGCCAGGGAGTTTGACGTGGGTCACGAAGTACTCGTCTTCGATCTTCTCTACCTTGACGACGGCCATGACAATGACTTCCTCCTCCATCACATCGATGTAACCTACGTCTAAGGTCACGATGTGGTGGTCGTCATGCTCAATAACTTCGTCAACAGCTACACCATTAAATCTCACAGCATTATTGGTCAGACGCCAGGCCTTGACTAGGTCTAGTACCTCCTCATAGCTGTGCTGCATATGCGACTCCGGACCTATGTGATAGCCATCATAAGGATTGTGAAAGTAAATGTCTAGAACTTCTTCTGATGCGATATCGGGTATGACATCGGGGTGGTCCTTCTTGATATCGCTGTAGAGGAGGCCGTGGATAAACCCTGGCGGTCGTAGTGCCAGCACCTCTTCTTCTAGTAGTTCGCAGGTTAAAAAATCATAGAACTCATAGGCGGACAGGTGGGATGGTCGGTCTATTATGATACCATTATCGAGCAGTAATTGTAAGAAGGCTTCAATTACTTCTTCGATACGATCAGGCTCCACGTCATCCGGCATAGGATACTCATGATCTCGCAGGATGTCCCATATAAATGTCATCTCCGGCTCATCCTTAATACTAGCCTCCCACTCTTTGATATTTTGGAGAAATTGACGGACCAGTTCCGGTGGGGCATCCTCGCTGATGTAAGACTCTGCGCCGTACTCTAGGTTGAGACGCAGTAGTTCCAGCTCGTTTTCAGCATTAAGCTCCTCCTCAGGTGTTAATCCGTCCTCCTCATTATATTCCTGATCTTTCTCGTTCATAGTTCACTTGCTGACAAGTCAAAGTTATGGTCTTTGTCACAACCACCGCGTCATAAACTTTGCGAGCTTCTCCTTCCAGGGCGAATAGGGTGGGTGCATGAGTCTCGTCACAGCCAGCCTTTGTTTTACGAGCGACCTTTCATTGGTAAAAGCCATAAAGCCGTACCACCCATGACTCTTGCCTACCCCGCTAGCATTGATACCACCGAAGGGCAATTTGTGATTGGCGTATTGGATCAGGAAGTCGTTGACGACTGTAGTACCGGCTGAGGTTCTGTTGATAATATGGTTAGTCCAGTCAGATCGCTTACTCATGACGTAGAGGGCTAGCGGCTTGGGCCGACTATTGATCGCCTCTATTACTTGATCCTCACTGTCATAGGTGAGTATAGGTAGTATCGGTGCGAATACCTCCTCCTGCATCACTTCGGCATCAGGGCTCACTTCTGTAAGGATGGTCGGTTGTATGTAGCGTGACACCGGGTCGCCACTGCCTCCATAGGCGATGGTGGCGCCTTTCTGTACCGCATCACTGATGAGGTCGAGGGCTCGCTGATGGTGCCGATCACTGATGATGCGGCCGTAGTCAGGATTAGACGGTAGTCCATCTAGTGTGCCATATAGTTTGGTGATGCTCTTGGTTAATGCCTCTACGGTCGCTGTGACCTTACTCTCGTGTACGTATAGGTGGTCTGGCGCTATGCAGGTCTGTCCATTATTGTAATACTTACCCCAGATGATGCGATCTGCCACCGCACTGATACTGATTTTGGGGTCTATAATGCAGGGACTCTTACCGCCGAGCTCCAGCGTCACAGAACTTAGGTGCTCAGCCGCTGCTCGCATGACGATCTTACCGACCGTAGTACTACCCGTGAAGTACATGTGGTTAAAAGGTAGCTGTAGCAGAGTCTGCGAGGTATCTACACCACCCGTATAGACCTTAACCTCTGACGAGTCGAAAAGGTCATCAAACATCTTCACCAGGTATGACGAGGTGGCGACGCTGTACTCTGATGGCTTAAGGATTACGGGGCAGCCAGCAGCGAGGGCATATACGATGGGATTGATCGCCAGCTGAAAGGGGTAGTTCCATGGAGCAATGATCAGCGCTACTCCCTTGGGCTCGTGGATGGTCTGACACTGTGCACCGATCGCGGTCAGTGGAGGCGATACTTCCCGTGGCCGCATCCAGGCCTTGAGGTTATTGATCACGTAGTCTAGCGAGTGAATGGCCACCATGATCTCCGAGGTCATTGCCTCTACCTCTGATTTCTTAAGGTCCTCCGCCAAGGCGTCGAGGAGGCGGTCTATGTTCTGTGGCTGCTTGAGATATTTTTTGATCTTTGTCAGTCGGCCTATTCGTTCTTTGGCAGTAGAGGTCCGCCATTTTAGGGCCGTCTCCTGCTGGGCTTCGAATGTTAACTTCATATCTGCTTCCCGTGATATTATGTCTTCGACTTCGATCATGCTTGCCCTTTGCTATTAACCTGAGATCTTCCTTTACCCGTACATCTATTGCGAGTGCTTTGACTGCATAGCCTAGCAGGCCACTTCACAATAACTGTACTCAGAGTATAAATATAAGGTTCCTAGATTGATGATGGTGTAAGTGGAGTAGCCATCTCGAGGTTCTGATTACATAATCGACGTCGGAAAGGCCGCTTCATTTTGCCTTTACGCTACTTAGCACAGCGCCGTCTTACGCATCTAGCAGATCTAAGTTAGCGCTGCGGAGGTACCTCCGCAGCGCAAGTCGCTAACTCAATATTCCAAGCAATCTATACACAGTGGCAGGTGTCGACGTGCTGCAAATCTTATTCTTACACCTGCTTACATAGTTGCCTATCTCTGACCATTCTCTACAGATCCAAACCTAAGGCTTGTAATACCATATGGTAAATGTTACTTTTATGGTAAGGCAAACAACACACACATGCAGCACTACTGGGGGATAGATTTAGGCGGTACCAAAGTCGAAGGTGTCGTGCTCAACCAAGCCCACGAAGTGGTGGTGCGGCATCGCTTACCTACAGAAGCGAGTAAAGGATACCAGCATATCCTCGGCCAAGTGGTCAAGTGCATACGCGAGATGCAAGAGCAGACAGGCCTGACGCCTACCCAGGTAGGTATGGGAGCACCAGGTAGTATCGATGCGGTTACGGGCCTCCAGAAGAACTGTAATACGACTGTACTGATCGGCAAGCCTATGCAGGCTGACTTACGAGACCTTCTCGGTGTGCCGCTGACGATTACCAATGATGCGAACTGCTTTGCTATGGCGGAGGCCTCCATGGGAGCAGTCAAGCAAGACTATCCCGATGCAGGGGTCGTCTTTGGTATCATAATGGGTACTGGCGTAGGAGGAGGCATCGTGATCAATGGTAAGGTCCATGATGGCCGGCATCGCATAGCTGGTGAGTGGGGCCATAGCGTGGTCGATCCTGCTGGGCCAGCGTGCTACTGCGGTAAGACAGGCTGCGTCGAAAAATTCATTGCCGGTCCTGCGCTAGAGCGATATTACCAATCTGTCAGTGGCAAGACCGCTAGACTCAAAGAAATCGTGCAGATGACCGCTGACGGCGATGCCCACGGGCAGGCGACGATGGACCACCTCATGGACTACTTCGGGCGGGCTCTCAGCAATGTGGTTAATATCCTAGACCCAGATGTCATCGTCTTAGGTGGTGGTGTCAGCAATATAGACCAGCTATACACGGCGGGTAGACAAGCCGTCGAGCGATACACCTTTAATGGTGAGTTGCATACACCGATTATCAAGGCATCGCTAGGAGATAGCGCTGGCGTATTTGGGGCAGCCTTACTTTAAAAGTCAAGAGTCAAGAGTCAAAAGTAAAGAGTCAAAAGCGTTGCCCCGAGCTACGTCAAAAGGTCGTGGGTCAAAAACTAAACCTAAGGCCTACGATTACCCCAAATCCAGGGCCATTGACACCACTGGCGAAGGGCCGATAAAATCGATTGAGCAAGTTATCTATGCCGAACTCTACCTGCCAGCAGTCGCCCAGTCTTCGTTGGGCAGATAGGTCGATTACATACCACGCCGGCGTGCCTATGGGTGTGGCTAGTTCGATATTATCAGGTGATCCTCCATATTGGTCTAGGGGCTTAGCACCATTAAAGCGGAGTTGAGCCGAGCCAGTCCATTGATCCTTTTCATAGGTAATGGCAAGGCGACCGTATAAAGGTGGGATGTGGCTGAGTGGGCTCGTCTCTCCCTCTAGGTACTGCCATCCTCTGGTATATGAGATACTAGCATCGAGACGTAGGGCGGGGCTAAAGTTATACCGACTAGATAGGGATATACCAGCAATGTCCGCTGCAGCGGCATTGACATTGGTAATCGTAGTGAGTATAGAGCCATCCTGCTCTACGGTGCTGCTACCATCGGGTAGGGATGCAGGGGCCTGGACGATAGCATTAGTCAGTCTGGTATAGAATGTAGTTATGGTCGCCTGTAGACCGTCGCCCGCCTGATAACCTATATTGACCTCAGTCGTGAGGCTTCTTTCTGGTTCGAGATCTAGATTAGGGATAGTCACCTCGTCCCCCTTGACGCGGATTTTGGCCTGGTCATCTACATTGGGGGCTCTGAAAGCCGTCCCTACACTAGTGCCAATTGACCATTGCTCATGCTTGTAGCGATGAGCAATGGATCCAGTGAGAGCAGAGGTCATATTAGTTACACCTTGGTAGTAATTGCTGGGCCAGACGATGATGGAGTCAGCATAGCGGAGGTCGACTTGCTGCTGGCTATATCGTACTCCCGCCTGAATATTGTGTTGACCACGATCGTACTCTGCGATGGCGTAACTGCCCACCGATCTCATATTAGCTAGATCGTCTGCATATCTAGTTAGGATGGGTCTCTGATTTCTGTCGCGATCACTGCTACCAGCCGAGCTATTGACGATATTATTGCTTGCTTGCACTCCGTACTTGAGAGACACCGATTCCCTGATCTGTTTCTGAGCATCGATCGTGAGGTTCCATACATCCACGGCCTCACTGTTACCATTAGTAAATGCTGACGATGTACGTTGCGTGACTCTAGATTCCAGTATTTCCTGTTTGGAGAGCTGAGTGGTCACTTGGTCAAAAAACCTAGTTCTACGCGACCAGACACTTTTGAGGGAATACATATATCTCTCTTGATCAGCGTAGTGCCATTTGAGCCAAGTGTTCGTCTCTAGTAGTTGGTCGTATCGTGGAATAGTACTATTACGATTGATCTGAATATCTAGCAGTAGGTAGTGCCTTCGGGTCAGTTGTCGCTTGACCTTCTGTGCAAAATTGATCTGCCAGTAGCCTGTATTCACTTGAAGTCTAGGAGTAGGATTAGTGCTTATTGTCAATCTTCTGAATCGATTGATATAATATGTTTGAAACTCCCTCCTTAAACCATAGTCAGGATCGTCGTCTTCATTATATCGATGGTACTTGCCAGACCATAGGTCTCCGAAGTCGCTGAAGCTAATGCTGGTTATTCCTGCCCATTTTTTGGTGCCGTAATCGAGATGGCCGTGTACGGTGATCTCATCGTTTACCGATGCATGCCGCATATATACATCGCCTTTGATGGCGGGGACATTTTTTTGCAATCGCAGTTTGGGATCGACAGTCCGAAAATGCACTACTCCACCTAGAGCATCTGATCCATAAAGCAATGCGCCTGGACCATATATTACCTCTACTTGGTCTAGTAAATGGGGATCGATGGTTATCGCATTCTGCAGGTGGCCGCTACGATATATAGCGTTATTCATTCGTACACCATCATTGACGAGTAGGACCCTATTGGCCTCAAATCCTCTAAGTACAGGGCTGCCACCGCCCATCTGGCTGCGCTGGACATATACGTTTGCATTAGCCTCTAGAGCATCGGCAGTTGTTTGTGCTTGTGATAATTGTATTTGTTCTTTGCGGATGATGTCGACCTCGCCTATGATCCGATCGGCTGGCCTATTTGTCCGGCCTACGATCGTTACAGTCGCACTAGTATTGGGTACGAGTTGGATGATGTTGTCACGCAAGACAGCAGTTACCGTAGTTTTTAGACTGATGTAGCCTACATAGTCAATGGTCAGGCTATCCTCGTATTGTAGTTCTGCGGGTATGACGATGCGTCCGTCGATGTCACCACTTAGTACCTGCTGACCTGTGGTCGCTGTCACGTAAGCTAGAGGATATCCCTCAAACCCTACCACAGTAAACTGGTCCTGCGCAACGATATCCGCTACACCCAACATCATCAGCAAAACGACAACCTTAGTACTTAGGTATCTTAATAGTAAAGGTCGTGCCCTCATTAATTTTTGAGTTTTTCACAAATATCCGGCCCCTATGGTAGGACTCGATAATACGTTTGGCCAGCGATAGGCCTAGACCCCAGCCTCTAGACTTGGTACTATAGCCAGGGCGGAATACCGTCTTGTGTTTGCCTGCGGGTATACCCTTGCCAGTATCGGTCAGGTCGATGGTCACATCCGTTTCGTCATGGTTGATCATGGTGCTGATAGTTCCTTTGCCATCCATTGCGTCCAGGGCATTTCTTATAAGGTTTTCGATTACCCAGTCGAATAGGTGCTTGTTGACAGGCGCTACGATAGACTGCTCTAGCGGGTCTGGAAAGTCAAATTGTATGTGCTTGCTAGACCGCCGCTTCATATAGTTTTTGAGCTCATCTAGTTCTTTAACTAGGTCTATCTCTACGAGTACGGGCTTGCTACCTATCTTACTAAAACGGTCCGCCACCAGCTCCAGGCGGTCTACATCCTTGATGAGTTCGCTCAGGACCTCTTCTTGATCGGCATTGCCATCGCTGAGTAGCTTGAGGTGCTCTATCCATGCTAGGATGGCCGATATCGGTGTACCCAACTGGTGGGCCGTCTCCTTGGCCATGCCTGCCCACACACGATTTTGCTCAGCATTACGACTACTGTTAAACAAAAAGTAGCTGAGCAACACAAATAGGCCCACGAGGGACCCTTGGATGGCGGGGAAGTACTTGATATAGCTGAGCAACTTACTGTTAAATGGATATAGGCCAGCATACCCATAGGCGTGGATCGGCTCTCGGCCAGAGTCGATGTATTCGTCGATTTTCTGAGCGAGGAAGTCTTGGTCCGCATTGAGGTCATCGCCCCAGTTGATACCCATCAGCTCGCCATCATCGTACTGGCCCACGAGCTGGATATCGGCATTGGTCACGATGGACGCCTCCAGTTCTGTGTCAGCATTGAGATCTTGATTGGTAGTTAGTCGATCGATCGATAGGGCATATCGGACAGCGTCTTTCTCTTCTTTTTCTTTGAGCTGTTGCGCGAGGAAACTACTGTACCACAGCGTAACCGCCAGCAACACTGCACCCAAGATGATGAGGATAAACTTAAAGCGAGATTGTCTGGTATATATATCCATAGTGCCCAATAGTAGACCATTTATCTACTAGATAATGACTTAGAGGTCCTCCGTAGTATGTCTTGTGTGCGAAAGTAGCCACTCTCGGTAAGCTGGACTGCATTTTGTGATGTCTGTTGCGATTATCTCTGGCACTTGATACGGGTGCAAAGTCTCGATACGGGTGACGATGGCGTCGTATAGATTTAGTAATTCCTGATGATGAGGGCGACAGACTAACATCGCTCTGTAGATATAAACTTGACTTTTGAGTGTGTACCCATTGTCGGAAAGGCCCGACTGGCCTCCTTCTTTTGCTCAGATCAAAAGAAGGCAAAAATCATGTGGCAGTAAGGAAATTCTTGACCTTACAATAGATCACGGAGATTGATTATCTCTTTAAATATCCGAGAAGTCCTGGCACTTTAAGCTAGCCAAGATCGACCTAGAGTCGTGTCAAAATTGCTTATATTTTTCTCATGGTGGGTTAGGTTCAAGTGATTTTAGGAGCTATCTGTCATTTTTTAGGGGCTCGGCCGAAAATTGCTCGGCTGAAAAATCGCATATTTTGTCGCCTCTCGATCTATTTCTGTACAGCGACCGTTCTTATATACTGTCAATCACTTTTCATCTGCTTTACATTTACTTCTAGCATTTGTAAACCAAATATCTTATCACAAAATCGGTCACACTATCTGGTACCGTTGTATGTATGATGATGAGGTCAGCCACCTGCTACCAGATATTGTTAACCTGGAGATCTACGGCATCACCATAAAATAGGCGGGCCGTCTCGGCGAAAGAGGCGGTATAGTCCGATACGTAGAAGCAATCCTCGCGTACTCGGTGGCTCGCTAGTAGGTTACTAGCGGCTAGTGCCTCCCTGACTGCAGAAGTAACTACATCGGTCGAGTCTAGGACCACTGTACCGCTGGGTAAGTTGGCGATAATCTCTTGTTTGATAAGAGGGTAGTGGGTACAGGCTAGTAGTAGGGTATCGATGCCGCCAAGGCTTTCGTGACTCAAGTACTGGCTGATGATAGCCGTGCTGACCTTGTTACTATGGTAGCCCTCCTCTATCATGGGTACGAGTAGTGGGGTGGCGAGTTGCTGTACGTCGATATTGGGATTACCCTTGTGGATCTTCTTGCGATATACGTCACTCGCTACGGTGGCCTTGGTGGCTATCACGCCTACCTTTTGTGAGTCAGAGTGGAGTACGGCATCGACGAGCGGGTCGACTACATTGACGAATACCACCTTGCCCTCATAGAAGTCAAGAAGCATGTCGTAAGCCGCTGTAGCTGCACTATTGCAGGCGATGACGATCATCTTGCAGTCCTGCTCTAGTAAGAACTTACTGATCTTGATGCAGTAGTATCGTATGGCGTCTGCTGATTTTTCGCCGTAGGGTAGGTGGGCGAGGTCACCGAAGTAGACGAGTTGTTCGTCCGGTAATGAATGACGAATGGCATTGGCAACCGTCAGGCCACCAATGCCACTATCAAATATTCCTATGGGGCTTTGCTTATCGATTTACATCGACAGTTTGGCCTTAACTAGAGGCGTGATATCTGTAGACTCGTCTGCATAGAGTAGTACACCTAGACTAGCGTCGAAAATGTACTGGTAACCGCCATCTGCCGCTACAGCATCTATAGCTGCTTGGATTTTGTCTTGGATCGGTGACAGTAGTTGCTCACTTTTCTGCATGATCTGCTGCTGTGAGTTTTGCTCAAATTCGGCAATCTTTTGCTGCTCTGCCTGTAGGTTAGCCGACTCCGTCTCGATCTGTACGCGAGATAGTTGTCCAGCTTGTTCTTTCTGCTGGAGTCCTTGTAACTTAGTTTGTAGTGCTTGGACCATGTTCTGGCCTTTTTTCTGCATCTGTGACTTTAGCGTCTCGATTTCAGCATTGGCCTCTTTGACGGCTGGCATCTCGCTGATGAGGAGCTGACTGTCTACATAGCCGAACTTCTGTGCCTGTGCTGCTAGTGAAATGCTACATAGCACAACGATGGCTAGTAGGGATCTTAGGTTACTTAGTGTATTCATGATTGTGTGATTAGTCGATAATGTGTAAGCCCGACGCTTGAGCGGTCATAGGGCTGATATAGTTTGCGAGTCTTTTATGCTTACTTGATACCAAGTCTCTTCTTGATGTCCGTGGTCTTGTCGTAGTCCTCTGAGGCAAATAGTAGGCCAGCTGATCCACTTTTGTCAAATATCAGATCTACACCTCTGTCAGAAGCGAAGTCATCGATCGCCTCATAGACTCGCTCTTGTACGGGTGCTACGAGCTCTTGACGCTTAGTAAATAGGTCACCCTCTGGCCCGAAACGCTGTGTCTGTAGGGCACGTACGGACTCCTCCTTGGCGATGATCTCATTTTCACGCTTCATCTTCATCTCTTCGGTCAGTAGTGGCGTCTCAGCTTGGTACTTGTTGTAAAGCGCCTTGATTTTGTCGTACTCTTCGGCGATCTCCTGCCTCCAGTCGTTAGCTACCTTGTCTAGCTCAGCCTCCGCCTTGCGATAATCAGGAAAACTCGTCAATACATCATTGATGTCTACGACGGCGATGGACTGTGCTACCGCAGTGGTAGATGTTGCTATTGCTACTAGGGCTATTAATACAAGTTGTTTCATATCAGTCAGTTATAGTGATGGAGTGGCAATATTACCACCGATGCTGACGGTCGGCAAAGGTAGTATTTTACCTCCGACAGCTACAATAGTGACGAAAATGATCGTCAGGGAGTTGCACCCTTAAGATCGTAATAACGTGCCAAAGAGAGTCCAAGTATTGACTATCAGGTTAATAAATATCTACTACCGCCTTATATATCATGATTTTTAACGATGGCTTAACGGATGGAGAGCATAATAATCTCATATTGCTACATGTGTTGTAGGATGTTTGCTGCTTTACTCTGTACAAGCTTAATGCGCTTTAATATTTGCATTTGATCGAATTGCTGGTTATATTACATGATCATTTAGGTATAATCAAATTATTATGCTTCAGACATTCAGACATTCAGACATTCCTAACTGAGCAGTTAGGGTTCTTATTTATTTTGCTCCTCCTCTCAGGAACTAATCATACCTTAATGGCTCAACAGGTAAATGTTAGTGGAGAAGTACATTTCATTAATTCTAATCTTCCGTCACCAGGACAGGGCTTAGGAAACCCTTTAAGTAATGTCTTGGTTAACTTCTCAGGCCTTCCAGTACTACCATCAGGATCATGCAACAATGTAATTACTGACGATACAGGTTATCAATGTACTTTCAATGGTGGACCCGCTCAACAACTTCTCATAAGACCCAAAGCACTCAATAATGCATTAGATAATAATTGTGGAGTTGATGAAGATGACTTGTGCTGGATGCAAGTTTATAGCATATACGGCGTAGGTGGTATTCCCTCAGGTTATCCGTGCGGTAGCGTTATCCTTACTTTTCATCACTCTTCACTCATCGCTGCTGACGTAAATCAGTCTGGCAATATCTCGGGTAGTGACGTAGTGATAGTACGTGATATGATTCTTAAAAAACCCAACGCTGCAAATTATCCCAGTCATTTTTTCTATCCTCAGGAAGATGATAATGCACTATATGACGCTTACACTAATGCTGGAGGATATCCCTTCATATCATATCAAGAAGAGATGATAGTACAAGGTGCCAACCCTGTGGCTGACTTTTATGCAGTTAAGACTGGGGATCCTGTAAGTGGTTATTGTACTAATCCAGTTGCCAGACAAGCTGTTGCTGATCCCAATGTAAGTGATGCTCAAGAGGAGTTGCTTCTATCCGAAAGATCTGGATTATCGGTATTAAAGGGTCGGGTTATTGATGCATCCATAGAGATTGGAAGTGATTTGCAGGATGTGCATATGTTAAGTGCAAGATTAGACTTAGGAGAGTCTTATCACGATTTTATAGGGGTGGAGTCCAATTTAGATTTGGCGATCGAGCGGTCCTTTAGATTGGCTGGTGATCAGCTAGAGGTGATTTTATTGGCGGATAAGTCGGTATCTGAGCCTTATCTCAAACTAGTCTTTGACGACTCTAATGCATAGAGTTCTGATTTAGGGAATGTTATTGTGAAAGATTTTAAGGTTTATACTAAAGAAGAGGTGCAAGATTATAGCGTGGTGATGGAAATGGATCTTCCACTAGATGAGAAAATAGTCCATGTAGGTACTGGAGGCTACCTAGCACAGAGGTACAAGGGTGAGATAGTTGTGTACAATAACCTAGGAGCAATGGTTGCAGAAGGATCTAGTAGTATACTTGAAAGCCTCAATAGTGGAATGTACATCTTGCAAACAGTGGAAGGTACATACCGAATTGTAATCACACAATAATGCGATTACTCATCTGCTTGCTTGCGATCTGTATAGCTTCGGAGGCTTTGGGGCAGATTTTTGTTTTAAGAACAATTGATGTAGAGGCAAATTGTAACTTCTCTACCTACGAGGAGGATTTCACTTTAGTAAGTGATGAGTTAGGTGGTTACAATAGTCCTGGGTACCCAAGATTTGTTGGTCCAAATATTTTTACGTTTGGTAGAGGAGGCTTAACCTCTAGCTACATATTAGATGAAGATAGGTGGCGTTTGCAAGAAGGTGATGAATGGCTTGGATCCATCAACCTTGGACAAGAAGGGTGGGGGATCTAGCAACGGAGTTCACCCGCGGTCTCAGGAGTTTAGTAGTAGGACTGCCCTGTATCGGACTGATGCACAGTTTAACATATTGCATGAGTGGTCATATATACCATGGGTAGATTCACTATTTGTGGGTACTTATGGTGGTAACCAAAATTGGGCCCATACTTACATAGTCACTGACAGCAGCTTAGTACTGTCATACAATACCTTGCTCATGGAGTGCCTGACGGAGGCGCCTTACACGTGTCGGGAGCTATCAAATCCTATATTACAGGAGTCTACATGGTTCGATGATCCTCAATCTTTGATGAGTAATATTGTCCCTGTCTACCCTGCGTGTGATAGTACGTTTCTTTTGCGTCTAGCTGTTGATACCATATCTCAGGAGATGTCTGCATATTGTATTGATCCCACCTCTTTTACTGTAGATACATTCACACTCCAGTACGGATGCGAGGACTTTAGGTCTAGTCAATTAATGCATGGCCGGTCCCTAGTAGTAGCTTCTCTGGATATGCGCTACCGTAAGCCGCCCACTTGTGAGATAGATCTCCAGCTCGATGCAGATGGTAGCTCGGTAGCCGCAGTCCAGGGTGATTATCGACAGACAGTCATATGTCCTAGTAGTAGACATAGGTTGATTGATGATGATGCCCTATTGCGTAGTAACGGAGGCCGGGTGGCTTATATCGATATTGTCTATCCTCCTGGAGACTGCATGGTCTTTAATGTAGATGAGATCAGTCGCTATAGGGTAGTGGATCGTAGTGACAGATTGCGACTCTACGTAGATGATAAGACCGACTACACGGCAGCCATCAGAGTTCTAGATGCCATCCGTGTGAGCTGGTGCGATGACTGGTTAGCGGAGGAGGTTCAAATAGAGATAACTGTAACACTGACGAGCGGACAGTCAGTGACTAGAGTTTCGACCTTTGATCTAACGAATGCAACTGCCCGCCCTTCGCCACTTTATGATGAAGTAGATTGTGTCGAAGGCGCCATAGATACTGTGGTTTTGGTAGATCCACCGATTGTTGTAAACAGCACAGATGTAATGTCTGATGATCAACAAGTTATATTCCCATGTTACGCCGGGGTCATTAATTATACCATCACGGATGAGAATGGATGTCAATACATGGACTCACTATCTGTAAATCCATATAGACCAGCAATAGCAAATGTATTTTCGCCTAACGGCGATCGCAATAATGATAGCTTTAACCAGTGTTTAGCTGCTGACTGTACTTTTAGCATTTATGATAGCTGGGGTAATAGAGTATATGATGGCGGTCATACTACACCGTGGGATGGCCTGATGTATAGAACCGCGGTAAGTCCTGGCATGTATTTTTGGCAGCTTCAAACTTCAATGCGTAGCAGTCATGGTACGGTCTTGCTCATACGCTAAACTATAGATCGTCCATGCACGGACTAGAGACCTAGCTATCATGACTGCTTGGTAGAGTATTGCTACTAGTAAGACCAGTCCTGTCGAATGTCCGTTGATTGATGGAACTTTGCTTGAAACCCACCATAGTACAATGCTTAAGACCATAGCAGTTACGATTACTATCTGGTGACGACTACTATGAGCAAGGCTATAGGTGTAGCCATCCTTGATCGCAGCCCACAGCCTGATGTCGGTAGAAGAGAGGAGGTACTTGGTCCGTACCAGCGGTACACCTATGGCTACTGCAAGAGCTGTACCCACGATACTCGCCCCGGTGACACCTAGTATGAATGGTCGCTCGCTCACGGCCTGAGTAGGATCACCTAGCGCTATGACTACCAGTAGGCAGGGTGCAGCGATCAG
>CAYMFD010000002.1:27650-122312 GCA_964389475.1 uncultured Saprospiraceae bacterium
CTTGACTAGGTCCTGGCCATAAGTGTAGGTGAGTGTCTGCTCACCGCGCAGGTCTACCACCTGCGTGTGGGTATGCCCATCGACAAATGACCACGCAACGGTGACGGGCAGGTCTAGGCCGCCGCTATTGCTGATCGTTGCGCTGTGCTCGTCTAGGTTAGATGCTACGGCGCTTACCTTGGCATCATAGAAAGATGCATCATATATGCCCTGCTTTAATATGTTGCTAATGTAGTCCCCGCGGTAGGGTAGGGTCTGCTGATCGATGTAGGTCTTGACGTAATTGATAAAGTCTTCGCCGCTAGGGTGGGTAAACATGTACTCCTCATAGTAGCCTCGCATCATATCGTCCATCACGTCGCGGCCGATGATATTATCAATGGTCTTGAGTAGGGTGGCTGACTTAGCATAGATAAGCTCCTTGAAGGCGCCAAAGTAAAACTCCCAGCCCGGTCGGCCTATACTGCCCTGGGTCAGGTCGCTCATGCCGAGGTATTCTTGCCTGCTCTTCTGAGCATTACCTACCTGATAGCCAAGTAGGTCGATCAGCCCATTGTTATCGCCGTAGTAGTGGTCGATGATACGGTCCTCATAGTAGGTGACGAAGCCCTCGTCCATCCAGGCCTCTTCTTTCTCGTTATTGGCCAGTACCGCCATGAAGTATTGGTGGGTAAGCTCATGCACGACGAGTGACTCTATCGAACGTACTCCCTCCGGGAGGCCGTAGCTCGTACCGCAGGTGATGAGCATAGGATACTCCATCAGTCCGCTCCGTATCGCATGGAGGGGTGGTCCTACGATGGTGAGTCGAGGATAGGCATACGGCCCTACGTGCTCGTCTAGGTAGGTAAGGGCCTGCCTAGCTGCTGTTAGCATACGGGCTGCCTGCGCAGCATGCTCGGGCGGTAGTAGGAGCTCTAGCTCTACGTCTCGCCACTGCTCCGTGTAGATGTCAAAGTGACTGTACGTTACCCATGCAAAATCGATCACGCTACTCGCCGTATAGGTTACGACTTGCCTATCCTGCGTCTCAAGGTGATGCGTCTTGCACCCTGTGGCGCCGACCACGATGCCCTTGGGTAGGTCTAGGCTCACACGATAATCCCCGAAGTCTGCAAAAAACTCCGTGCCTGGCACAAACTGATGACTATTCCACTGCCAGCCACTTCCTACCTCCTCGTAGACACACATCTGTGGAAACCAGTGGACGAAAAGATAATAGTCATTCAGCGAGTACCCAGATCTAGCGATCAACTTTGGCATTTTAACAGAGAAGTCGAGCTCTAGGTCTCTCGACTCTCCCGGGAGTATCGGCTGGTCTAGGGTGTAGGCGACAATGGTGCTATCGCGAGGGTTGTTGTCTAGGTCTCTGATGTAGCGCTTGCTGGCACTGATGTCTACGCCACCTGCATCGACGATGGACGATATGCTTATATGGCCCCACTCCATCTCTTGATAGTTGTGCAAGCTCTGGCCAAACACTACACCATTTTGGCGCTGTATAAAGGAGGAGTTGAGTCCTGCAAAGGCATTCATATACAGGTAGAGGCGAATCTCTGTCAGCGTATCTGGACTGGTATTGGTCCAGTGGATCGTCTGATGGGCATGTAGCGTTTTGGCAGGATGGTCTAGTCGGCCTGCGATATCGTAGCTCGCAATGATGTGGTCACCGTCTAGGTCTATCCGAGTAGGACACTGTGCAGTACTGTCGAGGCTGACTAGGCAGAGCAGCAGTAGTATTACATAGTGATAGACCATGTTGCAAATAACGCTATTTCGTAGCGGATATACGTCGTTGCACGGTTGGTGACGATTGTATGTCCGTCGATGTATGTCAATAGTCGATTATTGAAATCTGCTTTGAGTTGTACACCTACCTTCAAACTCCCTAAGCTCCTAAACCTTGCCTAGATCTTTCTGTTAATTCACCCATGTTTTTACCGTATCGAAAGGCTATCATCATTGGATTCGTGCTGCTGGCGCTGTCGCTGACATTTGCACTGACAAGGCTTAGCTTCATATTTGACTTTGAGCAGTTCTTTCCCGAGGGAGATCCTGATCTAGAGTTCTTTCAAGATTTTATCGAAGAGTTTGAGTCAGACGATAACTTCCTCGTCGTCGCCATCGAGCACGAGCCTAGTGTATTTGACTCTGCTTTTCTCGAAAAATTTCATGAGACCAGCCTAGCCTTACGTGAAGCTCGCCACGTCCTACAGGTACAGTCGTTGACGATGATGAAGTATCCCGTCAAGACGCCTTTCGGTGTGTCAGCTGTACCCATCATACATCGTAAGAGCCCAGCTAGGTATGATGGCGACCGAGAGCGAGTGCTTAATGATCCACGCTTTGTCAATAACTTGATCACAGAAGATGCGGGTGCTCTAGCGATAGGGATCAAAACCATCAATCAGATAGACCTAGAGGCGAGTAAGGAGCTCGTAGCCGATGTGCGGGCTATACTTGCTGATCGTGATATCGATGACTACCACATGCTCGGCCGTGCCTACTTTACGGCTGACATCGTCAAGATACAGGGTAGGGAGATCTTGCTTGTATTTTTTGCGGCGGGCTTTCTGGTTATCGTCATCATGATCCTCCTCTTTAGAAAACCCATCGGGGTGGCCGTGGCGCTGACGAGTATAGGTCTTGCTCTCTTGATATTTATGGAGATACTAGGCCTCATGAATACCAAGCTCAATGCCATGTCGGCCTTCTATCCTGTGCTGATGCTGATCGTAGGGACGAGTGACGTGATCCATATCATGAGCAAGTACATCGATGAGCTGAAGAAAGGCCTCACCAAGCATAACGCCATGATCACCACCATCAAGCAGATAGGCCTTGCTACCTTGCTGACATCGCTGACTACGGCGGTGGGCTTCGGTACTCTCATGACGAGTAAGGTGGCCGTCATCAGAGAATTTGGGATGAATAGCGCTATCGGTGTTATGGTGGCTTACGTCGTTACTGTACTATTTACGACGTCGTTGCTCAGTATGTTTACCGTTGACCAGATTATTAAAGAAGACGAGACGGGCAACAACATTTGGAATAGGATTTTGAATAAAAGCTGGATCTGGGTCAATGGCAATAGAAAAGCAATCTGGGGACTGTCAGTTGTAACGATCATATTCTGCGCTTTTGGGATGAGCAAGATCACGACCAATTACAAGCTTGCAGCCAATATGCCTACAGGAGCCCAAGTGACAGACGACTTTCTATATTTCGAAGAGAACTTTGCTGGATTTAGACCACTAGAGTTTGCCATTACGGTCAGGGGTGATTATCAAGCAGATGACTATGAGGTCATGCAGCAAGTGAGTGCTCTAGAAGATCACCTCTATACCTATGGCGATATCAAGGGTATTGTGTCACAGGCTACATTGTACAAGAGCCTGTCTATGATGAATAAGTCAAACCAGCGATCAGAATACCGATTTCCTGAGACAGAAGCGGAGTATGACAAATATAAGCGCCTACTAGATCGAGTACCGATCAAGGATAACGTCGTTATGATCAGTCGAGACGGTACCAAGACTAGGATTAGTAGTAGAGTGGCTGATATCGGCGCAGATGCTATTAAAGCGCAGGGAGTGGAGATAGATGAGTGGGTGAGTAATAATATAGACAGCACCATTATCGAAGTAAAACGTACGGGTACAGGGTTGATCGTGGATAAGAATAGTGTCTACGTGAGGGATAGCCTGCTCTATGGGCTGGGGCTGGCCTTGCTGATTGTCAGTGTCTTGATGGGTTTCTTGTTTAGGGACCTCAAGATGTTGTTTATCAGTCTTGTGCCTAACTTTATTCCAATTCTATTTGCTGCAGCACTACTAGGTTATTTTGGTATAGATCTAGAAGCAGGTATTTCGATCGTCTTTGCGATTGTATTCGGTATAGCCGTGGACGATACGATCCACTTCTTGAGTAAGTATAAGCTTTCCCGTAACAAGGGTTTTAGTGTAGACGACTCCCTAGAACTTACGTTTAAAGAGACAGGAAAGGCGATCATTTTCACCTCGATCATCCTATTTTTTGGCTTTGCGATCATGCTCTTTTCGGCACACCCGCCCACTCGTACGATCGGTATGTTGATCTCGGTTACGCTGATGAGTGCCCTGTTTTTTGACCTAACGATTTTGCCGGTGCTGATGCGACGGTTTTTGAAGTGATTAATTGGCTTATATCTGATTTCGGACGTTAGATGTCGGGTGTGGGTATATGTACAACTAGGTAGGTCTGTCGTTAAGATTAGGGTAAGTTGGAGTATTAAGTGACTGATCTTTATCGTTGTACGAAGAGTCTGTCTTGAACGCCAAAGCCTGTAACTGGATTGATACTAGAGATCGTGTATATACCCGAAGGAAAGTCACTGACATTAAGCGTACAAACCCTATCGCTACAAATCAGACTGCTGACTAATGCTCCTACAGAATTGTAAACACGAATTTGACTTGTATGCTCCACCTCAATTGTCACATGACTGCGATAGGCAGGATTGGGGTATATGTTGAGTGATTTGCTGTCTTTGCTGGATATATCCTCAACACTCACTGCAGATGTCTCAATACCTAGGTCTGCAGCATTAAAGGAGAAAAGCATGCTAGTAAATAGCTGGTCAGCTTCGTCGTCTAGGCTACGGACTCGCGCCATGGCCAAAACTTGATCTTCCACGAGTTTGGCATCCAGAAATGTGATAAATCGATAAGAACTTTCCTCGGAAGTCGCAAGATGGCCTACGATGGTGGGTTCACTATTCGGTGCGATCTTGATCACATCAAACCCATCTAGGTCTAGCACAGAGTCTGAGCCCAAGATGTACGTTGCATCGTTATCGGCATATATAAGTCTGCTAAGCCTATATCTGTGGCCGTCTACATTAAGATCGGTTGTATTGTATAGTATATCTCCGTCATGGTTGATCCAGATAAGCCAGCGCTTGGCAGAAAAATCATCTTCTTCATCAATGTACGACCTAGAGATAACGGAGTGATCTTTATTATGTCCGACTGTAATGGCAGGGTTTGCAAAAGGGTTTATGGGAAAGACCATAGAGGTTATGTCAACGCTAGTATCAATTTCGAGTGTGCCACTCGAGGTTAGGTGTGAGATATGAACCGAGGCGTCGGTAGTGGTTGATACGTCATTTCGGTCATTGTTGATAGCCCATGCTACATAGGTGTCGTTGTTAACTAAGAGACCTAATAAGTAATTGTCAGGGTTTTGGGGTGGATTATCTGACGTATAGTAGACCGTGTCACGAGAAATAACTTCCATGTTTTCATCAAGAGTGGCCGTTGCATGCAATACAAGGTTATCCCATGCATAATATGAAACAGCTACCGGATTACCTTCTAGGTTGAGGTATTGTGGGGAATCTTGGTAGGTGGCGAAAGGAAAGATATTGATGTCATTAGTTGGGGGTACTACATCTGTAAACGATTGCAAATCTGGCAAATCAATAACTCTCTTGATAGGCTTTGCATCCCAGCTACCTCTATAACCAGGAAGACTATCTGGATATGGATTGGCATTGCCGACTAATACAAGTTGATCGTCGTGAAAGGCAAAAGAGTTGAATATCTTATATGTGCTTTCAGTCCTTTGATTAACTGTGTGGGAGGCTACTATCCTCTCTTCGTCTATATCGATTTTGCTGAGGGTAATACCATAAGGTATTTCGACGCCACCTAAATTATTGACGCGAGCAAATATTTGTTTTTCCTCAAGTACAAAAATACCATTAGGAGCTAAGTCATAAAGACTCGCACAAAGCGAGTCGGGATATGCTGTAGGGTCTGTCAGTCGCTCCCACCACAAAGGCTCGATTTCGTAGAAATCGGGAATGTGAGTAGTGTCTGGGCATTGGCTACTAGCTTTAGTAACTCCTATGATTATGAATAGTCCTATTATTACACACCTCATTCACACTCGAATTGGCAAGGAGTGATATAGTCGCAGTTGCTCGTTGAGGTGTTGCCATCTCCGGGACCTTGATGCTCCCCTAGGATAGGTGCATCGATAAGTATTGGGCCTTCACAATCTCCATTACCTGGGCTATCAATACTCAAATTCGAAATTTCGAATTCATTGGTCAGTAAGTTGTAGCAGATTTCAGAAGTTGTAAGGCAACATCCACTTCCGGGACACGGTATTCGCCGGTGACTCGTCATCTCAAAAGGACCGTCTTGATATGCTGTAACACAAATGGCAAAGCAAGCAGCTCTGGTCCATGTGTACGAAATTTTATTATTGCTGCCACAGGGAAGTGGTGCGGTAACATCTAGAGTAGCCAGCATGTTTCCTAGATCTCTCATTACAACCTTATCAAACTTTATAACGAACTCTAGGAGTGCATCGTCACCACCAGCTGTGGCAAGTGCTAGGTCATTCATGTATTGACTACAACCTTCAACACTCGATCCTTGCTCGTAGTGGCTTATTAGTCTGTAATCGCCTGCAATAATTTGAAAAAATCCAGGGGTTGCACATTGGACATAGTCTATCTCTACGGTGAAGTAGCAATCGGGGTAGTCCTCGTGGTAATATGGCGATACAGTAAAAGTGCTTATTTGAGAACAAGCATCATAGTCACTGAAGTCGTCGAAACAATCTGAATGAGTATCTACACTGTAGGTATCTAAAAGAATATCTTCAGCGGGAGACGCCTGGTTACTATTACAGGATGCAAGTATTGTAATTAAACACACACACAGCCGATGAAAAGTTGAACATAATATCTATTGTTGAGCAATATACGACACTTTTAACTTCTATAGCAAGTTGTTGCAAAATTAAATATCCTTTGCTGCGGTGTAGACTAGGTTTGGACTGGTTGCTTGTCTATCGTTCTAGTACTCAAGCCTTGGGCATAGCTGTGGACGATAGACCCTGTTTTTTGACCTAACGATTTTGCCGGTGCTGATGCGACGGTTTTTGAAGTGATTAATTGGCTTATATCTGATTTCGGACGTTAGATGTCGGGTGTGGGTATATGTACAACTAGGTAGGTCTGTCGTTAAGATTAGGGTAAGTTGGAGTATTAAGTGACTGATCTTTACCGTTGTACGAAGAGTGATTGATCTATAGCAGAGGCTGTCGCTCGACTAAGACCAGAGACCATGTGCTGGCAGCGTACGTGGCCAAATCAGCTACAATCCAATAGCAATAAATAGCTTTGCGGTATGCTCAGCCCTATTTCAATAAGCTTGATAAAATGATAGGCTCTAGGCTCTTACCACAGGCTATCGCTGGTGTACTACTTAGTAAATGTTACCGCTGTACCACCGCTTTCGACATTCATACTCTCACAATCAAATGAGGTAACGTCTAGCGTTAATTCTCCGAACTGGGTGGGATCCTGCATGGATTCTGCTCTGAGGATGATCAAATCGTCTCCTTGTACACTCCATTTCTTGTCGGCGAATACGATCCCATTGACCTCAAACTCTAGCAGGATATTTAATGGATCGTTAAGCGTCCCGTCTTCTTCAAATGTAAAGTTTCCAGAGCCTAGCATAGCACTAGACCAAGTGCCTACTATTACATCTTCTAAATTGTTACAATCGTCACCGCAGGAGGTCAACGCAAGTGAACAGATCATTAAGAGTGCTGATAGTCTAGTTTTCATAGTTGTATCTTTTGCATGTCAATATACTATAGTACAAGCATGACCAATTATAGTTTTGGTGACTAAGAATTTTAATCTTTGTGCATATGAGAGTTTTTATAATAGCGGTAACGCTTCTGGGGTTAGTCACCATCTGCCGCAGTCAGCAGGCCACATCGTATCAGATCGATGCGACGTATGACGCTGAGGCTCAGATGCTAGATGCCACTGTAGCCATAGCTATTAGTAATACTGGTACTACACCACTAGGTAGAATTGTGGTTAATCTCTATGCTGACGCAATAGTAGATAAGCGATCGTACTTCGTGCAGCAAGAGGTAGATGCTGGTAATCTGGCGCTTTACTTCGCTAAGAGCAAGTACACCACGGCGTATCAGGAGCTTGAGGTGATGCAAGGCGGTTCGACCCTAGTAGTCGATAGAGATTTTCTCATCAGGGAGGTAGCGAAGATCTCACTCGGGCAGCCTATTGCACCTAGAGCAGTTGATACCGTCACTTTCGCTTACAGGCTATATATACCTGAGAAGCACTCGACCCAGGGCTACGAGGAGGACAGCACAGCCTACTACGATCTATGGTACCCTACGGTAGCTATGCACAATGGTAGTACTTACGCTATAGAAGCATATGATGGTCGAGCACCGATCATAGGCCCTGTGGAGACGGATATAGCGATCACTGTACCGGCAAACCATATGGCATTATTAGCAGGTAGTCTAGTAGGTGAAGGTGAGACTGATAACACTACTTTTAGGCAAGTCTCGACCGTAGTGGATAAACCGATACCCATGGTCGTAACTCAGCGCAGTGTGGCTACTACTACGGCTCAGATAGAAGATAAGCAAGTAGGCATCGCATACAGCGCCTATCGATCTGTGAAGACACCGACCCTCACTGAAGTGTCTAGCGCAGCACAAGCGATGCTGTCGTGGTTGGGCACCTACCCTTATGAGACTATCTTAGTAGTCGAGCAGATATCGGAGACAACCCCTATCTACCGAGAGGGCTTAATAACCTTATTACCACAATCATCCATAGAGGACCTGCCTCTTGCTCTGGCAAGCACCTATCTCGATCAGTTATTCGTGGTCGATGTATCTGACAACATTAAGGCGGGCTTGGGTATGTTATATCGACAGCGATACAATACTAATGATAGTCCTTCTCTGGCATTTGCCAATTGTAATTCGTGCTCTTTTTACAAGACATTAAAGAACTACTATGCCGCCACCTCTCCGATGGCACTAGATGTCTCACCAGACCTCTATCGGCACAACGGTGATGCCATTGTCAATGGGACCCACCGTCCACTACTCTTCTGGACGCATGTCTACTCCTATACTAGAGCTAGCTGGGATGCAGCCATGATAGATGCCAGAGCGATAGGTCAGCGATTATCGATAGAGGACTGGCTAGACCTACTAGAGATACGTAGTGGCAAGTCCATGGACTGGACAGGTGGCGTGATGTCAGCCGAGCCGCTTGATTATCAGGTGCAGTTAGGTGGCGACTACGTAAGAGTGACTAATCGTAGTGACGTTGTGGCACCTATGCCCATCACGATAGAGCGAGCAGGAGACGACCTCGTGGTGTGGACTGATCCTGTGTGGACGGACACTACTTTTCTAGTTGACGGTGCACTAGCGGCCGTCATCGATGCTGATGATGTGACCCTCGATTTTGCAGAGCATAACAATACGTCTTTTAATGACAATGCACCGACGGTGTCTCTACTGCGTCCTAGCAATGAGAGCTTTAATCAAGTCACCCTAAGGCCAGGATACAACTTATCAGACCGTTGGATGCTAGGCATAGAGTTTAGCTCTACCGATAAGCTACCGACCAAGTGGCAGTATGTAGTGGCGCCTATGTGGTCCTTCGGTGCGAGAGACTTAGTTGGTTTTGCGGATGTGCGACGTAATATAAAGCTAGGTGCCGACCGCCTCGACCGGCTGGTACTTGGCCTATCAGGTAGGCACTTTCACTATGATACAGAGCGACCCAGTACATTTGATGACCTAGTGGTAAATGACCGCTCCGAGCCTATCACTGGGGCGATACACAATGGATTCTACCGCCTACAGCCTTACGCCAGTCTCTACTTTGAGGGTGGCGATCGTACCAAGGCACTACACCTCAGCACGACCTACATCGTCGAGCAAGATATGATCTACAGCCCTATTGGAGATGGTGTATTACAGGCCAATCGGATAGACCGCCGCAATCGTTTTCTTCGTGCTACCTATCAGGATGATGGCTACGGCCGCTTAACAGATACTGACTTTCGTATAGAGCTCGAGTTTGGGGACTATGCCAATGCATTTAGGGTGCAAGAGCAGTACCTCAAGGTGTCAGCAGATGTGATTAAGAGCTGGAGCTATGATGCATCAGGCAGTCAGTTCAGTATACGGGTATGGGGTGGTGCCATGCTGGATAATACAGCCGCCAATGCTGAGGCCAATGCACTCAACTACAGCGGTGTACTTGCTCTTAGCCACCAAGGGTTTAATGACTACACCTACGATGAGTACCACGTAGACCGCCTCAGCAATGCAGCCTTTTCGACTCGCCAAGTTAACTATCGTCGTGGAGGAGGTTTTACGCATCCAACTGGCCTGCCTAGTAATGCCCAGGTGGGGCAGAGTCAGCGCTTTGCCTTCAGTAGTAATGTGGTGATGGATATGCCTTTTGGCGGCAATTACTTTCCGCTGCAGGCGACATTTGACTTCGGTGGCTATAGCAGACGCCTTGGTATCAATGACCGGGACCTAGCCTTTCTGTATAGTGCTGGCCTCCGCCTTAACTACGACAACTTCGTTATCAATATACCGCTGCTCTACAGCGATGAGTTTTCGAGAGCTTACCAGGGAGCTAGTTTCTGGCGACGTATATCCTTTAGCATCAACTACCCACTGCTCGACACATGGACTACCAACTACGAAAAGATCAAGTACTAGCGGCCCTACTCCTTATGCTGCTTACCGCCTGTAGCCCCAAGGTGGTGTCGCCAGTACCAGAGACTGCTCCTGCAGTTGAGCAATTTAGTTTTCCCGATGACTGGCTAGGATACTGGCAGGGCGACCTCGAGATTATGAATGGCGGTGTAGTCACTCAGACCATCCCTATGGCTCTAGACTACCGGCAAGAGGTAGACAGTGACAGGTATCACTGGGCGATCATTTATGGCGCAGATACGATCGCTGGCCGCCGCGACTACTACCTTGAGGCAATACCCAATGACCCTGGTCACTATCAGATCGATGAGCAGAATAGTATCGTCATAGACGGCTACCACTTTGGCGATAGTTTTGTTAGTGCTTTTATGGTCCAAGGCAACCACCTCAGTAGTGTATCACGCAGAGATGGCGATGATATGGTCTTTGAGATTTACATGATGAAAGATGAGCAGGGTAGAGAGACGGGTGGTGGTATAGTAGATAGTGTAGCCATGCCCCGCGTCTACAGTTACCCCGTCACGGTCCGGCAAGTCGCACGGTTGACGAGACGGTAGCAACTGGAAGGTGTCTACGCTATTGTTATAAGCCTGCAGGCGTTTATGGTAACGTCCGGAAGATGCAGAGCTAGATGGTAATCAATGCGGGAAGATCTTTAGCTACAATTGACATTAGGTGAGTTAACAACTAGTGCAGATGGTCATCACAGTTCTTTTGTAATTCGATTTTTAATGGAGGCCAGATTTCCTGGATATCTACTTTTCTACCAGTAGCCCAAGGAGATGATGAGGCGTCGCGATTTTGAGAGTAAGCTAAATTCGGTTTGGAGTCTGGACCATGCGACAGCTCTGAAGGCGACAGTGTTTTCAGACAATATAAAGCATGGCGAACTCTCAGGAAAGCAGCCGATCATCGAGCAGTGCTGTCAAGCTATACTCAGGTTTTCCGTGAGGTTTGGCGCCACTCAAGCTGCCTTTAAAAAAGCTGCCTTTTTTTGTTTCGTTTATTGGCAGCGCAAAAAATGAAAAGCAAGTGACTTCAGGCTGTGGGTAAAAGGTACAGGCTCTGGTCTCTAAGTTGATCGTATTTTTATAGATACCTGTGCTGGCTATTACTTACACATCGTTAAAAGCCGCAATACAACTAATCTCCACATTAACATACTTAGGTAAATTCGCCACCTCTACTAATTCTCTAGCAGGCGCCGTCGCCTCATCGAAGTATCCCGCATAGACGGCATTGATGCGGCTGTACATGCCCATATCTGCGACGAATACACTGCATTTGGCCACATCATCAAAGGTCAGTCCTGCCTCATTGAGCACGTAGCCGATGTTGCGCATGACCTGGTGGGTCTCCGTCTCTATGTCGTCCGTCATGAGCTTGCCAGTCTCTTGGTCGATGGCGATCTGGCCAGAGAGGAGGAGCATATTGCCTATACGTACGGATTGGTTGTATGGGCCTACAGGTGCTGGAGCCTTAGGAGAGTTGATGATCGTCTTTGCCATGATAGTTTGTCTGTTAGTTGATCTTTGAAAAGCTAAGGTAAGGATCAATGGCAACTCGCATGATAAGCAGACAGACTATAGATCAAGAGGCATTATACAACTAGGGAATACGAGGCGTTAAGGCATAATTGGTATGGTTTGTTTCAGTCACTACTTGGTGGGTGGGGTTGGGCTTCCAAATCGACTGCCTTCGTTGTCGCTTACGAGTCCCACATGGACCTGCGAGATCAAAATGTACCCCATAAAGCATACACAAATCTCAATCGTATTATTAATCGTACGTTTATAAGTACTAATAACCGTACTATGTTGACAGCAAATGATATTAAGACTAGAGGCGTCAAGGCCATAGAGGAGGCTTTAACCGAGCGAGACCGTGCCGCAATAACGGTTCGTGGTAAGGTCAAGTATGTCGTCATGGCCGTCGAAGACTATGACGAGATGAGGACTAGGGAATTAGATGGCGCCTACGCAGAGGTGATGCGTGATATTGAGAAGGGCGACTATACCATAGAGACTGCCGAAGAGCATGTTAAGCGTTTGTGGGATGCTAAAGATTAAGTCTACGAGAAGGTATGACCGAGTGCTTAAGAAATTTGCAAAGAAGCATCCTGAATTACGCAATAAGTACCTAAGTACGCTGTCCCTACTCCAGAAAAATCCTCGACATCCATCCCTACGTCTGCACAAATTGCACGGTCAGCTAGAGGATTACTATAGTATCAGTCTCAATATGAAGTATCGTATCGTGCTCGATTTTATCATACGGGACGATGTGGTGATCCTGATCGATATTGGTACGTATGATGGGGTGTATTGAGTGGGGTGACTTTTAGCTTGTAAGTCAGCTGTTGTACAATGGTAAGACCTAAAGCGATTGGGCAGTACAAAGCAGTATTGGGTGTACTAAAGTAGAATCATTCTTCAGTCTCTTTCGGTGATGAGAGCTGTAATTGCCGCAGTAATGTTGTGCGAGTGAGATGGTCTATCTGTTTTGATGCTGCTTTCAAAATATCCTTAAAGAGTTGTCCACAAGCTTGAGCTGCAGGGGCGATTCTGTACTCCGTGGTATTACCTACATTTCTTGATTCGACAAAGCCCATCACTCTCAGTTTACGCAGATGCTGACTTATAGAGACATCGGTGAGCGGTATTTTATCTACTACGGTAGACCTCTGCACCCAATCATTAGCATCAATTATTTTGGATAGCATGGTTAGCCTAGCAGGATGGCTAACGGCAGTGCAGAGGTGAGCGATTACTTGGGTAGATTGGGGAAATAGGAAGCCGTGCGAGAAAGCCATGATGGTGTAGATTATGCGGAATGCAAATATATTAGTAATATGCTAATTAACATATTACTAATATACATTACAGTTCGTATCCCACTCCCTAACACCTCTTTTCTCTCTACTCCACACCTGCAACTAAAAAATACGTTGCATAACTAAAAAATTCGTTTACCTTTGGTGTAACGTAATCTTTAGTTATGAAGCGACTGACCAAAGCAGAGGAAGAAATCATGCAGATGATATGGGAGAATGAACCGACGACGGTGTCAGCCCTTATCGCCAAGATGGAGGACCCCAAACCACCACACAGTAGTATCTCCTCCATCGTCCGGATACTTGAGAAAAAAGGCTTCGTCGATCATAAGGCTTATGGTAGGACGTACGAGTACTTTAGCATTATAGCGAAGGACGACTATGGGGCATTCTCGATTAAGAAGGTCATGTCCAACTACTTTGCTGGGTCTGCCAGCGAGCTGGTATCCTTCCTAGTCAAGCAGGAGGAGGTCGACGTAGAGGACCTGTCTCGCCTTATCGACGAATTAGAAAATCGCAAGGCATGAGATACCTGATAACAGTCAGCATTTGCTGGATAGCGCTTTACGCCATTTACCACTTGTTTTTGCGTAGAGAGACGTTTTTTAGCATCAACCGAGGCTACCTCATGGGTAGCTTAGTGCTGGGAGCTCTGATTCCCACCTATCAGTGGTTGCCAGTAGGTCTGTTCGTTCAGGAGGAGGTTGTTTCGTCCTACATAGTACCGCTCTATAACTTGCAAGAGGTGGCATTCGTGACAGCTACTGATACCTGGTCGTGGATAGATACGGTATGGTGCCTCTATGCTGTAGGAGCTGCACTAGCACTTGCCAGACTCGCACATGGTATGTGGACGATCTACCAACTGCGAGACGAGGCCTTAAGGGAGTATATCAATGACGTACAGATTATTAGGACAAGCAAAGCACACCTGCCTTTTAGCTTTGGCAGAGCGGTCTATATCAGCGACGTGGTGGATCTAGAGATCGACGTAGAGCAGTTGATCCGCCATGAGCACGTGCATATCAGTGAGTGGCACACCGCAGACGTATTGGTGGTGGAGATGCTCAAGGTATTCTTTTGGTTCAACCCCATCCTTATACTTTACAAGAAAGCACTACAGCAGGCCCATGAGTATGTGGCAGATGCTATGGTTATCAAAGATATTTCAAGAAAAAGCTATGGCCAGCTTTTGCTGAGGCAGTCCCAGTCCGGAATGGAGATCGCCTTGGCTAATCATTTTTTTCATTCACAAATCAAAAAACGTATACAGATGATGTATAAACAAAAATCCAAGCGATCGGCTATGGTGAAGTATTTGTCCGCCATTCCGGTATTGGCACTTTTAGTGGTCTGCTTTAGTGCCTACTACCCAAGTAATGCAGATGACCTGGAGGATAGGCTGTATGAGATCGTAACAGCTGACATGAGCGAAGATGATCGTATTTACAATTTGCTAGGCTTATTGACGGAGCAAAAAGCCGAAGGTGCTGATATGGATTATGCAATGCGTGTTATGTCGGACTATGGCGTAGACGTGACTCCTGATAGCGACAGAGATAGCTACTCGTTGTGTCGATATTTTGACCGTACGGCGGCTAAGATTGAGGAGGTAAGACTAGCAAGAGGAATCGCAGTTGATACATTACCCGCTAAGACCTTAATAATGATCGACGGTGAGCCTTTTGATGGTGAGCTGGAGGATTTGCCATTTGGAACAATTCACTACACGACTCGAGTACGAGGAGAGGAAGCGTCCAAAAAGTACGATGTCCCACCAAATACTGAAGTCATAGAAGTTAAGTTGGCTGATAGGGAGAAGCAGCTCATGACAGGTGAGTCCTATCTATCTTTTGAAAGCAACACTATAGTGTCTGTCCGTAAAGGGCAGGACCCTTCTGTCATCAGAAATGAGATCAACCGATACCCAGCTCTTGTCATTGGTAATAAAGTCGTCTCACTTGATCGCCCTATTGAGAGGAGCGACCTGCCTGATGAGGTGGCGACCTATCAGTTCGTAGGCGCTAAGCAAGCGGAGTCTATGTACGGAAGTGTGGGGAGGTATGGTGCACTGGTAGTGCAGACACGATCTGGGTTTTTACCTGAGATCAATGTTGTAGGCTATGGAGAGCCTTCTGGCAAGGATCAATATTCTAGAACATCCTCTACAATTGATAGCAAAAGTCCTGAGGTCACATATGGAGTGGATGCTCTCCCTGCCTTTCCTGGTTGTGAGGAATATAAGAGAAGATCTAAGAATTTCGCTGACTGTAGCCAAGACAAGTTACTCCGATACGTCTACAGTCGGATAAAGTATCCAGCTGCGGCTAGAGAGGCAGGCGAAGAGGGGACTATTGTCATTCGCTTTAACGTAAACTCAGAAGGTCGAATTACCACCTCTGAGGTTTTACGAAGTGTAGGCTCAAATGGGCTAGACGGTGCTGTTATGGATGTTATAGATCAAATGCGATCTGAGATCACCTGGCTGCCTGCTCTTAAGGATGGTAAGAAGATTACAGCCACATACACCCTGCCGATTAGATTTAAGCTACAGTCAGAGCCTGATACCGGTGGTCCCGTAGAAGGTAAGCCTGCTGTATATGTCGATGGCGAGTATCATGGCGACCATACTGATGATATAGATCCAGAGGACATTGCCTCTATGTCAGTCCTCAAAGGAGATAAGGCGATTAATGAATACGGCGAGGAAGGTAGAAACGGCGTCATTGAGATCACAACTGTAGCAAAGGATCTTAGCCTGTCAGGCAACCTCACTACGCCACCCGAAGCTCCTTTTGGAGATGGCGCCTACAAGAGAGTAGATATTATGCCAGCCTTCCCCGGTTGTGAAGATTTTTTGAGAGAGTCGGAGGAGTTTGAGTCTTGCAGCCAGCAGAAAATGCTTGAGTATATCTACACTAATGTCAAGTACCCTGCTGCCGCACGAGAGGCAGGCGAGGAGGGTATGACGGTCGTACAGTTCGTCATTGATCAAACTGGTAGAGTAGCCAAAGCGAAGATCGTAAGGGATGTAGGTACAAATGGCCTAGGTGATGCTGCCCTCGCAGTAGTCGACCAGATGCGGTCAGAAATCACTTGGCTGCCTGGCATCGAAGATGGCAAGGCAGTTGCTGTCCTATACACCCTGCCGATCAGGTTTAAGATGCAATCCGATGACACCGAGAAGACAGATGAGGCAGCGACAGACGCCGCCGGCATCGCCCTAAGGCCTAACCCAGCGCAGGGTGCCTTTACTATAGACTTGACAGGTATCGTCGGCGAGGTGCAGATCGTAGTGACCGATATAGCTGGACGTAAGATCTACGAGCAGCGTCATAGTATCGCAGCCGATCAGACTTCCATAGAGATTAGCGATAGTAAATTTGCTCGGATGGCAGCGGTCGTCTCTGTAAGCAGTAATAAGACCACCTACAGCCAAAAAATAGTGTTCGAATAGTCGTAATAAGAGAAACTACCACCTCATAGTTACAGTGGTTAAGGCCGTATTGCTGCAAGGTGATACGGCCTTTTTGGTGAATGTGATCTAGAAATGGAATTAAACCATTTGCAGCTTTATGCATCAAAGCTTACACAAACATTCACCACTTAAATTATAGTACTTATGAAGAACACATTGAAATTATTGCTGATTGTAGGCATGGTGGCATCACTAGCTGCCTGTAATGACTCGGCCGAAGAGGTCTTATCACATGATGAGGCACTCACGGAAGCAGAAGATCTTATCGCTCGCTCTACTGAAGAAACCGCCTCTGGCCGTAAAGGCTGTTTTGAGCTGGTCTTTCCGATCACGATTGACCATCCTGATGGTACATCTAGTGAGGTCATGACATGGCAAGAAGGCAAAGAGGCAATGGTTGCCTGGAGGACGGCGAATCCCGATGTAAGTGGCCGTAGCCAATTGCAGTATCCTATCGAGTTAGTCTTGGGTGATGGTAGTGTGGTCAGTGTCGAGAATCGTGCAGAGAGAAGAGAGCTACGACGCGAATGCCGTAAAGATCGTATCGAGGACCGCAGGGGACAACGATGCTTTACACTAATCTTTCCTGTGGAGGTCAGTTTTCCGGATGGGCAGGTAGATGCTTTCGATGACCGTCGCACCATGAAGCAAGGCTTGCGTCAATGGAGACGAAGTAATCGAGGTAGCGCAGATCGCCCCTCACTAGTGTACCCAATTACAGTAGAGCTAGAGGATGGTACTACCGTAGAGGTCGAGTCTAAGGAAGACTTGGCTAGCCTCAAAGAAGATTGCGCAGGCTAAGGGTATAGTACTCACAACGAACTAATTGGGGCGGTGAACTTGTGTTTTCGCCCCTTTTTGGTCTTAGTTCTTCTTCAACACCTCTGGCATCTTAGCCTGAAATCGCTTGAGTCTTGGTATGCTGACCGCTCTGACGTACGACTGATTGGGGTTTCGCTTCTCGAAGTCTTGGTGGTACGGCTCTGCCTCGTAGAATACCTCAAATGGCAGTACCTCAGTCACGACGGGATCATCGTACTTCTCTTGCTCGGCTTTTTTCTTCGCCTCGATGATGGCTTGTTCCTCGGCATTGCTGTAGAAGAAGATAGATCGGTAGGCAGAGCCGAAGTCTGGCTTTTGGCCGAAGGTCGTCGCATCTTGACTTGCATAGTAGACATCCACTAGCGTAGCGAAATCTACCTTCTTGCTATCGTAGTATACCGCCAATACTTCTGCATGACCTGTGGTGCCGCTACCGACTTCTTTGTACGTCGGGTTTTCGGTAGTCCCACCTGCGTAACCGCTTACGGCTTCGTACACACCGTCGACGCTTTCGTAGATGGCCTCCACACACCAGAAACAGCCGCTGGCCAAATAGGCAACGCTGGCATCATCAGGGATGGTCTGTGTCGTCACTTCTTGCATAGCAGCATCCGTAGATGTCTTGCTACATGAGGTGATTATAGATACAAGGCTTAGGAGTACGAGGTGTGAGATAGTCATAGTTAGTTTTTTCTGTAGACCTACATAATAGCATTTCGCACAAAAAGATTGTTAGCTAAGGGTTAATTCTCTGCATATGTCCGTCAAGACGCTGTCCTGAACTCCAAATTTCTCACTTCCTTCTCTCGTAGACTCTTCTCGCTCACTCTCTTTTCTAGATGTCTCGACTTCTCTATCTCAAAGCACATATCTTCGTTTTGGTGGAATTGTTCCGACTTAGAATTAGTTGACATCAGTAATGAAACTCGACTCCATTGGCACATATGTATGTAAGCAGGTCAAGGCGGTAGGTGCCAAGATTACTTATATGGCCCTATTACTGTACTATGCCTACCGTAGAAAGGATACACCATCCTGGGCCAAACGTATTATCGTGGGTTCGATAGCCTACTTCTTAAGTCCCATAGACGCTATACCAGATCTCACACCTTTTATCGGCTTTACGGATGACTGGAGTGTGCTCGCCTTTGGACTAGTAGCCATAGCGTGCTACATCGATGATGAGGTAAGGCAGCTGGCAAGAGACAAGACTAGGCAGTGGATAGGTAGTTCTGATGAGTCCGACTTTGACGAAGTAGATGAGATGTTATGAGCAACCTGATCGACACCTTCTATACCGCTTTCAAGGATCTAGACGCAGACACAATGTGCAGCTGCTATCACGACGACGCGACCTTTTACGATCATGGTTTTGGTCACTTGGATGTAGATCGTGTGCAGGCCATGTGGCAGATGCTCGTATCTAGCCAGCGAGGAAAGGACTTTCGGATCACCTATAGCGATGTGCAGGTAGATGGGACTAAGGGTTTTGCAAATTGGGAAGCTCACTACACCTTCACTAAGACAGGCCGTCGAGTGCATAATATTATCCAGGCGGAGATGGAGTTTTACGAGGGTAAGATCATCAAGCACATAGACCACTTCGACCTCCATCGATGGGCAGGACAGGCACTAGGGCTGCCTGGTAAGCTGATGGGTTGGACGCCTTTCTTTAAACGTAAGCTACAACAACAGACTAATGCTGCGCTGGACGAATACGTGCAGACGGTCAGGTGATTATCATCATTGTTACGATTGATAGAAGTCATCTAGCATTATAGGTGGCGAAGTCCTACCTTTGGATCCGTGAAGACTGCCCTACTATATCTGACGATCCTGTCTATAATGATTACCGCCTCCAGTAGGCTGGCTGTTTTCGCTACGTGGTCATTGCATCAAGAGTTCATCACAGAGCAGCATTGTGTCAATAAGGCAAAGCCAGAGATGTTGTGCAGCGGTAGGTGCTACCTCAACGACCAACTCGTCGATGTAGATGATAGCCTCAATACATCCGCAGAATCTACTCACAAGGTGACCTTGCAGCCTTGGTCCTTCGAGGCAAAAGTAGATCTAAGTAGTCAGGATTTAGTCCTTGCTAATAACAGCAAACAGACGTGGTTTTATAGGTCTGACGATGGAAGGATTTATCAATCTGTAATCCCCGACCCACCCCGAGTGTAAGTAATTACGCGAGCTATAGCTCGCAGTACTATTACTTTATTTACACTTATACGTTACTATGTTTCAACGCATTATAGTAGGTGCTATAGCTTTACTACTATCTGTCTACAGTATCACAGCCTGTGAGGTTTGTGGAGGCGGAGGTGGTGGATTACAGCTCGGTGCCTACCCACAGTTTGATCGACACTTTATCGGATTGCGATATCAATACCAGGGCTTCGATACCGATCATGGTATACGTGAGCAATTCGTATCTACTGGTGAGACCTATCATACGGTAGGCCTCTGGATGCGATTCGCTATCGGTGATCGCTGGCAGTTATTTGCTAGTCTACCTTATCAGCACTCCACTAAGGTGGAAACCTACGGTACATTCAATACGAGTGGAGTCGGAGACCTCTCTTTGCTGGGTTTGTATACTCTCATTGATGAGCAAGCAGTGGGTAGATTTACCCATACGCTACAGGTCGGTGGCGGGGTCAAACTACCACTGGGTAGCACGGGCTATGTCAATGACTTCGGCGAGTGGTATCCAGGACTCCAGAATGGATCTGGATCTGTAGATGCTTTGATTAATCTCGTATACATCGTACGACGAGATGCCTGGGGTCTATCGGTAGAGGAGAGCCTACAGCGGAGCGGTAGCAATCACTCAGCTGATTTTAGTTTTGGCAATCGATCTACTACGACGGCGAGGATATTTAGAATATTCACCGATGAGGCAAGTACTAGGTCTATCATCCCTTTTGTAGGTGCAAGCCTCCAGGTCATGGGTGTGGATACCTATCAGGGAGAGGAGTATAGCCCTAGCGGAGGACACGCCATGTCGGCACAAGTAGGTGTAGATGTCGTGACGCCGCGCTGGTCGTTCGGCGCCAGTGTTAATCCTACTATTTTTCAAGATCAGGCCGATGGTCTCATCAGTCGGGCAGGCAATGTGACTGCTCAGGCCATTCATTTCTTTTAACTACAACCATTAAAACAAGTCAATTATGAAATACTTAAGTTCACTTTTTCTACTAGCAGCGCTAAGCATACTCACCTTCACGGCATGTAATGATAGCGATGGGCCCGATACATTTGAGGCAGGTACAGTTACCCTGGATATCGAGCACGTATGGGGTCAGTCTATGGCACCATTTGCATTAAATGCATCACTGACCCATCCTCGTACAGGTGATGAAATGACGTTTCAGACCTTTAGGTACTACCTCAGTAATGTAGCACTTAAAAACACCGATGGCGAATGGGTTGCTATTCCAGATAGCTACTACCTCGTGGACGAGGCGGTAAGTACAGTGCCTGCGATAGAAGGTGTGCCTGGCGGTGTCTATACCGACGTTCGATTTATGTTCGGTGTAGACAGCCTAGCCAATGTAAGTGGGGCTCAGGCTGGCGTACTAGCACCATCGGAGGGCATGTTCTGGAGTTGGAATACGGGGTACATCATGCTTAAGGCAGAGGGTAGTAGCCCGGCTTCGGCGGACGGTACATTTGCTTTTCACCTAGGTGGTTTTGGTGGCAAAACAAAAGTGCCTCAAACGGTCGAGTATAGCTTCGGTGGCGAGCTAACTGTAGATGGTGATCGAGCGGCAGAAATACACCTAATCGGTAATGCAGCTCGCCTATGGCACACCGCACCTTCACTATCAGAGCGAGCTAAGCAGCACATGCCTGGCGACGTCGCTAGGCTGATGACGAGCGATTTTTATGATGGTTTCTTCTTCGATCATATCCATAACTAGCGAGTTTGCGAGCATCGCTATACATACTATTCTTTGCGGTACTGCTAGCTAGTTGTGGCACTGGTGAGGAGGAGTTTGGCCCAGATTATCCGGCCTACTTCCCTGATCCTGTCTACAGCTTTGCCAATAATCCACTGAGCAAAGAGGTTTTTGAGCTAGGTAGAGCCTTGTTTCATGATCCTATACTTTCCGTGGACTCGACGATCAGTTGTGCGAGCTGCCATGCACAGGTACATGCCTTTGCAGATCACAGTACTCGACTGAGTGCAGGTGTAGATGGGCGGTTAGGATTACGCAACAGCCCACCCATCGTCAATGTCTTGTGGCAGCCGACTTTTATGTGGGATGGTGGTGTCAATCATATCGAAGTGTTTTCGGTAGCACCGATTACCAATCCACTAGAGATGGACCTCTCGATGCGTGATGCCCTCGATCGTCTGCGGGCGAGCGATAAGTACGCCTCTTGGTTTGAGGAGGTATTTGTCGAGACGCCTATCAATGATCAGCAGATGCTCTATGCGCTGACACAGTACATGACTATGCTCATCAGTACAGATAGCAAGTACGACCAGTATCGTCAGGGGGATTACGAGTTTACGCCGGAGGAGGAGGCGGGCTATCAGTTGTTTAAGCAAAACTGTAACAGCTGTCATACCGAGCCGCTATTCACGGATCACTCGATGCGTAGCAATGGTAAGTTGCCCGATAATCCTCATGAGACTGGCCGACATATGATCACCCTAGATAGTGCAGATATGTACAAGTTTAAGGTGCCTACCCTCCGTAATGTCGAGCTTACCTATCCATATATGCATGATGGGAGTCTACGTCGCCTAGGTGATGTGCTGGATCATTATAGCGATGGAGTAGAGCCGCTTGCTAGCCTCGATCCGAGCCTCAAGCGAGGCGACCAGCCGGGTATAGCGCTTTCTCAACAAGACAAATTGGATCTTGAAGCATTTTTGCTAACCCTCACCGACTACACCTTTATCAGTGATGTAGAGTTGTCGGAGTAGAGGCGTAATCTTGTTGCCAAGGAAGATATAGGGTCTCTGCTGTAGTGGTGGAGGCCCTTTTTTTCATGAAGTTGTGCCGTTGACTTGCAGTTCTAAGACTTCCTTTATCTGTACCAGGTGTCGCTGATTGTGATAGACATGTACGATGAGTATATCTCCATATTGCAGCGTGAGCCACCTGGATAGAGAGGTGGCGACTCTAGTCTTTTGCAGGTCGATACTTCTAGTGTGATCGATTATGTGCAAGAGGTTTTTTTGTTGATCTAGGAGGCGCTGAATCGATTGGCGATCGATAGACTTTCGTATTGGGTTGGTAGATTTTAGAGTTTTCACCTTTTTCTTCTCTCGACTGGACGGGCTCATTGACTTGGCAAACTTTGTTCCCAGCCAGGTTGTCTGATGGTCCTGCCTGGGTTGACTGGTGTTGTCCGATAGCCGCTTCATAAATTCTGCTTCGTAGAAGTCGCCATAGATCAGCAGGCGGTCTATGCATTCGAGTACTGTCCATGCGTTGGTTGCGGGTCGCCAGTTGAGCTCATCGTCAGGCAGCGACTGTAGATCAGATAGATCACTGATGACGGACGTCGTTCTTTGTGCCAGGTTGTCTAGGAGAGATGCAGTACTAACTTTCATGCATCAAAGAACACCACAAGCCTATTGATAGATGTTGATGTAGGTCAAGATCTGAGGAGCCTACTTAATGTCTCGGGCGACATGCGGAGATAGTTGGCGATGTATTTTGCGGGTACCTCTTGGAAAAGTCTTGGACTTCGCCTTAATACTCGGTCAGATCTTTCTTGCGCTGTTTCGGTCAGTAAGTCCCTTTCTCGTTCGATATGCTGGAGTACCATCTGATCTCTGATTAGGTCCCAGGCCAGCGTAGCGTCAGCGTCGGCTTGGATGATTTCTCTGTAAGTAGTCCTTTTCATGGAGAGTATTTCGGTCTCTCGGATAGCTTTCAGATTGAGATCTGATGGCTAATTAGTGATGAAATCAGGTAGTGAGATGATAACCTCGCCACAGTAGCCAAACCGTGTATTCTGTTCCTTGCCGGAAAGGGCAACTTGATAGGCTCTCAGACAGCTCTTTACGATGTAGTGGATGTTGGTATCGCAGTCACCGTCTATGCGAAGGTGGTCGTATCGCTTGAGGGTAGTCTTACGGTCCCACCTATCTAACTGCACTAGGTACTCGGTCATCCAGGTGAGAGGATTGGCATTAGGTGCTAGGTCCGTCATACCATTTTAATTTGAGAATGCCGTATTAAGATTGTTGGAGGCTTTTTGACTAGGCAAGGCTTGATGGAGTGATCTGCGTAGCAGTGGATGTCTAGTAGACATACAAATGACGGAACCGCAAAGCGGGTGGGTTGCTAGACATAGCCGTAGCTATGGCGAGGCTTGACAACGCTGAATAGTTGAAAAGGAGCGACAAGATATGCGGCATATTCAGGTTAATATGGTATCAGTCCTCCTCTAAGACTTCTATGATCTCGTCTAGATCATCGTATTCTTTGATACCGACCTTCTGCTCTGCACCACCTCGTAGCACTAGGCCCGGTAGTCGGTCACTGTCTAGCAATTGCTTGATCTCATCTACTGAGAGCACATAGTCGAGAAAGACCTCTCCTGCGTAGCCTTCCCACTCTACCTCCTTATTGGTAATGATGATGCCGCCTATGCCTGCTAGGTCTTTCATGTCTTGGTCAGAGGCTACCTCCTTTAAGGCTAGGATAGGCTCTGAGGTCAGGGCCATGTGAGTATCGACGCTGCCACCGATGAGGATGCCATCTACCTCACAGGACTCCATCATCCAAGATATGTAGGCTTCGTCTTGCTGGCTGCTTTTAAATTGTAAGAGCGGAGTAGGACCGGCTATCCATCCGATGATTTCCTTGACCTGTGGCGGGGCAATATAGGTGTCCGAGCCTTCGCCCATGCAAAAACTCATATAGTCGACCCCCCATGCTGCGAAGTAACGAGCATCGGTGAGATTGGCAATATCGGCGGCGAGTACTTTAGTTTTGAGCATGTGTAAAAAACCTTTCTTCAAAGGTAAACGAAGAAAGATCAACAACCTCAATCTGATCGCTAAGCTTATGATTGGGGTTGATGAGGTAGTTGTTTTCGAAGGCGTGCATGATACTAGGTATGGCTAGCACGGGCCGTTGATGTGATTGTAAGAAGGTATCACCGATCTCTCGTGTCCCGACTAGGCTCTTCATATCTAAGCGACTAGGCACAGCGTACTCAACCGAACTGTCAGCGATGAGGCTGGGATCGACCGTATAGGTGATGAGTTGGTAGGCTCTGGGCGGTGGTTTATTAATGTGTACGAGCACCTCTAGCATAGCAAGTGACACGGTCTGAGCGGCGTATAGGGCATGCTGGGACTTGCTGTTCCATCGTCCGCCATATAGATAGGCGCCACGACCGGAGTGGTCCTCGGCATATCGTGCTGCAGTGATCCTGTAGAGACGTACCATCAATATACCCCGTGATCTATGCGACCTAGCTCATCGAAAATTATCTCCATACCCAGTATCGTACCTAGGTAGTCGAGGGGTCGCATACCGTCTAGCGCCATCGAGGCGGACTTAATGTAGGAGGCTAGGTGCTCATTGCTACCTAGTACGACCCTGCCAAACTTGATGAGGCGTAGTAGGCAGGCCACTCGCTCACCCATATCTGGCTTAAGGGCCTTATCTGGCTCGCCGAGGCGCATGATCGTGCGAGGATTTACGTGTAGTAGGCCAGCCACTTCCTCAGTGGTCAGTGCTAGTGATCGCATCACGACCTCTAGGTCTCGCACATATAGGCCACTCTCTATCAGTGACAAGGTGTACTGGTGGTCAGGTATATATGGTACGTAGGGCTGTAGAAAGTCTCTAGCCTCACTCTCCTCTGTCTCTGGTATCTTATACTTCTTGATCACATGACAAATATACAATTAAATTTGACATTTGTCAAGACAGCTCTTCCTTTAAGTACCTAGCGGTGTGGCTTTCTTTGACCTTAAGGAGCTTCTCTGGTACGCCACTATACAGTATCTGACCACCACCATTACCGCCCTCTGGACCTAGGTCGATGATATGGTCAGCGATCTTTATGACGTCCATATTATGCTCGATGATGATGACGGTATTACCCTTGTCGACCAGCTTTTGTAGTACGGCCGTAAGGTGTCGTATATCTTGAAAGTGAAGGCCAGTCGTGGGCTCGTCGAGTATGTAGAGGGTATTGCCTGTATCTCGTTTGCTGAGTTCTTCGCTGAGTTTGACACGCTGTGCCTCTCCACCACTGAGGGTAGTAGCCTGCTGCCCTAGTGTGATGTAGCCAAGACCTACACTCAGTAGTGTGGTCAGTTTGCGGTTGATCTTGGGTACGGGTTGCCAGAACTCCGCTGCCTCCTCGACTGTCATCTCTAGCACCTCACTGATGGTCTTGCCTTTGTACAGTATTTCTAGGGTCTCACGATTGTATCGTTGCCCTTGGCAAGCCTCGCAGTCGACTAAGACATCCGGTAAGAAGTTCATCTCGATTACTCGCTTTCCAGCACCGCCACAGGTCTCGCATCGACCACCTTTCACATTAAAGCTAAATCGTCCTGGCTTGTAGCCTCGGATCTTGGCCTCTGGCAACTCGCTAAATATCTTGCGTATATCCGTGAAGACGCCGGTATAGGTAGCAGGATTACTCCTAGGCGTACGACCGATCGGCGACTGGTCGATATCGATGACCTTATCTAGGTGGTCTAGGCCAGAGATACGCTTGTAGGGTAGGGGTTTTTGCAGGCTCTTGTAGAAGTGATGTCTGAGGATAGGGTAGAGGGTACTATTAATCAGTGAGCTCTTGCCACTACCAGATACACCAGTAACTAGGGTCAGCGTGCCGAGCGGGATCTTGAGATCGACGTCCTTAAGGTTGTTACCCGAGGCACCTTTGAGTATTAGGTTTTTGCCGGTGCCTTTACGTCTTTTGTCAGGGATAGCAATCGTCTCCGTGCCCGCTAGGTAACCGGCTGTGATGCTAGTGAGCTGTTTGAAGCTATCAGGATGCCCCTCTCCTACGACCTTGCCGCCGTGCTTGCCAGCACCAGGGCCCAGGTCGATCAAGTAGTCACTGGCTAGCATGATGTCCTTGTCATGCTCGACGACGACGACCGTATTGCCGATATGGGTGAGGTTTTTTAGGGCATCGATTAGTCGCTGGTTGTCACGCTGGTGGAGGCCGATCGACGGCTCATCCATCACGTAGGTAATACCCGTGAGCTGCGAACCGATCTGGGTGGCTAGTCGCGTACGCTGGCTCTCCCCACCGGATAGGGTACGGGTAGGTCGGTGTAGGTGTAGGTAGTCGAGACCTACATTGAGCAGAAATCCCAGTCGTAGCTGTATCTCCTTGAGTACTTCGGCGGATACGGCTGTTTGTTTTTTGTCGAGGTAGTCCGGTAATTCGTCTAGCCAGTCGTACAGTTGTCGCAGGTCCATCATGGCTAGCTCGCCGATGTGCTTGTGGCCGAGCCGGTAGTGTAGCGAGGATTTCTTGAGGCGGTACCCGTTACAATTCGGACAGGTGTCGACGGTCATAAATTCTTCCGCCCATTGACGCGTCCGCTCAGAGGTGGACTCGTCGTACCACCGCTGTAGCATATTGACGATGCCCTCTTGTGATAGATTATAGACGAAGTCATGGGGTGCATCCTTGACCTTGCCGACCTTACCGCCACCGTGTAGGATCATCTCTAGTGCCTCCTTGGGTATGTCCTTGACAGGTGTGGCAAAGGAGAACTTGTACTTACGGCCTATCGATCTTAATTGGGAGAAAGTCGAATTGTCCCGTACCTCGCCGAAGGGTGCTATACCCTGATTGTTGATAGACTTGCTATCATCTGGGATGACCTTGGCCATATCCACAGCGTTGACCTTGCCTAAGCCACGGCAGTCGGGGCAGGTACCATAGGGGCTATTAAATGAGAAGGTATTAGGCGATGGCTCTTCATAACTGATACCGGACTCTGCATCCATCAGCCGTTTGCTGAAAGGTCGGACCTCATTGGTATCATGATCCATGACAAAGAGAAAGTCCTCACCCATGCCTAGCGCTGTCTCTACGCTGGCGATCACTCGGTCACGACGATCTTCACTCACCTTGATCCTATCAATGACGACCTCGATGTCATGCACCTTGTAGCGATCTACTTGTAGGCCTTTGACGAGGTCGAGGATCTCTCCATCCACTCGTACCTTGGTATAACCTCGTTTACGCGTCTGCTCGAAGAGCTCTCGGTAATGCCCCTTCCTAGATCGCACAAGTGGCGCTAGTATGGCGATCTTCTTTTTATCAAAGTTGGTCATGATATACTCGATGATCTCTTGGTCGCTGTACTTGGTCATCCGCTTGCCAGTCGCATAGGAGTAGGCCTCCCCGACTCTTGCATATAGCAGTCGCAAGAAGTCGTAGATTTCCGTAGTAGTCCCCACCGTCGACCTAGGATTCCACGAAGTCGTCTTTTGCTCGATAGATATGACGGGGCTGAGGCCATCGATCTTCTCTACCTCTGGTCGGTCCATCTTACCTAGGAACTGTCTAGCGTAGGCGGAGAAAGTCTCCATGTAGCGCCGCTGACCCTCGGCATATAAGGTGTCAAAGGCTAGCGAACTCTTGCCGCTGCCGCTTATACCAGTGATGACGACCAACTTGTTTCTAGGGATCTTGACGGAGATATCCTGCAGGTTGTTCTCCTTGGCACCGATGACCTCTATGTAATCATGGTGGCTAAATCTATCTTGCATCTACTACATTGTGCTGTGTGGAGTAAAGGTAACGGCATCTGCTATCAATGGGTTTGTCATAGCGGTAGATAGTTGTTTTAGAGCGATTATCTCACAACTCTTAGTGAGGAGGGTAGTTTGATTCTTATGCTAGCATTAATCATAAACCTCTTACTTGTTATGGCGACTACAGAACAACCCCTCAATGTTCTTGGAACAGAACTACAATCCTGCTGCATGGATCCTGTGACAGGATGGTACAGAGATGGCTACTGCAATACCGATGCACGTGATCGAGGTGTACATGTAGTCTGTGCCGTGATGACAGAGGCTTTTTTGACATACACATCTACATGCGGTAATGACCTGAGTACTCCCGCGCCTCAGTATGGTTTTCCTGGTCTCAAGCCTGGTGATAAATGGTGTCTCTGCGTCAGTCGTTGGGCCGAGGCGATGAAGGCTGGCGTAGCGCCAGAGGTGGTACTAGAGGCTACTCACCATAAGGCTCTCGAGGTGGTGTCGATAGAAGATCTGAGAGCTCATGCCTACCAGTAGTAGTGCCGGCGAGATCGAAAGTAGAATCCTATGGTTCGAAGCGATGACACTTATATTAATTAATGCAAGGTGTATGTTGCTGATTATAAGATTTTTGTGATGGTGAGGGTGTTCTATCGTTATCTAGAGTTTTTGAGCTAGTACCCACTATGGCCATATACAGCTGTTTTTAAGGTTCTGCAATGTATATTTACCCTACTGATGCAACCCCCTCAAGTATTGTTGATTGTTCTTGTTTTGTTTTAATGTGACCGCTTAACAATTCGATCGTCTACTAAGTACGCAAGTACTAAGTGGTAGCAGTAAAGATTGATTGCCCTTAATAATTGATGCAGTGATTTTAAATCTATTAAACCATGTTCTTTCTGGCTCTGCCATTGCAAGTATGTCCGATGAGGAGATAATTGACAAGTACAGAGAGAATGCTAACACCCGGTACTTCGATGTCCTGTACACTAGATATAGTGATAAGGTATATGCCAAGTGTGTGAGCATGCTCAAGGATGAGGGACGAGCGGAAGATGCAGTTCAGGATATCTTCATGAAGATTCTGGTAAGCATCAGTAAGTTTAAGGGTAATAGTAAGTTCAGCACCTGGCTCTACAGCATTACGTACAACTTTTGTATCGATAAGATCAGGCGTAAGCGAAAAGAGAGAAGCCTAGTGCAGGAGGTCGATGACCTCAGTAACCTCGAAGGCGTCACAGATGATGTAGACGATAACGAGCTGCTAGAGGCAAGCGTCAAGCAAATGAAGATTATTCTCGAGAGATTAAAAGCAGCCGATAAGGCCGTACTCCTGATGAAGTATCAAGATGAACTAAGTATCAAGGACATGACCCTGGTCCTGGATATGAGTGAAAGTGCCGTGAAGATGAAAATCAAACGAGCAAAAGAGAAATTTAGAAGAGAGTACCAAGTACTCTTCTCTGCATAAAATAAATAAGATGAGCAACAAGTGGAAAGAACTCGAAAACGAGATCATAGAGGGTAGAAGCGACTCAAGTCGAGATTACACTAAGAATAGCCTCAACGCTAACACAGGGTTTATTAAATTTATGGCTGATATGTTACAACTCTTTTTTCCAGGTATGGTCAAGGCCGTATTGGGAGCCAGAGAAGAGGAGAAGTAGAGAACCCTAACCCCAAAAAAGTGTAATAAATGGTCGATTTGACTACCTTATTTCAAGACCTGTTAACCAAGTTTGCCTCAGGTGTACCTAGCGTCATAATGGCGCTAGTGGTGTTTTTAGTAGGTCTCTTTGTTGCTAAGACTATAAGTAAGATCATTACACGATTTCTTAAGTCCATCAAGATCGATGAGTTGGGAGAAAAACTCAACGATGTCGATATTGTAAACAAGGCAAATGTAGAGATCAAACTGAGCAAGGTTTTAGGCAAGATAATCTACTACGTATTTGTCCTTTTCTTTGCGATCGCAGCTACTGAGATTCTCGGCTTGCCAGTCCTCAGCGAGCTGGTGATGGATATCTTTAATATGATCCCCAACCTGATCGTGGCAGGGATTATACTCGTTGTAGGAATTCTACTGGCTGATGCAATACGCAAGGTCGTCAAGACAGCCTGTGAGTCTCTAGGTATACCTTCAGCCAAACTGATAAGCTTATTGCTTTTCTACTTTATACTGATCAATGTCATCGTCTCAGCAATGACACAGGCCAAGATTGAGACGGAGTTCTTTTCGCAAAACATAACCATGGTAATTGGTGGAGCCGTACTTGCCTTTGCGATAGGCTACGGTCTAGCATCTAAGCAGACAGTAGGTAACTTCATAGCCTCAGGTTATGTGGCTAACCGCGTCAAAATAGGCGACAGCATCAACGTACAGGGACACCAAGGGACCGTCGTCGATATGGACAAGAGTAGTGTTACTCTCGACACGGGATCTAGTAAGGTACATGTCCCGCTACACCTCATCGGCAACGGAGTTATCGAGGTAAAGTAATACCAGCTGACGTTCTAAAATACAAAAGCCGCTAAGTCATCGACATAGCGGCTTTTTTTGTGTGGTCCCACAAGGACTCGAACCTTGGACCACCTGATTATGAGTCAGGTGCTCTAACCAACTGAGCTATAGGACCCTCATTGGATGCGCAAATATAGTGCTTCTGATTAATTGTCTATTCTCTATGCCAAATAGATTACGACTATTTAAATTCTAGCTTGATCAGCCACTCCTTACTTTGGCCGCTTTTGGCGGTTAGGCCGATACTAGTTGTCAGGTAATCTACTATGCCACTGTCGGTTAGCGCTGCCATATTTTTCATGGGAGTCGCCGTTACCTGATCGCCATCTACTCTAAGGCGAAGTGTAGCTGTGCCGCTCTTCTGATTATTTTCTTTGGCTAGCTGTGAGACGGCCTGCCATACTTGCGGCCAGGGTGATGTCGCAGATAACTCGTTAAGAGGTAGGGAGCCACTGATGCTTAATTGGTCACTGGCGAAGTACTGGTCTAGTAGCTTACGTCTTGCTGGTCTTGCACTAGAGGTGGACTTGTGGGCTTTGCCGACAGTTATGTCACCTGCCTCGTCGGTCGACATGGCAGCAGATGGTGGGTTGCTTTCCTGTTGTGCGAGTGACTTGTTCGCGGGAGGGCTAGAGGGTGTTTCGACGAGGTCGCTTTGATCAGCGGAGCCGTCGAGGGCTTGCTGTCTACTGACTTTTGCTTTAGGGCTTACGGATTTTTTGCTGGGCGGGCTACTTGGCGTGACACTGACATCCTTGGCTTGAGGTAAGTCAACTTCTTCCTCCATCTCCATGGCTAGACCACCGCTGTCGCCGACTGATGTAGTGGTCCCTGTACGGTCTGCTACTACCGTAGGCATATCAACCTCAGCAGGGATTGACTCTGCTAGTACGGGGCTGCTGGTCTCTACATCCGCGTAGTCAGGTGCCTGTCCTTGCTTGTAGATAGACGTTACGATCACAAGTAGTAGAGCTGTAGCCGCTACATAGGGTAGTAGGCTCTTGAGGGTCAGTATTTTTTGTTTGGGTGCTACGACTAGTGACTTGAGGTCCTTGATGCGGTCGATCTGACTAGGATCATCAAGGTATCCCTCCAGCGCATCCATCAGCATGGGGTGGTCTGCAGCATATCGCTCTATGTCATGCTCCTCCTCTGGACTGAGGCGGCCGCTGCAGTAGGCGGCTATTTTTTGTTCGATCTCTTTCTGATTCATAGTACTTATTGTCCTAGGCAGTTTGCTAAGTTGCGGCGACCATTCTGTATGTGTGACCGCACTTGAGACCACGTGTAGCCCGAGGTACCCACGATCTGCTTATAGGACTGCTTGAGTAGGTAGAAGGCCCGGACACAGGTCTGCTGATCCATTTTTAGTTGGTCTATGCAGTCTTCTAGTCGGTTGAGTTCTCCTTGCTTTACGTCCTCATCACTATGATGTAAGACTTGCTCGGTATACATACGTTGGGCCTCGTTTATTTTCAATAGCGCTGTTTTCTCCTTGCGTATCTTTTGTAGACAGTGATTGCGACTGACCATGTACAGCCAGGCCTGCCAGTGTTCGATCTGATGCTTGCGGCACTTGACGACGAGTTCTTCGTATATATCCATTACAGCATCCTGCGCCGCTTCTTTTTGTTTGAGATACTTGAGGCAGGCACCATAGACCTGAGCTATGTACCTGTTGTATAGAGTGCCTAAGACCTCTTGGTTATTCTCTTGCTGGTATTGATGCAGTAGTTCGAGGTCCGTGGGTTGCATAGTGATAATTTATGTGTAGCCTGTGTTTGATCGGTTAGTATAGGTGTGTAGCTCTCTGATCAATATCCCGTTGTCCTTACTTTTCACAACACACCTCTACTAGCACCAAGGACAGGTCAGCGTGTCATTTCTTTTTTTTGTGAAAACTAGTCTAGTGGTACAGCCAGTACGACTGGTGCTTGCCACTCTATCCTGTCACCATCAAGGTTGAATAACTGTACCCGTATGATGTAAGGACCTACGGGCAGTCTTCTGCCACTATCGTCTAGACCGTCCCACGTCAATATACCAGCTACGCCGAGTAGCTCTTGGTTGTAGAGGTTGCGTACTAGGTGGCCTCGCTGATCATAGACAAAAGCATTGGCTAAGTAACCGTTCGAAGGTAAGTCATACTGTATAGCGATCTGCTCGTCCTCGCCATCTAGGTCTGGGCTAAAGGTATCGTCGATCACCTGGAGAAGCCCTTCGCCTACAGGCAACCTACCTATAAAAGCGCTATTGCCTAGGCCTGGTGTGCCGAAGCCTACGCCACTGGCACTGGCCGCGGACTGCCAGTTACTCTCGGCCTGGCTAGGACCACTAGGATCGATCCGCTCGAGGCTGACGCCATCTACATCGTCTAATAGGCTAAAATGCCAGTCCTCATCGTAGTCTACTGAGTCGATTGCCTGTCCACCTATCGCGATGATGCTGACATTGCCATCACCATTGTTAAAAGGGGGTAGCCTGTTCTCGATAAAGACTGAATCGTCATTACTGGGGTAGGCCACCGCAGTACCTAGGGCATCCTCCGTTACTAGGGCTATGCCTTGGGGTTCGAGCTGTAAGTCTGTGCTTAGTACTTCTTCGTTATCATTACTAGTGTTGCGGATGAGGAGGCCGTCTAGGGCTAGCCGTTTATTGGAGACATTGAGGATTTCTACATAATCACTACCATCACCTTCTGGATTAAAGAGTATCTCATTGATCACTAGGTCGCCTGCCACCGGTGTCTCGGCAAATTGCAGTGTCGTGGTCTGCGCCACACCCGTATTGTCCAGTAAGTCGCTGATGTCTGATACAGTGATCGTATAGGTATTGACGGATTGGAGGGGTGACCCTAAGTCTACGACTAGTCTAGTCAGATCTTTCATGACTGTAGAGACAGGTAGGTCTGGGTCAAAGGATACCTGGGCTGGTGTCAGGGTCGTATTGCCTATCTCTTCGTCGAACTGTAGAGCGACTGTCGTTGCGTCTATCGCTTCTGCGGATAATAGTACGGGTGCCTCTAGGTCTGGTGTAAAGCGCTGGATCAATACATCATCATAACTGTAGTTGGTGACATTGGACCCTGTATAGGTATTTAAGACTCCAAAAAAACCACTGGTCGACAGAGAAGACCAGTCGATGACGGTGATGATTTCCTCGCTGACTGCACCACTCGACAGGTCCGTCGATGTTAGTGTGAAAGTACCGTCGTGTCTGATATCTATGGCCAAAGCCTTGGCCGGTCTAGAAGCCAGTCCGGCCATGTCACCTCTCGCCACGCTAGAGGGCTGACCATCGACGAGCTGTATGAGCTCTATGGCATCATCAGAGCCTCCCTCTCCTAGTTGCAGGTAGTATCCATTGGCTAGGCTTAGGTCCTGGCGATCGACGTATAGGTATATCCGGCTGAAGTTGCCGCCCGATGGATTGGTATTTATATCAAAAGCTACCGCAATACTGACGCTATCGACTCGGTCATAAGCGGTGAAAAGCGACGACGTCCCGGCCTCCGTAGCGGATAGCTGTAACTGGCCATCTAAGGCGCTGTAATCATCTAGATCGCCTACCCAAGTCGGGTTAGTGTCTAGATTGCCATCCTCAAAATCATCTGATAGTACGACCTGCCCCGTAAGCGTTACGTGTACAAGTATAAGACAGACAGATAGTAGGCGATGTAGGTACATACTAACAAAGCTAAGAAATAGAAAGACTTCAAGGGAGATAGAGGATTTTGGCCCGAGGCTAGTTCGTCATTTGTGCATTGTCGATTAGCTATCTTTGGACTCAGGAAGACGCCAGATATTCGTCGAGTAGCGGCGGATTGCTGGCGTTGATATTTAATGTAGAAGAGATGACAAAGATCAGATTAGGCGGGGTGCCCGAGCATTTTAACCTACCCATACACCTAGCCATCGAGCAGGGTGACTTTGCCGCTAGAGGCGTAGATGTCGAGTGGACCACTTTTGACGGAGGTACAGGACAGATGACCAAGGCACTACGGTCAGGCGAGGTAGACGCTTGTATACTACTGACAGAGGGTATTATCAAAGACATTTACAAAGGCAACCCCTCTCAGATCGTCTCCGTATATGTCAATACCCCACTGACCTGGGGAGTACATACGGGTGTCGACAGCAATATCAAGACGTATCAAGACGCTTATGATGGGAGGTATGCGATCAGCCGCTTTGGCTCTGGGTCTCACCTAATGGCCATCGTGGATGCGGAGCAACAAGGCAAGACTATCAGGGATGACCAATGGCAGATAATCGGCAACCTAGACGGCGCCTTATCGTCGCTTGCAGCAGGTGAGACCGATGTGTTTTACTGGGAAAAATTCACAACCAAACCCTACGTGGATAGTGGCCGGCTGAGGCGGGTAGGCGAGTACAAGACGCCATGGCCTTGCTTTGTAATTGCCGCTCGTAACGAAGTACTCCGTGATCAGCCGGAGGCGATCATACGTATGTTGAGGACCATCCATGACAGCTGTGATGATTTTATGAGCCATGACGAGGAGATGATTCACCTCGTGGCCCGTCGCTACGACCTGCAGGTGGAGGATGTAGCTCGATGGTACCATAGTACAGAGTGGGCCATACACGGCTGGGTAAGTGACAAGATGATTAAAAGCGTCGTCTATCACCTGGAGCTAGCACAGATCCTCGATGGAGAGGGTGAGACGCCACAGTTAATCTGGAAGCGATCGTGAAGAGACTCAAGATAGGCTTCGAAGCGAAGCGCATTTTTCATAATAGTACTGGCCTAGGAAACTACAGTAGGACTCTAGTAACTAACCTGGTAGACCTCTATCCAGAGCATGAGTACCACCTATTTACGCCGACGGTAGGTGACAATGCCTATGCCCAGCCCTTCTTGGAGGATCGACGCTACCACATACATACGAGCAGTGTGTGGCCACCATCAGTATGGAGGACATATATCATATCTAGGAAAATCACAAAACTAGGCCTAGACATATATCACGGCCTCAGTCACGAACTACCGATAGGGCATATCGCAAGACCTGCCCAGACGGTCTTGACATTTCACGACTTGATCTATGAGATCTATCCAGACCACTTTAAAAAAGTAGACCAGAAGCTCTACGCAAGTAAGTACCGTAGGAGTGCGAAACTAGCTAATCACATCATCAGTATATCTGAGAGTACAGCGGCAGACCTTAGTAGGATCTACGGCATAGACCGAGATAAGATGACGGTATGCTATCAGACCTGTGCGGAGGTCTACCTCAACTACCCATCTGCACCTTACATCGGCGACTACCTGTTGTATGTGGGCAGTATCATTAAGCGTAAGGGACTACTGCAGATAGCGCAGGCTATGGACCTCCTGCCCGAGCACCAGCGTATGATCGTCAAGGTCGTGGGTAGCGGATCCGATTACTTGGCTGGCGTCAAGGCCTTTATTGCTGACCATGACCTTGAGCCGTGGTTTGAGTTTCTGGGGTCTTTGCCCAATGATGCCCTGCCCGACCTCTACCACCAGGCCAGAGCTTTACTCCTGCCTAGTATTTACGAGGGTTTTGGTATACCTATCGTGGAGTCCCTAGCAGTGGGTACACCCGTGCTGACCTCCCATGTGTCTAGCCTGCCAGAGGCCGCCGGTCCCGGGGCACTGCTCGTAGACCCTAGCAATCCGCTTATGATAAGCGAAGCCATGAGACAACTCACGACGGATACAGACCTCGTGAGCCAACTGGGTCAGGCGGGTAAGCGGTATGTTCGTGATACCTTTGATCGGGTAAAGACGACAGCTGCCGTGATGGACGTCTATCAGCGACTGGTAAGTAATGCGTCAAAAGCATGATCTTTACGCCACAGCTATGAAGTATACGGCACAACAGATAGCAAGTATCCTAGGATCAGATGCACTCGATCTGCCAGACCTCGTCATTACCGCTGCTAGTACAGATACGCGGACGATTACGGACGGCAGCTATGTGGTCTTCTTTGCTATTACCACTGCCAACCGTAGTGGCCTCACCTACCTGGCGGATGCCGCTGCTACAGGGGTAAGACTCGTCGTTGCCGACCATATGCCGGATGACCTGCCTGACGGCGTGAGTCTCTTGCTGGTCGACGATACGGTGGCTGCCTTGCAAGGGTTAGCGGCCTACCATCGCCGCCAGTTTGATATACCCGTCGTAGCCATCACGGGTAGTTACGGTAAGACGATCGTCAAGGAGTGGATCTCTACCATGCTGAGTACTAGGTATCGCGTATGTAAGAGCCCACAGTCGTACAACTCTCAGATAGGCGTGCCGCTATCCGTATTACAGCTCGATGCACAGGCGAGTATTGCCGTATTTGAGGTAGGGGTGTCTCGAGCAGGTGAGATGTCTGCCCTAGCTGAGGTCGTACAGCCTACCCACGGTATATTTACGACGATCGGCCCTGCCCATGATGCGGGCTTCGTAGATCGTACGGCCAAGATCAAGGAAAAGGCCATCCTCTTCAGGTCTTGTCAGCAGGTAGTCTGTAATCATCATCACCGCGAAATCGTACACCAGGTGGAGCAGTCTCTCGCTGCTGGGAAGGTCACTACGTGGTCTACTGCTCAAGAAGGAGACTACAGTATCAGCATCGATCTACCTCAGGTACAGATAAGCAACAGCGATGCAGATCTGACGTCCACGACTAGGCTATCGTCACCGCCTATGCTGGACAACCTTATGCATGCGGCGGTGCTCGCACTAGAGCTGGGAGTACCTACCGAGGAAGTGTCGGCTGCTATGTCGGCTATAGGGCCACTACCTATGCGCCTAGAGACCAGCGCCGGACGCCAGGGCAGTATACTGATAAACGATACCTACACGGCTGATATACAGTCACTCCGCCTAGCACTTGACTACCAGCGATCGCTCTCGTCCGCTAGGCCTCGCCTGCTGATCCTCTCAGATATAGACCATAGCCATGGGCCATGGGTGGCGGCGGCTCAACAACTGATTACGGACTATGAGATCGATCACCTGATCACGGTAGGCGAGACGTCTCGTCAACTTATAGCTAGTACCCACACTACCTATGATACCACGGAGGCCCTGCTGGCTGAAATCGACCGCTTAGAGGTACAAGATCATGTGGTGCTGACCAAGGGAGCTAGGAGGTATGGTATGGAGCGAGTCTGTCACCAACTAGAGGCCCTCAGTCATAATGCCAGACTAGAGATCGACCTCGCTGCCCTACAGCACAACCTCGATGTCTACCAGCGTAAGGCTGGATGTGCCATGATGGTCGTCATCAAGGCATCCGCCTACGGTACAGGTAGCGTGGAGGTAGCTCGCCTACTGGAGCGACGCGGCGTCGCATACCTCGCAGTGGCTTTTGTAGATGAGGCGATAACCCTGCGTCAAGGCGGTATCAAGATGCCAATATTGGTGCTCAATCCAGATCTCGATCGACTGACGGCATGTTGGCAAAACGATATTGATATAGAGCTACACTCAACTGACCAGCTAGACCGGATCACGGCCTTCCTGACCATGCATTCCACAGCGAGCTTGCGGGTACATCTGATGCTCGATACGGGTATGAAAAGGCTAGGCTTCGAGGTGGATAATTTGGATCGTTTACGCGAGTGGTTATCTAGAGAGGAGCAGGTAGAGATCGTATCGGTATTCAGCCATCTGGTCGCTAGCGAATCGGTGGATCTTGACGATTTCACACGTAGACAGATGCATGCCTTTGATGCCATGTGTAAGGCCTTACCACCAGCGCAGTACTACCACATACTCAATAGTTCGGGCATAGCTCGACACCAAGGCCACGACTACAATATGGCGAGACTGGGTCTAGGCCTCTACGGTATTGATACATCGGCTACGATGACTGCCGCCTTGCAACCCGTACACCACCTATCCGCCCGAGTACTCCAGGTCAAGCGTCTAGCTGCCGGTGATAGCGTAGGTTATGGTAGATCGTATGTAGCAGATAGGGATATGACGATATGCACGGTCAATGTGGGTTACGCCGACGGCCTCATGCGGTCAGCTGCAGGCGGTGGCTTCGCATTTAGGGCTGGTAACCACCTCTTACCTATAGTCGGCAGTATCTGTATGGACTTGACGATGTGTGCTAGTCCCGATGGCGCTGGTATCCGTGTAGGTGATACTGTGACCGTCTTCGGTCCAGACCACCCCATTGACATCTTAGCGCAAGCATCAGGGACCATTCCCTACGAAGTCTTATCGAGGATAGCACCTCGGGTCAAGCGGGTCTTTCACCACTAGTTCAGTGGTTTACATTTTTGGGTGAACCACTCCTGCTCCGCCTTACTTAGATGCGGTGCTATCAGACTGTAGCACTTGTGCTGGTATTTGTTGAGCCATGCTTTCTCTCTCGTAGTCATGATCGTCTCATCGATGAGGTCGAGTGCGAGCGGGTAGAGGGTTACCGTCTCATGCTCTAAAAATCCGTCGTGGGCAGACGCTTGCGTAATCATCAGGTTTTCGATTCGTATACCATAGTGGCCTTCTAGGTAGAAGCCAGGCTCATTACTGGTATACATACCTACTCGGTGTCTTGTCTTAGCTCGCTGGCCGGCAGGGGCAAATCCTTGTGGAGGCTCATGTACATTCATAAAAAAACCAACCCCATGTCCTGTGCCGTGGGCAAAGTTGAGGCCCTCATCCCATAGGTGCATACGAGCGAACGTGTCGAGCTGCTGACCTGTGCTACCAACGGGAAATGTCGCCTTGGTCAAGCTGATCATGCCCTTGAGGACTAGGGTGTAGTGGAGTCGTTGCTGGTCCGTGGGTTCGGATAGGCAAAAAGTCCGAGTAATATCCGTCGTGCCGTTGACGTACTGCCCACCACTATCCACTAGTAGCATGCCTTCGGCCTTGATATCAGCGCAGGTGCTCGCCTCTGGCTTGTAGTGTATGATGGCACCGTTGCCCTTATATCCTACGATGGCGTCGAAGCTCTCACTTACGTAGTGTGGTTGTTGAGACCGCATCTCTGCTAGCTTATCAGATAGCTCGACCTCTGAGACAGTCCTTATCTCTAGCGCCTGCTCTAGCCAGTAGAATGTCTTGGCAAGGGCGATACCGTCCTGTATCATGCACTCACGTATGTGCTTTTGCTCCGTGGGGTTTTTGATAGCCTTGAGCATGCGAGTAGGCATATCTCGCTCGACGGTCTGGCAAGCGATCAGCCCACTGAGGCGACCATTGACAGTCGTAGGGTCCATCATGATAACTGCTCCCTTGGGTAGCGCTAGCAGGTCAGACTCGATCTGGTCATAAGGCGCTAGTACTACACCATCACGGTCTAGTTGTGGAGCGAGCTGGCCTTGTACCTGCGACGTATCGCAGTAGAGCTGTACAGTTGATGGCGTCACGAGTACGTAACTCATAAATACGGGGTTAAACGTTACGTCTGACCCTCGCAGATTGAGCAGCCAGCCTATGTCGTCTAGCGTGGTGATGAGGTGGTGATTTGCACCGGCGTCCTCCATGGCTTGGCGTACTTGTGCTATTTTCTCCTTGCGGTCTATACCCGCATACGTCACGTCGTGCTCGTAGATCGACTTGTGCAGTAGTGGCGGCCGATCAGTCCATACACTAGAGAATAGGTCTGCGTCTACAGACAGGGTGATGTCTTTCTTTTTGAAAATAACCTCGTAGGCTCGCAAGGTGCTCGTAGCAAATGCCCGTCCGTCAACCGCCACAGTGCTACCCGCTGGCAGTGTATCAGCTAGATAGGTCACTTCCTCATGAGCTTCGCGACTGATATACTTCTGCAATACGAAATCACTATTCGCTAGCTCTGTCTCTGCTTGTAAGAAGTACCGCCCATCGGTGAATACGCCAGCGTGGTCCTGCGTGATGACTGCCGTGCCAGCACTACCTGTAAATCCGGAGATCCATGCTCGTACCATCCAGTGGTCGCTTACGTACTCCGATTGATGCGCATCTGCAGAGGGTACGATGGTGGCATCGATGCCTTGTTGGGTCATGGCTGCTCTCAGTAGGGCGAGTCGGTCATTTATCTCATTCATAGTCACATCTATTAATCAAAGGGATACACATTTTAATTTTTAAATATTATAAAAACTACACATATGTAAATCCCTGTCTGTTATATTTGTTAAAGTTTGGATCGATATTTGATAAGGCGGGCAGAACTCAATTTTGCCACAGCCTGTTATAAATGCATTGATCCGACAATATAAATAGTAAGCATCAGGATCAAAAGTAACTAAGGTATGATAAGGCAGAGTCTAAGTCAAAAAATGATGCAAAAGCTTTCTCCTCAGCAGATACAGCTGATGAAACTTTTGCAAATTCCTACTGCCACCCTTGAGCAGCGTATTAAAGAGGAGCTAGAGGCTAACCCTGCCCTAGATGAGGGAGAGGATAGTGCCGAGGTCTTTGATCTGGAGCAGTCGGAGGATGGCGAGGAGATGAGTGATAACGAGGAGTTTGAGCTAGATGACTACCTCAAGGAGTATATCGAGGATGATCCGTCCAGCTATAAGACCCGATCAGAGTCTACCTACACGGAAGATGATGACAAGACGATACCGGTGGCGGTCCAGGGTTCTTTTCACGATCACCTAGAGCGACAGTTGGGTATGCTCAAGTTGGGATCGGAGAGAGCCGAGACGATCGCCCTACAGATTATAGGTAGTATTGATTCTGACGGTTACCTGCGACGCGAGCCCATCGCCATCGTAGATGATCTCATGTTCGGGCAAAATATAGACGTCACAGAGAAAGAGATAGAAGACCTGCTGGCTAAGATTCAGCGATTTGACCCTCCAGGCATAGGCGCTAGAGACCTGCAGGAGTGCTTGATCATACAGCTCGACTTGCGATGTAAGAAAGGAGAGGTGACACCAGCCAAAGAGTTGGCGCTACGGATCCTTCGAGACTACTTCGACGAATTTACCAAGAAGCACTACAGCCGACTCAAGAAGTCATTGTACATCTCTGACTCGGAGCTCAAGGATGCTATCGAAGAGGTACTCAAGCTCAACCCCAAGCCCGCTAGCGGTTTTAGCACGGGTACGGCCAATACCAACCAGTATGTAGTGCCGGACTTCATCATCAAGAATGTCGATGGTGACCTAGAGTTAACACTCAATAGTAAGAATGCCCCTGACCTGCGTATCAATGATAACTACATGGATATGCTCAAGACCTACAACGATACGACCAAGGGTCGACGTGGTACCAAGAAGGAGAAAGAGGCGGTCATGTTTATCAAGCAAAAGATCGATAGCGCCAAGTGGTTTATCGATGCTATCAAGCAGCGTCAGGCTACCTTGCACAACTGTATGTATACCATCATGCAGTACCAGTACGATTTCTTCTTGACCGGCGACGAACGTACGTTGAGACCTATGATCTTAAAGGATATAGCCGAGATCACAGGACTAGACATCAGTACGGTCAGCCGGGTTGCCAATAGTAAGTTCGTACAGACGGAGTTCGGGACCAAGCTGCTCAAGAGCTTTTTCTCAGAGTCACTTATGACACAAGATGGCAAAGAGGTAAGTACCCTAGAAGTCAAGAATATACTGTCTGACATCATCGTCGAGGAGGATAAGAAGAAGCCACTGAGTGACGAGAAGCTCAAAGACATGCTAACCTCTAAAGGTTACAATATCGCTAGACGTACCGTTGCCAAGTACCGGGAGCAGCTACATATTCCAGTTGCTAGACTAAGGAAGGAGCTCTAAGTTTTACCACTCCAACGCATAATGCCCCACCAAGGCATGCCGCTCAAATGATAGCAGCCACACATGTAGCTTGCCATCAGCATCCCAGTGCATAAGTGGGCCGTCGACACCGATCGTGTGGCTGTCTAGCCATCGGCCTTTCTCATCTGTGAAGTAAGCATAGTATAAGCTAGAGCTAGCGTCGTGGGCCTCATGCTCCTCGTAGGTCTCATAGAAGGTATGGTTGCCAAAGCCCATGGAGCTCTTCCAGCCACTGTTGCAGTCTTCTGGAGATAGGACGGGCATGTCTACGAGGTTGATGCCACCGATGATAAGACTCGTCTCTCTACCTGTTGCAGGATCGCTAAAGTCTAGAGTAATCTCACTGGTTCCTTCGGCGTCGGGAGAATATGTGGATTTTACAATAGCACTATTAAGTACCTGGAGCCGTCCTAGTTGAGTAACGCGAGGATCACTACGTGTATACATGCCGGGAGGCGCGAATGTCGCGAATGTCGTTTGGTCGGCCTGTAGGTCTCGCATCGTCTCAAAGGAGGTCGGGGTTACTATTTCCTTTCGTTTCTTAAGTCTCGCTCCGGCTAGAGGATAGGCGGTGTCGCTGAGGTCTTTGTATTTTGTCTTGTGGTCTTTGACGACGGTACGTAGTAGGTCTACATTGACTATTTTGCTTTCTGGGTCTTGCCAGTTAACTAGGCTAGTCGCATACGTGCTAAAGTCCTTGGCGTTGACTAGATTAAAGAGGTAGGCATACTCCTCATGCGGAAAGTCAAACCACACATGGGCAAAGGCTTTCTCCTTGCCATCCTCTTGGATGTAAGCGATTACCTCCCACAGGTAGGCGTTAAGGCAGTTGCGTGCTAGGTCGACCCGTACGATCTGTGGGTCGGTGGATGACATGGGGGAAGACCGCAGTGCTACCTGATTGCGGTTCCACTCCTGGTTGATGATCGCTATCTCTGTGAGGTAGTCATCACTCAGTAGATAGTCCGGGCCTGTAGGCATCCATGATCGTAGGTCGATATCAGTAAAAGCGATCTGTCCACCTGACCGCGTAGGTAGGTGTAGGGTATAGTGCCCATTATCTAGTCTGGTCAGCTGTCCCCTATCGTCGAAGTAGTCGTGGTCATACGTGCTAGCGCAGTAGCCGATATCCGGATTGTCAGGATACTCTACATCCGTCATCTGAGTCAGCTCTACGTCGTACGACACTTGAGCGGTGACAGTAGCGAGTACGCCACACAGTAGTAATACGAGCATGTGCTTCACAGGCAGTAGATTTAGTAGCTGGTCTGCTGCAAAAGTACGCCTCGCTATGGTACGGGCCTCTTATTTTTTGCCAATGACCGTATTGGCGGGTATCACGGCAAACTTATTGATGACGACGATACCCTTTCTGATATAGTAGTCCTCTGTCTCGTGGTCCTCTAGGCTGTCATGCCCTCTGATGACGCAGCCCTCTCCGATGTGTACATGCTTATCGATGATGGCATTTTCTATCACACAGTTAGGGCCGATGCCCATTGGGTTATCCTCGTTCTGTATCTCATCTAGGGTCTGGAAGAAGTCGTTACCTATGATGTAGCATCGATCGATCTTGGTGCCTTTGCCTATGCGTGATCGTATGCCTATCAGCGAGTTAGAGATAGAGGAGGCATGGATGATTCCTCCTTCTGCAATGATGGCATGCTCGATCTTGGTGCCGCTTATTTTGGCTGGCGGTAGTTGGCGAGACCTAGTGAAAATTCGCTGGTTATTGCTAAAGAGATTAAACTGCGGTAATGGTTGGGTGAGTTCGATATTGGCCTCGAAGAATGATCGGATGTCCCCGATATCCGTCCAGTAACCATCATAGGCGAAACTGGCCACATTGTAACCTGTCTTTAGGGCATTGGGGATGATCTCTTTGCCAAAATCAGTGGCGTCCGGGTACTCCTCGAGTAGCTTGCGCAATACTGATCGCTTAAAGATGTATATACCCATACTAGCGAGGTAGTCTCTGCCTTGCTCCTTGAGGTGTGGCGCTACTTCGCTGGTCCAGTCTGGCAGGATGTCTAGCCCGGGTTTCTCGGTGAACCGCTCGATATATCCATGTCCATTGACCTTCATGATACCAAAGGAGGTAGCGTCTTGGGCGACGACAGGTATGGTGCCGATCGTAACATCTGCATTCTGCGCTTGGTGGTACTTGGCCATTACCTCGAAGTCCATCTGATAGAGCTGATCGCCTGATAGTATTACGACGTGGTCATAGTTGTCCGCCGTGATATTTCGGACACTCTGGCGTACAGCATCGGCCGTACCCTCGAACCAGTTCATATTGCCCCTAGTCTGCTCTGCGGCTAGGATGTCGACGTAGCCATTGGTAAAGCTGTCGAAGTTAAACGTGTTCTTGATGTGACGATTGAGGCTGGCACTATTAAACTGTGTCAGTACAAACATGCGCTTGAGACCACTATTAAGGCAGTTACTGATAGGTATGTCGATGAGGCGGTACTTACCCGCTATCGGTACGGCAGGTTTTGACCTTTCTTTGGTTAACGGGTATAGACGTGTGCCAGCGCCTCCTCCTAGGATGAGGGCTATACATCTGCTCATGATAGATCGATCTATATTCATTGTTCTTAATTTTTTTGCTTGATAACGGATAGGTAGAGGTCTCGATATTGATCAGCACTGTGTGCCCAGCTAAAGTCGCGTTGCATGCCTGCTGCTACTACCTCTCGGTGACGGTCAGTGTCATTATATAGGTGTTCGCCCCTTCTCATAGCATCGATCAGGTCACTGATGAATAGGTGGTCGTGCTTGATGCCATAACCAGCCGGGTCATTGATATCGATGATACTATCCTTGAGCCCGCCGATGTTATGTACGATGGGTACGGTGCCATAGCGCAGGGCATACATCTGGTTGAGTCCACATGGCTCTACACGGCTAGGCATGATGATGTAGTCTGCACCGGCATATATCTCATGTGCCAGTCGCTCATCATAGGCGATGATGGCCTCGATCCGATCAGGATATAGCTGAGCGACTCGCTCTATAGCGGCCTGTATGGTCTTGTCACCTGTACCTAGGATGATAAAGTTTACATCTACACCTTCTGATATGGATAGGTCGCAGATGGCCGGTAGTAGGTCGGCGCCTTTCTCTACGGCTAGCCGCCCTATAAATGCGACCAGTGGTTTCTGCTTGTCTAGCCCTCTTCCGGCCAGGAGGTGGGCCTTATTGTCTTTCTTAAACTTGGGCACACTGCGCTTGAGATTATGCGCTAGCAAGTGGTCAGTGCGGGGACCCCATACGGTATGGTCGATGCCGTTAAGTATTCCATGTAGTTTGCCAGACTCATGCTTAAAGAGCCACTCTAGCCCTGCGGCATCATGCTTGAGCTCCTCCATGTAGCTAGGCGATACAGTAGTGACGGCATCTGCACACTTGACGCCGGCTGCAAGTGGATTGATCATATGGTCCCAGTCTATGAGGCCACTCTTCCAGTTGTCAAATGCGGGTAGGAGGTACTGCTTTTCCCAGGCAAACTTACCTTGGTATCGCTCATTGTGTATCGTAAATACGGTTGCCACATCGCTCAGACGCTGATACCTATCTGCGTACTGCATCATAAAGGGGATGAGGCCGGTGTGGTGGTCTTGACAATGGATTACGTCTGGCAGATCCTCTTGACTGTTGACCCACTCTAGGTAGGCCCGCTGGAAGGCACAATACCGCTCTGCCTCGTCTGGATAGAAAACGCCATCGCTGCCGCTATAAACCCCATCTCTACTAAAGAGCTCGGGTATATTGATCACGTAAAATGGAAAGCCTAAGCTGTGGCCTGTTACCTCCTGTATCTCAAAGGCTACCTCCTTATCTGGCCATGGTATATGCCCGCCGTATATGGTCGTGTAGGTCTTTCCACTGAACCAAGGCATGTCATACCTAGGAAGTATTACTGCTACATCGGCCTCTAGGTACTTGGGTAGTGCTCCTGTCACGTCACCGAGGCCACCTACTTTGGCAACGGGGTAACATTCTGTAGAGATGTAGTGAACAATCATCGGCCTGTGGTCTTGCTGCTAGTGGCTACAATATAGGCATTGATAGACATCATCTCTATAGGTAGTGATGATCTTTTTGCCAAAGTTTCGCCGTCTTATTTCTTTAGGTCTACCTTTAAATCACGGACTAGTACTAATTGATAAATATGAAGTTTAACACCAAGACGATCCACGCTGGGATTGAGCCTGATCCGAGCACAGGAGCGATCATGACACCTATATTTCAGACGAGTACATATGTGCAATCCTCACCTGGCGAGCATCGGGGCTATGCCTATGCTCGTAGTAGCAACCCGACTAGGACTGTCCTCGAGGCCAATCTTGCCGCTCTGGAGGGAGGTGCTAAGGCGATATGCTTCGCTAGCGGTCTTGCAGCGACAGGATCGCTACTCAAGACCCTATCCCCTGGTGATGAGGTCATTGTGACCAATGATCTGTATGGCGGCACCTACCGGATCATGACTAGGATATATGGCCAGTATGGTATCGTCTTTAAGTTCGTAGACCTGCGTAATGTCGAGCAGTTGAGCGATAGTATTACTGATCGTACCAGGATGGTGTGGATTGAGACACCTACTAATCCTATGCTCAATATCCTAGATATACGAGCGGTGGCGGATCAGCTATCAGATAAGATCAAGCTCGTGGTCGATAATACCTTTGCCAGTCCCTACCTACAGCGACCTATAGAGTTTGGTGCAGATTACGTGTTGCATAGTGCGACCAAGTACCTGGGCGGTCACTCTGATGTCGTGCATGGTGCAGTGATTACCAAAACGATTGAAGATGCTCAGGCACTCTACTTTATACAGAATGCTGAGGGTGCTGTACCAGGGCCGCAGGATTGCTTCCTAGTATTACGAGGTATCAAGACCTTACATCTACGAGTACAGAGAGCATGTGAGAATGCCGCACAGATCGCTGAGTTTTTGACCACCCAGGCCAAGGTAAGTAATGTCTACTACCCAGGCTTTAAGACCCACCCCAATCATGATGTGGCCGCTAGGCAGATGGACGGCTTCGGGGGTATGGTGTCCTTTGACCTCCACGATGATACCCAAGCAGCAGCCGCTGATATCTTAGAAAAGACACATTACTTTGCTCTAGCGGAGAGTCTAGGTGGAGTAGAGTCGCTGATCGGGCACCCAGCTAGCATGACACATGGCAGCATACCTAGGGAGGAGCGACTGGCCGTAGGATTGACGGATTCTCTCATCAGATTAAGTGTCGGTATCGAAGATATTGAGGACCTGATACAAGACCTAAAGGCGGCTTTGAGTTAACGTATTCTGCCCTTTCGTTTAACAGGTATAGCGCCAGATTCTTTAGTTAGGGTTTGGCGCTTTTCTATGGTCAGCGATGTATCACCGGTGACGCCGTGACGGCTAACTACTGATAAAGTCACATTTTTTTTCAAAAAGTTTCAAAAATTATTTGTCCCTTCTTTTACTCTATTGAAGCAGGGGGTGGAGATCTCATTGAATAGCATTTTTTAAATATGTAAGCCACTTGTGATAAGATGTTTTAGTGGGGTTGTCAGAAAGAAGTATGGTAACTGTCTGCCTTGTAGGCTTGTGAGATAGTCGTAGTAGCTACGTTGTTTCTTTCGTGTTTTTTCAGTTTTCTGTAAGGCTCTGTCGCCTGACGTGGGTGGGGGGTAAACCTGATAAATATGTCTATCAGATGGAAACCCAATTTTTTACAATCAATCACAAAATCCAAACCGATGAGACAATTCTACCTGATAGTTTCTCTTCTATTTCTAGGCTTTGCAGCCTCCGCCCAGTGTACGGGCCCCTTATCAGTAACCATCACTGGTTCTGGTACTGGTGCTCCGCTAGATGGGGATGGGATAGTTGTACAGCCCTCGTGTAATGATGCCAGTGGCGCCTTAGATGGTTCTATTGATATCACTATTACAGGTGGTACACTGCCTTACACCTACACATGGACGCAAGGCGCGACATTCTTTAGTAATGACGAGGACCTCACCCAGCTAGGTACAGGCATCTACACTGTTACTGTGACGGATGCAGCGACCAACCCAGACGCTAGTTCTGCTGGTTGCGAAGTCGTACTAACCTTTGAGATTACAGAACCTACTCCGGTCGAGCTTACAGGTACTCCTGTAGAGCCGTTGTGTCATGAGGAGAGTGGATCACTTACAGGTAGTATCTCACTAGCTGTTACTGGAGGTACAGGTGCTTACACCTACAACTGGGAAACAACAGATGGGGATGCTGTAGTACAGACTGCTCAGGACCAGACTGGTCTAGGTGGTGGTACATACTGCGTTACGGTATCAGATGCTAACAATTGTACGGATACAGAGTGCTGGACATTGACAGAACCAGACGAGGTAGTACTGACCGAGGTGCATACAGACCTTACCTGCCACCCTGATGACTACCTTAACGAGGGGCCAGTTGACGGAAGTATCACGCTTACTGTCTCAGGAGGTACTATAGCTAATGATTACACATACACATGGTCACCAGTATCTGGTGGTATCGTACAGGGTCAGCAAAACCAAACTGGTCTAGCAGCAGGTACTTATACTGTGATCGTATCGGATGATAATGGATGTCAGGAGACAGTGACTGTTGAGATCACACAGCCAGATCCTATCGTTATCAGCGAGACGCTTAACCAACTAGCATGTAACGCTGCAAGTGGTAATCCAGATGGATCTATCGACATCACTGTTGTAGGTGGTACACCCACATATACGTTTAGCTGGACATCGACGCCTGGTGGACTAGTGCCTAGTGGTCAAGCCTCTAACCAAAACCTAAATACACTACCTGCTGGTGATTACACAGTGCTAGTAACAGATGATAGCGGTTGTACTCAGACAGCAACTTATACACTTAATGAGCCAGTAGCAGTTGCCGTAAATGGTACGCCTACAGACCTACTATGTCACGAGAATAGTGGATCTCCAACTGGTATAATTAATACTGCCCCTACAGGTGGAACAGGAACTTACACTTATGTGTGGACGCCTGCTACAGGTGGTATCGTACAAGGACAGCAAAATCAAACTGGCCTAGAAGCGGGTACTTACACAGTCGTGGTATCAGATGTAAATAACTGTACAGCCGAGGAGACTTTCACACTTAACCAGCCTACAGAGGTGGAGCTTACAGGTGTGACTGATGAGCCAGACTGTAACACAGCTTCAGGTGCTCTAGATGGTTCTATCACAGTAAGCGTAACTGGCGGTACTCCTACAGCTACTGCTCCTGGATATGCATTTAACTGGGCAGGGCCTGGCGTAGTCGCTAGTGCTCAGAATCAGACAGGCCTAGGGACGGGTAGCTACTCTGTAACGGTTACAGATGCTAATGGCTGTACAGATGTAGAGGCATTTACACTTACAGAGCCTACTCCAGTTACTGCAACAGGGGTCGTTGACGAGCCTGACTGTAATGTAGCAAGTGGTACACTAGATGGTAGTATCGATCTATCGCCGAGTGGTGGTACACCTGGTGCTGCACCTAATGAGTATGCATATGCATGGTCTACAGTAGATGGTACACTACCTGCTAATCAAGCCAACGTACAAGATCCTACAGGTCTAGGTACAGGTACTTATACAGTAGTTGTTACAGATCCTAACGGATGTTCGTTTACGACTAGCTTTACACTTACAGAGCCTACTGCAGTAGAGGTAACTGCACAACTAACCAACCTATCATGTAATGACCTCAGTGGTTCAGCAGATGGTGAGATTGATATCACTGCTACGGGTGGTACATCGCCATACACATTCGCATGGACTACATCAAATGGTAGCATACCAGTAGGTCAAGAAGATGATGAAGACCAGACTGGTCTATCAGCCGGTACTTATACCGTAGTAGTGACTGATGATAACGGTTGTACAGCGATAGATAGCTGGGAGCTTACAGAGCCTACGGCAGTTGAGATTAACGGCACATTTACAGACCTTAACTGTCACATCAATAGTGGTGCAGCAGACGGGACTATCACGACTGCACCTACGGGAGGTACAGGTACTTACACGTACACATGGACACCTACTACAGGTGGTATCACACAGGGTAGCCAAAATCAGACAGGCCTAGAAGAAGGTACCTACACAGTGACAGTTGCGGACGTCAATGGATGTTCTGCAGAGCAGACGTTTACGCTTACACAACCTACAGAAGTAGAGGCAACTGAGGTGCACACTGACCTAAGCTGTAATTCAGCAAGTGGTAGCCCAGATGGTACGATCACCGTATCAGTTACTGGTGGTACTGAGGCTGGCGCTTACGATTACAACTGGTCTGGTCCTACTGGCGCAAGCTTGACAGCTAACGCAGCTAGCCAGACGGGTCTAGTAGCTGGTACTTATGATGTAACGATTACGGACGACAACTCTTGTACAGACGTAATATCTATTACACTTACAGAGCCTACGCCTGTTACAGCTACAGGTACTCCTGATCAACCAGACTGTAATACAGCTTCAGGTGATCTAGATGGTGCCATTGATCTATCACCGAGTGGTGGTACTCCAGGTGCTGCACCTAATGAGTATACATACCTATGGACAACAGTAGATGGCTCTATACCATCAGGTCAAGAGACCGTACAAGATCCTTCAGGTCTAGGTACTGGTACTTACACAGTAGTAGTGACAGATGCTAACAACTGTACATTTACTACGAGCTTCACACTACTAGAGCCTACTCCGGTAGATGTAGTAGGTGTTACTACAGACCTAGATTGTAATTCTAATAATGGTAGTAGCAACGGTGGTATCGTTGTGACGCCGAGTGGTGGTACGCCAGGTGCTGCGCCTAATGAGTATACCTACTCATGGACGGCAAGCGCAGGTGGTGATGTAACTGGTCAGGCGACTAACCAAAATCTAACAAACGTGCCAGCGGGTACCTACACAGTAGTAGTGACAGATGCCAATGGTTGTACAGGGTCTAACGAATGGACACTTACACAGCCAGATCCTATCGTGATCACTGCCACTCCTACAGATCCACCTTGTAATGCTGCTAATACGCCGCAGGTGATGGGTGAGATTGCACTAAGCGTGAGCGGTGGTACAGGTACTTATACATATGCTTGGTCAACGAGCGATGGAGGTGCAGGACTAATACCGGCTGATCAAAGTCAGACACAATTGAGCGGTGGTACTTATACAGTCGTCGTTACAGATGGTAACTCATGTACGGCCGAGACTACGGTAGTACTTACAGAGCCTGATGAGATCAATGTGCTAGCACAAGCAACGAACCTAAGCTGTCATGCTGATAATGGCGCTGCCAATGGTACCATAACCTTGCTACAAGTAGTAGGTGGTACAGTAGCTGCTGACTACCAGTATACATGGACACAGAGTAATGGAGGTAGCGGTGTTGTAGACGGTCAGAGAGATCAGACAGGTCTTACGGCTGGTACTTACGACCTAGTGATTACCGATGATAATGGATGTACATTCTCCGCTACATATGTTCTTACCCAGCCAGATCCTATACAGATAGACGAGTCACTCGTACAGCTTACGTGTAACTCTGCTAATGCTAACGGTGATGGTGCTATCAATCTGACAGTCACACAGGGAACATCTCCATACACGTTCGCATGGACGTCTAGTAATGGTGGAGTAATACCAACTGGCGATGAGTCACTACAGAACCTAGATAACTTAACTGCTGGTACATACACAGTCGTTGTTACAGATGCTAATGGTTGTACTGAGACGGAGACATATGACCTCAACGAGCCTACACCGGTGACATGTTCTATAGCAGAACCACCAGTTAACTCTTGTGGTGACCATATCGATTGTAATGGCAATACCGTAGACGTAACAGTAACAGCTGCAGGTGGTAGTGGTAACTATACTTACTCTATCGATGGAGGAGCCAACTGGCAGGGTAGCAATGTGTTCACAGTAGGAGCTGGAGTACACACTATTACTACGCAAGATGATCAAGGGTGTGAGACGACATGTGAGGTCACTATTACTGAGCCAGACCCACTAGTCGCAGGTACATGTGTACCTGAGCAAGATGAGTGTCAGGTGAGCGATGGTGAGATACAAGTACAGGCGGATGGCGGATGTCCTCCATATACCGTGACTTGGACTTCGCCATCAGGAGGATCACTCGATCAAGCTTCACAGCAGATAACCACGGCTGGCGGTACTGTACTATTTACAGGAGCTACCGGTGGTGAAGACTACATCTTTACCGTGACGGATGCTAACGGTTGTGTTATCGGTGGATAATCCACAGTAACATTATGCACTACTTCATGAGAGCATAAGAGATCTCTACAGTACTCTGAGATGGTTAATACCACCTCGGAGTACTGTTATGAGATCTAAGCAGTAAGTCCTAGCCATGTAGGAGAATGAGAACTACCTATTGATGCTAAGAAGGATGAACACATTTATAGATTGCCGCATATGACGAGATATGCTGTAATTCACATAAAGCCTAAATGTTGAAATTTATAACTAGAATTAGACTTCTTGCGCTTGCTCTGTCGATTTTCCTTTTACTATTCGTATCGGGATTATCGGCTCAGATAAGCTGTACGGGATCTCTTAATGTAAGGGTAGTAGGTGCCGATGCGCCTATGACCGTGCAGTATAGCCTGTCCAATCTTTACTGTCGTGGAGCGAGCGACGGTCGGGTAGTCATAGAGCCTGAGGGAGGTACACCGCCATACTACTTCCTGTGGAGTGATGGTGATGATCAGCAAGAACGATCCAACCTCTCGGCTGGAGACTACAGTGTTACCATTCACGATAGCAACAATTGTATAGACACGGTACACATACGTATGGCTCAGATCGAGCCTAACTTAGAAAACAACCTACAGCTCGCTGATCAATATGGCTGCGGTGGCTGCTTTATCTCAGACGGAGAGTACTCTTTCATCTTTCAGGATGATAACGAAGACTTTATGCTCAGGGTCAATGACCTTACAGATGGTCAGAGTATCGGTCAGGTAGATGTCTGCATGGATCTGTATCCCGATAATATAAGGATGGGTGACCGCATGTTGCTCAAGAGATATTGGGCGGTAAAGGCGGCGGATCTTAGCACCAGGATTACGCTGTATTTTGATCTTGCTGAGGTTGAAGATCTTGCGACAGAATCTGGACACAGGTCTTTTGGATCTACCTTCCTTGATACAGCGGATGTCAGATTGATCACACTTAAAGGCGGTCTTAGTACTTACGACAGCTATGATGTGATGGATATAATCGAAAAGGCTGGAAGTAATCAGCTGAGGTTTTCTTCTGCTAGTTCTGTAGGGTCGGGGCTATGGTCTGCTATTTTTAGATATAGTGACCTAGACTCTAGTGCCTATACTGGCTTTTACTTGGACATTCCATATGTGAATAGTGTCACGACCTCTGTCGAAGAGGTAGTTCGTCAAGATACGTTTGACTTTTACCTCGTCCAAAACCCTACGCTACGCATTGCCGAGCTTAGTAATAATAACTTCGATCAGTACGTAGATGCTACGATATCAATCGTAGATATCGACGGTCGACTGCTCCATGTCGAGGACGTGCCCAACGACAATCTTAAGTCTGTGCCAGTCAATGTAGCGGACTATCCGCCAGGAGCATATGTCTACGTCGTAGATATCCCCGAGTTGAGGTTGCGCAAGTCCATAGAGTTTATCAAAATCTAGACGTAAGAAAGGCGTGATTATTGGTGTGTAGAGATATGTGACATAGCGATTAGTTACAAGCTGTAAGTCATTGATATTGTGATTGTTAATTGCATATTATATGTAAATGTCGGGATTGATGCTGCATGTGTTAAGAGCTGCCGACTTTGGCGCTTTTAAGTAATGTTGATCTAGGTATGCATGTTGAAAATTAGAACATCCGCATTTTACATTATGAGTTTTATTAATATGTTGACTTTTAGATTTTTGTGAATGTTTATACTTTTAAATCCGACTTATTGCAGGAGTAGTCCTGTATATTTTTTATAAAATAAATTATCGACAATAAAAACAGTGGTAAGCTGTCAAAATATTGTCTTTTAAGTGCAGATAAATGCCCGTTGTCTAAAATCTTAAATGAGTTAATTGATCCTAAGAGATCTGAAATATAATTTTGGGCGAAGTGTACTAGTAGTACTGCTTTGCATGTTGGTAGGCACATGTTGTGTTTTAGCCCATACCCCCCTGTCTGATAGTCTCAATACTACCTTGGCTCTCTCAACTTTTTGCGATGAAGAGGCCGTAATTCTAACTAATTTTCATGACGATGTTTGTGCCGAATCGCCTCCCATCTACACTGTCGATGAGGAAGAATTCTCTGTCAATGTCACCAGACGTCAGTATCAAGAAGCGACAGGTACAAGTCCTACAGCTGTGCTTAACTCACAACCTATTGCAGGTAATCTGCTGGTAGTTATAGCGGGTCACAGAAAGAATGCAGGTACTGCTACTATAGGTGGTAGCGGCTGGCAACAGCAGGTGTCGTTCGATGCTTATGATGGCGCATCCAATAATAGGAGGGGTATAACCATCTGGACTAAGATAGCTGGTCAGAATGAACCAACGAGCATTACTGCTAGTGTAGGTGATGGGACATCTAAAGTACTCGTGCAAGAGTTCGAAGTAAGTAATGCCACTTTCACCATAATAGACCAGGTGGCAAGCAATCAAGGTAGCATCACACCAGAAACTTGGGTAAGCACGGGCACCACACCGACCACTAGTAATACTCATACCTTGGTTGTGGGAGCTATGGTCGGTCGAGGATCGGCAGGTAATACCCCCAACTTTGGCAATGGCCTCCACTCTTCTGTGGGGACCAATGAGCCTGGCACTAATTATCCTTCCCTATGGAGTGGCTTTGTCAGGCAGACCTCAAGTGGACCTCAGACTAGTCTTGTCAGTTGGTCTAGCAGTATACAAGCATCGGCAGCCATCATTGCTTATGGTATCAGTGCCGGCGGTAGTGGAGGGTCTACCGGCGATTGCTCAGCGAGGGTCTCGTCGGGTCTGATAGCTCATTATGACTTCACAGAGGGTAGTGGTATTATCGTTAACGACATATCTGGCTATGGCACACCACTAGACTTGGTGATCGCTAATCCAGCGAACGCCTCATGGCTATCAGGAGATTGCGGACTATCAGTTAATAGCTCGACCCTGCTCGAATCTACGGGCAATGCTACTAAGATCGCGACAGCATGCAAGGCGACTAACGAGTACTCTCTAGAGGTATGGGCCAAAGCGAGTAACACTACCCAAGGCGGCCCTGCTCGGATAATTGAGATGGGCGACGGTAATGGTAATAACCGAAACTTTATGTTCGGGCCAGCCGGTAGTTCTGATTACGAGTCTAGAATAAGGACAACCTCTAATGTCTCGGGATTTAGTCCTGAGCTTGACGGAGGCACACCTAGTACCAGTCTTAATCATTATGTAGTCACTAGGAATAGTAGTGGTGTAGAAAGGATATATGTCAATGGGTCGCAGGTGGCTACTCACACTGTCGGCGGTAATCTTAGTAACTGGTCAGACTTTTATACATTGCAAGTGGCTAATAGGGATGGCCAAAATAGACCATGGCTAGGAGAGTTGTACAAGGTTGCTATTTACGATAAGGACCTCAGTGGGGCAGAGGTGCTTACCAATTATGGCGAAGGTCATTGCTGCTCTCATACTTATGATTACAGTGATGCTCCCCTCAGTTATGGCGATGCTTGTGCTCCAGCTCAGTCTTTCGTGATGCTAGGTACCCTGATCGATGCCGAGGCTGACAGTCATAATAATATTAACGCCAGTGGGGATGATAATAATGGAGTAGATGATGACGACGGTATCACCTTCGTAGGCGGTACAAACCTCACGAGGGGTACTTCTGAGTCAGTATCGGTCGTATTTACTACTACCTACAACGACGTCTATATCAACGGCTGGATCGACTTTAACGGTGATGGTGACTTTGATAGCAATGAGAGAGTCATTAACGACGATAGCGTAGGTCAGTCTACCTCGTCGCCTCGTTCCTATTCCTTTACCGTCCCATCATGGGCAGTATGTGGTACTACTTATGCTAGGTTTCGTATCAGTGATGATTCTGGAAAGGGGGCAACTACTTGCGACGGTACGGCTGGAGAGGTAGAAGATTACATGGTTACTATCGACGGCTGTACGACTGCCGAGATATGTAATAACGGTATAGATGACGATGGGGATGGTGATATAGACTGCGCAGATTCAGATTGTGCATCAGATCCATCATGTAACAGTAGTGGAGGTAGTAACTCTTGTAATCTCATAGTACGTGCATTGGGTAGTTGTGGCGGGGAGAGTCTACAGTTGAGGATTAATAATGTGACCGTTGCCACGTATACCCTCACCACCTCTTTTGTCGACTATACATACAGCGGATATACACAGGGTGATAATGTTAGTTTGTACTTTCTCGATCAAGGGAATGGATGCGATCACAATGCTCGAATCGATTACATCACTGCTGGTGCCTCTGTGTATGAGATGGAGCAGTCCACTAATAATCAAGGTTGTAACACATCTGGTAGTGAATGGATGTGGTGTACTGGCACGGCTGATTTTGGTAACCTTGTATGCTCTCAATCTGGTGGTGGAGCACCTATTACGTGCACATCTGGTCAGACCATTGACCACTACGGAGAGGGTTGTTCTGGCAGTAATATAAATATCAATGTGCCTAACTTGTCTAACGTAGATCGCACTGTTGTGGAGGTGGTGTACAAGGGATGTAATCCTGGAAACAGTGTCACCGTAAGCTCCTCGATTGGTAACTTGAGCTTACCACGGATCATTGTCCCAGGAGGTAGCTCCAATGCTAGGGTATACCGACTAGAGCTCAACCAGAGTGTGACCAATCTAACAGCTGTGTCTGAGTGTGGTACATGCGGTACTGGTAATGGTATGCAATCTTTGCTAGTATATGCTATACGTAATGTAGATACTGGCGTGAGTTACGAGAGTACTTTCACTTCATTAAGCGGTTACTGTGATGTAGAGACCATCAGTATCCCTATAAATACTGCATCATCACCACGAGATGTAGAAGTTATTCTGCCTTTATCGGAGATAACCAATGATGGTCGATATCTAACCGTAGAGGCAGCTAGTAATGTGGGTAGTGTATCGGACTCAGAGACCATCTTTGGGCCTGATTTATCATTGGGCTGCTGTTTTTATTTGATGGAGCTTACTCTAGTTGATGTGCCAGCTAATGCGACAGCTATCGATATCACTATTACCAGCAATGGAGCTAATAATCCGAATGGTTCTAGTTGTGGACAGTCATATATATTAGGTGGTACTACCTATACAGAGCTAGAGTGTAGCTGTGTAGATATTACAGCTAATGCAGGGCCTAATGTATCCATGTGTTCGGGTAATGATACGATATTATCTGGGTCAGCTACAGGGGGATCTGGGGGTACATCTTACAGTTGGTCACCCGCTACAGGTCTGAGTAATCCTAATATAGCTAACCCTACCGCTAGCCCAACGACTACAACCACCTACACCCTGACCACCACAGGTAGTGACGGCTGCACGGATACCGACCAGGTGACTGTGACAGTAGTTGATCAGTATACCAGCGGTGGTACGATATCGGGTGATCAAGCGGTATGTGGTAGTGGCTATGACCCTGCTATGATAGGCAGTACTGCACCTCCTAGTGGTGGTTCAGGTGGTACACCTTACTACGAATGGCAGAAGAGAGAAAAGCCCTGCGGCGGATCTTACTCGGCATGGTCCGTAATACCTGGTGCTAATAGTAGCACCTACGATCCGCCGGCTATTACGATGACTACACAATATAATCGCCGCGCAAGGAGGTTAGATGGTTGCTCTCCCCTCTGGCGAAATGCCAACACCGTCACCAAGACCGTCATCGAGCAATTTACTGCTGCAGGGACTATCGCAGGTGATGAATCACATTGTGGGGCTTACGATCCTGCAATTATAACTAGTACAGCTGCTCCCTCAGGAGGATGTGAGGGTAGTACTGTCTACATATGGCAACAAAGAACTAAGAATTGCTCTACTGGAGCTTGGTCTGGTTGGGCTAATATTACAGTTAATGGAGCAAGCGCAACCTACGATCCTCCTTCAATTACAGTTACTACTCAATACAGGAGGGTAACCTGGAGAGCTGGAGGTTGTACACCTGAAAATCTAGTTTCTAATGTCATAGAAAAAACTGTAGTTGAGGATCTTGCTAATGGTGGTTCTATAAGTGCCGATCAGAGTGATTGTGGTGCCTTTAACCCTGTCAATATCACAGGTACGGTTCCTAGCGGAGCCTGTACCACTCAAGGTATCGACTACCAGTGGCAGAAAAGAGAAGCTCTAGGTGGACCATGGACTGATATATCTGGCGCAACAGGTCAAACTTATAATCCACCATCTATTACAGTAACTACTCAATATCGACGAGTTGCAAGTACTGAGATCTGCGGTGATTTATATTCTGACGCAGTAACTGCTACGATAAATAATGAGCCTCAGGTTACATTGCAGGATACGGACTTTTGTCCAGGTGCTGGCTTTATTGTTGATCCAGATGTATGTATCGAGTATCCTGAGATTAAGGCTATCCGACCTCTTGATAACGTCAACTGGAACAATCAATTTTACCAAGGCGGCCCAGCACTTACGGGTGATGGTAAACTTTGCTTTGACCTAGCAGTAGCACCTAACAATTCATTTAATATGCTGGGTCTAACTAGTGACCCAAATGCTAATGCATCTTTTTCAAGCATAGATTATGCTCTGTATATCATCAATACAGCAGGCAGTTACAGGATACGACCTTATGAGAATGGGACCAATAGAGGGGATAAGTATAGTAGTACTACTCCCTTACTAGGTTCCACTTTTTGTATTGAAAGAGCGGGAACTACGATCACTTATTTGATGGATGGCAATCTGTTGTATACAAGTACAGTAGCCTCCTCAGCTGATTTGTATTTCGATAATTCATTTCATTCTAGTGGGGTGCAGCATTCTGAGTTTAATAATATCCAGTTATGTGGTCCAGCTAGTAGTATTGATGCTAATTATAGCTGGAGTACCGGCGCCAGTACGAGCACGATCTCAACGTCAAGTCCGGGTACTTACACGGTGACTGTGACTGATGATAATGGCTGTACAGCAACAGATGATATCGTGTTGACATTGTCGGACCTCATGGCAGATGCTGGTCAAGATTTTACACTTTGCTCATCAGACGGTAGTGTCGCACTTTTTGGGTCAACAGCTGAACCTAGTGCAAATATTACATGGACGACTACGGGTTCAGGGTTTTTGCTTAGTGATGATGATCTAGATCCCAGATATTATCCCACGCAGGCAGACTACAATAATGGTAGCGTCACGTTTACCATGACTGTAGACTACAACGGTTGCACAGATACGGATCAGGTGGTGGTGACATTTTTAGATCCACAGGTCTCTGTAGATCAGACCCAAGATAGAGTCTGTGCTGGAGATAATGTTACTGTAACTGTTACCGGGTCTAATAGCTACACTTATCAATGGTACGGACCCAATGGTTTTACCCAGAGCGGCAAAAACCTAAGTTTAAACAATGTTAATATTGATCACTCAGGTGTTTACTACCTGCATGTCACCAACTCGCTCGGATGTGTCTCGATTACAGGTAATAAAGAGTTTATGCTGGCTGTAGATGACGAATTTGTCAGGACAGAGGTTGGATCATATGGCTTGTCTACTACAGACTGGACTCAATCGATTAGTGTTGACAAGTTTGACAATACTTTTGGAAGCTTAACGCAAGTCACTGTTAAGTCCCAGCTAGGGGTTAGTACTAGGTATGGTATGGAGTATACTGGTAATGGTGGTAGTAGTCTGTCATACACCGGCACACATGATGGAGATGTAACCACTCCACTAAATAATACAGTTGATCTTGATTTAAACGTGTCGCAGTCGTTAAGCGTCTCTGCCTTTGATGGTACCGCAGATTTTGGAGGTACTTCTGGGTTTAGAGGCTCTACCTTAGGGTATACAGAAGATGTACAGTTGACATCTAGCGTGAGCTCATTTGTAGGTAGTGGTATGATAGATTTTACTGGCGCTACGTTAACCTCAACGAGCTTTCAAGGAGGAGGGAATGGCGTAAACTTTGTAAGGACAGTCGCTGGCTATGCTGGCGTCGTACACTACCACTATCAGCAAAGCATATCTCTGCCAGCTACACTAGATGCGTGTGTAGGTTCTACTATTTCTCTTACAGCAACTGGTAATGACAACTTTACCTATAACTGGACGACACCTGCTGGTAACCTAACCGGCAAGACGATAACTGTAAACAATGCTCAATTGGCTAGTGCCGGTAACTACATGGTAAGTCAACAACTAGACAGCTGTACCACGATCGAGGCGCTAACTGTAGTGACAGTTAATCCAGCACCTTCGGTGACAGCCGAGGACCGAGAGATTTGCGTGGGCCTTAATTACACATTTACAGTAGATGCGTCGGGCGGAGCCCTCCCGTACACTTATTTGTGGAGTAATGGTGACACAGTTGAAACCATTACTGCTTCGCCCCCTTCGACAACTTCTTTCGGCATTACAGTTACGGATGATAATGGCTGTACAGCCGAGACCTCTATGCTCGTAACCGTAAATCCCAGACCTGTATTTACACCCCTACCACCGGTAGAGGTCTGTCAAGGTGATTCTGTACACTTAATATTCAGTGCCACTGGTAATGGGCCGTTCAGCTTCTCTAGAGGTAAATTTCCTTTCAGTGGGAATACCTATAGCTTTTTACCTACTCAGACCACAACATTAAACTTTCAGGTCACTGATGCTAATGGCTGTGTTGATAGCGAGCAAGTGGTAGTGACTGTCCATCCACTACCTACTGCTACAGCTACCAATGATGGACCGATTACATGCGCCGACCCTACGGTGACACTCACCGCTGGTCCTGCTGGTATGGCTTACCTATGGAGCAATAATGCTACTACTCGGACGCCTGGTGTAACTACACCTGGTACGTACACGGTAACGGTAACAGACGCCAATGGCTGTACAAGTACGGCACAGAGTGTCGTTACGCAAGACATTACTGCACCTACGGCTAATGCTGGAGTAGATCAAAATATATGCTCGGGTGCCCCAGTCACACTTACCGCTACGGGTGGCGGTACATATGCATGGAGTAATGGTGCTAGTACAGCATCAATTACCGTGAGCCCTACCGCATCTGTTGGTTACACGGTTACAGTGACAGCAGCTAATGGCTGTACAGATACAGACGATATAGTCGTAAGTGTAGAGCAACCGTCAGCAACTCCAGTAGCTAGTGAAGATGTGGATATTTGCCCAGGAGAAACAGTAACACTACGTGTAAATGAAAATATATCTACAGGAGGCCTCATAGACTATTCTACCTGGACTGTAGGTACAGGAAGTACAACTGGGTTTAATCAAAACGGAGCAACAACTGAAAATCATCGTATCAGTGGTACCGGGCCATGGGGCGAATTAACAGTAGTTTGGGAAGCAAGACCCGAAGGAAATAATAGTTCTGATGGAGGATGGAATACATCTCGATTTGATATTGACCATACAAAGACCTATCGATACTCTGTATGGGTCAACAGAAAGGTCCTTGGCCCCGACGGCCGATTCTATCTTGGTACATATGGCTACGGTAGTGTAAACGGTATCAAGAGAGTCGACAATGGCGCAACGATTACAAATCCATATTTTGAAGTATCTCCTACACCCCCCAATTACGGACAAGACAGATGGGTTTTAGTCGTAGGTCATGTTCACCCTAGTGGTTACACTAGCACTTCTAAGCATCCTGATTCTGGGGTGTATGCTACTGATATTGGTTATGTCGAACCAATCAATCTTGATTACAAATGGTTACCCCAAACAATAGAGTCAATTCACAGATCTTATTTATTCTATTCATCTACAACTACTCCTAAGCAACAATGGGTGTATCCAAGAGTAGATCTAGTAGATGGTAGCGAGCCGAGTATTGATGAATTACTCAACGGATATGATATAAATGGTGGACTAGGAGATGGTGCTACTTGGGAGTGGTACACAGGATCTTGTGGAGGTACTTCTGTAGGCTCTGGAACGGATCTAATTGTTACGCCATCGGCTACTACTACTTACTATGTCAGAGGTGAGGGCAATTGTGGCAATTCAGCATGTGATCAAGTAACGATCACGGTAAATACTCCTCCGAGTCCATCCATCAGTAACAACGGCCCTATCACCTGTGCTCAGCCATCGGTTACCATGACGGCTAACCCCGCAGGTATGACCTATGCCTGGAGTGGTGGTGGCACCTCTAGAACGAAAACGGTAACAAGTCCAGGAACATATACCGTGACGGTTACTAATAGTCAAGGATGTTCATCTACTGCTCAAACCACCGTTACGCAAGATATAACTGCACCTACTGCCAATGCAGGTCCAGATCAAACAATCTGTGATGGAGATTCAGCGACACTTTCTGCAGTAGGCGGAGTAAGCTATAGCTGGGACAATAGTCTAGGCGCAGGGTCTAGCCACACAGTGAGTCTTAGTGCGACTACTACTTACACGGTAACTGTCACAGCATCCAATGGCTGTACGGATACAGACCAAGTAACGATCAATGTAACACCTAATCCTGTTGCTTCTCCTGGTAATAATGGTAACCTATGCGATGGCAACAGTCATGTATGGCTAGCTACAGATGCTGGGGTAGGAGCGACTTATACATGGAGTTTCGGACCATTGGCCACCCCAACTACTGCGACAGGAAGAGGACCACATACTGTTGTGTATAATCTAGTAAACGCTAATGTCAATCAGAGCACAATCACTACGCTATCGGTCGACCTCAATGGTTGTAGTGCCACAGGGACGGATCAATTTTTTCTGCTAGCAAATCCTGTTACTTCTTTGGGTCATACAGACCCTAGTTGTGATGCTGATGACGGTACGATAACCATTACTTTTAGCGATAACCCTAATCGTACAGGTATAGAGTTCAGTATAGATGGAGGATCCACGTGGTCTGCTGGAGTAAATGATAACACTGGGTCATATACATTTACGGAATTAGCGGCAGGTACTTATAACGTGCAAGCTCGCTGGGGTGACGACTCTTGTCCGGTAGCTGTAGGTCTTGTAACCCTAGCTCCATATACAGATATATCTACACCAGGCTCTATCAGCGGAGGTGATAGTCAGTGTGGTAGCTACGATCCAGCGATAATCACCTCGGCTGCTCCTGCCTCAGGCGGTACAGGTGGTAACATCGCTTACAGGTGGCAGTACCGTGAGTGGGATTGTACTGCGTCTAACTGGGGTGCTTGGGCTTGGGTAGCCGGTAATTCTAATTCGGCCTCCTACGACCCCGCAGTGATATCGGTATCTAGGCAGTACCGCCGCCGGGCCAATCGTATAGGTTGTAGTGGATGGGACGAGAGCAATATAGTTACATTCGATGTATACGAAAACGGTGCTCCTGGTACCATAGGCGTAGATCAGGAGTATTGCGAGAGCGGTAATCCGCCAGCATTCACCTCTGTAGTAGCGAGTGGTGGCAGCTGTAATGGTACGCTAGAGTATCAGTGGCAGTATCGACAGGGTACCTCGGGTACGTGGATAGACTTACAGGGAGAGACTAGTGAGACGCGTGACCCTGGACCGATGGCTCAGACGCAGCAATACCGCCGTCTAGCCAGATGGAGTTCGTCATGCCCATGGGTGTCTAGTAATGTCGTAACCATTACCATCAATGATGCCCCTGCCGTTAGTATCAGCAGTACAGATACTAATCCTTGCTACAACACGGCGATCACATTGACGGCTACAGGTAGTGGCGGCAGTGGTACCAGTTATACATATGCCTGGAGTGGCGGACTAGGTAGTGGCTCTAGCAAGACTATTACAGCTGCTGCGACCTCTAGCTACCTAGTCACAGTTACGGATAGTAATGGTTGCACGAGTACAGATGAGCAGACTATTACGGTAAGAGACATCATTACTGACTATGGTAGTATCAGTGGCGATCAGAGCAATTGTGGGCCATTTGACCCTAGTGTTATATCAGGCACTGCTATTACCACATCGGGCAGTAACATTACACCTACGTATCAGTGGGAGGTGCTCGACAATGGTGTATGGGTCGATGTAGTAGGCGCCGTGTCAATAGATTATGACCCGCCATTGACTACTGAGACTACTAGCTACAGACGTAGAGCTTACATGCAGAACGGTTGCGGTAATGCTCCCACTAATGTAGTAACTATGACGGTCCACAGCACGTTTTCGGCCACAGCTACCAATGATGGACCGATTACATGCGCCGACCCCACTGTGACACTCACCGCGGGCCCTGTTGGTATGACTTACCTATGGAGCAATAATGCTACAAGTCAAACTACGAATGTCTCAACACCAGGTACATACACGGTAACCGTAACAGATGCCAATGGCTGTAGCAGCACGGCACAGACGGTCGTTACTCAAGACATAACTGCGCCTACGGTAGATGCTGGTGCTAATCAGACCGTTTGTTCTGGTGATAATGTAACCTTGACGGCTACCGGTGGCGGCACCTATAGCTGGAGTACAGGCGGTAATACTGCTAGTATCAGTATCAACCCTACGTACACCGCTACATATACGGTGACGGTGACAGCCGCTAATGGCTGTACGAATACCGATTTAGTCAATGTTACGATTGACAACGTCCCTACCACACCTTTCGCAGGTCCTGATCAGGATATCTGTCTAGGAGAGAATGTCAGCTTAAGCATTGATCAGTCTCTATTTGGTGGTGGCGAGATCGACCATACTACTTGGCAAACGGGAACTGGGAGTACGGGTAACTTCTCTAGATTAGGGACTGATGCCGAAAATCACAGAGTATATGCTGAAGGTCCCTGGGGTGAGTCAAGCGTTGTATGGGAGGCAAGGCCGGATGCTGCTTCTGGTCCTGACGGTGGCTGGAATATGAACTCTCTACCTGTAGACCATACCAAGGCCTACCGAGTGTCCGTCTGGGTCAATAGAAAAGTTAGAGGTACAGATGGTCGATTTTACATGGGAGTTTATGGTAATGGTAGCGTGAACGGCGTTGAAAATATTAATGACGGTTCTGTAAATACTAACCCTTATTTCTGGTACTCTGCTCCTGGTGCTACAGATATGCCGGAGGACGAGTGGGTGCTAGTTGTTGGGCATATATATCCTAGTGACCATACTGGGACTAGCTTACATGCGGAATCTGGGAGATATACAGCGTCTAGTGGTAAGATTGGCAATAACCACAGAGACTTTAGGTGGTTGCCGCAGACGAATACTGCACGACCAAGGACATATCTATTTTACACAACGGATCAATCAGTACGACAGCAATGGATCTATCCTAGATTCGATATAATAGATGGTAATGAACCATCAATAGATGTATTGCTCAATGGTTACGATTCCAATCAAGGACTGGGTGGTACTGGCTTTTGGGAGTGGTTTACAGGATCTTGTGGTGGCACGTCGGCTGGATCAGGGACTAGTATCTCTGTGAGCCCCACGACTACCACCACGTACTATGTCCGTGGCGAGAACCACTGTGGAGACTCGGTGTGTGACGAAGTGGTAGTGACGGTCAATACGCCACCCGTAGCAGCAGTTACCAAAGACGGAGACATCACCTGCGCAGATCCTACAGTTACACTCACAGCTACACCAGCAGGTATGACCTATGCATGGAGTGGGGGAGGTACTGCACAGACTAAAGACATTACGACACCAGGGACTCATAGTGTCACTGTGACTGATGGTAATGGCTGTACGGATGTAGCGACGATTAATGTCATCGAAAACACGACGCCTACCAATGTTTTCTGTCAGCGTTACAGGATATATGACAACACCGTAGACGTATGGGGCCCTTGGACTAATTTTTCAGGTAACTGTACTATTGAGATGTGCGAAAACGATGGTACGGACCACATCCAGTTTGATGGTGGACCAGATATCAATACTGGCTGGGTATGGACAGATGAAGATAATAATGTAGATAGTGAGGTAGACGAGATGGTAGTATTTGCCAGTATCGGAGCTGATGACGCTGGTACTTACAAAGGGGTGTTAACCAATGAGTATGGCTGTACGAGTACGGTAACTTTTACGGTCATTGTACATGCCAATCCTGCTGCCGCAGCCATCAACAATGGCCCTATCACATGTGCTCAGCCTACCGTTACCATGACGGCTAACCCCGCAGGTATGACCTATGCGTGGAGTGGTGGTGGCACCTCTAGAACTAAAAGTGTAACGGCCCCCGGAACATACACAGTCACCGTGACAGATGTTGAGGGCTGTAGCAGCACGGCACAGACGGTCGTAACTGAGGATACTGCACCACCAATAGCAGATGCTGGAGCAGATCAGACTATCTGTCGTGGCGATAATGCGTCTATATCAGCAAGCGGTGGCGCTTCTTATCAGTGGGGCAGTGGTCTAGGTCTTGGTGCTAGTCATATAGTTAGTCCTAATACTACTACAACCTATACCGTCACTGTTACAGATACCAATGGATGTACCGCTACTGATCAAGTAACCATATACGTCAATACCGCAGTGGTATTCAATGTCGCCAAGGCTACAGACCTGGGCTGTGATGGCTCATGCGAGGGTAGCTTTGTCGTCTACACGAGTCATGCAGCAACAGGTGACTATAATGTCATCTACTCGCACAATGGTAGTACACATACGATCGGACCATTTATGGCTGATAGTGCAGTTATAGACGGACTATGTGCTGGTTCGTACACCGGTATTACCATCCAGGCCATCAATAGTGGCTGCGCTGAGGTGTGGGGAGGTAGTAATGTTACGATCAACCAAACTAGCGCAGACTGGGAGCATGTAACCTTGCAGTCTGACGTGAGTGACTGTGATGGCGCATGTGATGGCAGCTTTATTATTGACGCAAACCTTGCCGCCACTGGTGACTTCAATGTAGAGTATACATATAACGGGGTGGTCGTACAGCTAGGCCCTTACAGCTTCGCAGGAGATATAGTTATAGATGGGCTCTGTGCTGGGACATACAGCGATGTAACGATCATCTCTATCACGAGTGGCTGTATAGATGTATGGCCTACCGCTATTGCTATTAACGAACCTACACCAGATGCCACAGTTACCAGCTTTGTTGATGATGCCTGTCTCGCAGCAGATGGTACTGCGACTGTCTCTGTAAGTGGTGGTATGGCACCCTACACTATAGAGTGGGAGTCCGTAGACGGGTCTATTACGGGCTCGGGTATCAGGAGTGCCCAAGGCAACTACGTAATACCTAATTTGCTGGGTGGTCATACCTACTGTATTACTGTTACAGATACCAATGGTTGCAGCAGTGAGTAATTAGCCATGGGCCATCTCTCCATATTAATAAGTAGATAGCGCAGCGGATGAGCTTGGCCTCACGCCAAAAGCCTTATATTTGCGCGAATTTTTGAGCAGTATAAGTTATCGCGAAATGCAAGGTAAAGGTTTAATAAAGGTATTTCTAGTCCTCCTCACGTTGGTCTGTTTAGTACAGATGTACTACTTCGTACCGACTAATAAAGTAGAAAAAGCAGCAGAAAGTTTTGCTGCCTCAGCGTCTGCAGACATCACTGATGATCGAGAAGCTAATCGACTATACAAAGAGGCTAGAGCTTCTTATCTAGATAGTATGTCGAGCGAGACGATACTAAGCGTACCCATGCTTAAGGACTACACATACAGTGATCTAAAGCGTCAGCAGTTGGCACTAGGTCTTGACCTTAAAGGTGGTATGAGCAGTGTCCTGCAAGTAGACCTCAAAGAGCTACTCACAGCATTAGCAGGACGTAATGCCAAGGACGCAACCTTCGTCGCAGCGCTAGAGCGAGCAGACAAGGCGCAAGAGAGTTCGGAGTCAGACTTCGTTACACTATTTGCAGATGCATTCCGAGCAGAGTCTAATGGAAAGAAACTCAATGAGATCTTTCGCCGTAGTGAGGCACTAGGTGAGATCAATACCAATACGACAGATGGTGAGATCATCGTTATGCTCCGTGAGAAGGCTAACGAGACTGTAAGCCTTACTTACAACATGCTCAAGGAGCGGATCAACAGACTAGGGGTAGCGTCACCTAACGTATCACTCGATGCGGCTAGAGACCTCATACTCGTAGAGCTGGCAGGTATCGATAACCCAAAGCGTGCCAAGGAGATCATGTCTGCCACGGCACAGCTAGAGTTCTGGGAGACATACCGTGCTAGTGACCCAGGTGTATTAGACGCCTTTACCAAAGCCGATGCCCGCCTTGCAGCTAAAGGAGAGGGTGAGACAGCCACGGAGACCAAAATGGACTCTATCTATATCCCACAATATGATGAGGATGGCAATGTCATCGACAGCACACTTGAGTTGAGAGAATCAACTGATATGTTTGGTAATACAGGTGGACCACTACTATCTATGATAGACCTTAATGGTGCTACTGCGCAATACTACCCAACAGTAATGGGGCTAGTAGATAAGAACAAGAGAGACGCAGTAATGACTATGCTGGAGCGATCTGATGTTAAAGGTCTCTTCCCTAAGAACAGTAAGTTCATGTGGTCATACAAGCCGTACCAAGGCGTAGATGGTGACTTCACGAGTCAGTACGAGCTATACATGATCAAGATGTTGTCTGGATCTCAGAAAGCACCACTAGAGGGTGATGTCGTGACAAGTGCGACCCAGAGTATGGACGGCAGCAGCGGACAGACTAATGTGAGTCTATCTATGGATGCCAGAGGTGCTAAAAAGTGGGCAGAGCTCACAACCAAAGCCGCTAATGCTGGTAACAGAGAGATAGCTATTGCGCTTGATAATCAGGTCGTATCAGCACCTAGTGTTAACGGTGCTATCACAGGTGGACAGTCTTCTATCACAGGTAACTTTACCGTACAGGAGGCAGTTGACTTTGCCAATATCCTAGAAGTAGGTAAGCTACCTGCCAAAACAAAAATCATCCAGTCTACTACAGTAGGACCATCTCTAGGTCAGAAGAATATCGATAGCTCACTCAAGTCACTACTTGTGGGTGTGGGTCTTCTGCTCGTATTTATGGTGCTTTACTACGGAGGTGCTGGTATCGTTTCTATCCTCGCTCTCTTGCTCAACGTATTCTTCATTTTCGGATCGTTGTCATCATTTGGTACCGTACTTACACTGCCTGGTATCGCAGGTATCGTACTTACTATCGGTATGGCCGTGGATGCTAACGTAATCATCTTCGAGAGAGTCAAGGAGGAGCTACGAGCAGGCAAGTCACTGCTCGCTGCCATTAATGACGGTTTTAAAAATTCCTACTCGGCCATCATTGATGCCAATGTTACTACGATCCTTGTTGCGATTGTACTAGCCTACTTTGGACTAGGACCTATCAAAGGTTTCGCAGTTGTACTTATCATCGGTGTGCTATCATCGCTATTCACAGCAGTACTAGTTGGTCGGATGATGATTGACTGGTGGACAAGCGGCAAGGGTAACAGTCTTTCGTTCTGGAATGGCTGGAGCAAAAATGCCTTCGCTAACCTTAATGTAGACTGGATAGGTAAGCGTAAGATTGCATATACGATTAGTAGTGTATTGATCGTAGCTGGCCTAGCTAGTATCTTTACTAGAGGCTTTGATCTCGGTGTCGAATTTAAAGGTGGATATAGCTACAATATAGAGTTCGGTGACGCTGATGTAACATCAGAAACAATCACGACAGAGCTAGCATCTGTCTATGGTGATAACTCGTATATCGTCAAGCAAGTCGATGGTGAGAATACTTACAATGTCGTAACCAGTTACCTGATCGACGAAGAAGGCCAGGAGGCAGACGACCAGGCGATGGAAGCACTTTATAATGGGGTGAAGTCAATGACAGGGGGTGATTTTACGCTAGACGATTTCTCTGATGCATCGTCTATCTCTGACATTAAGGTGACCAGTACCAGTAAGGTAGAGCCAACTATCGCAGATGATATTAAGAATAGCTCAGGATGGGCAGGTGGCTTCGCACTATTGCTCATATTCCTCTACATATTCTTGAGATTTAGCAAGTGGCAGTACTCACTAGGTGCCGTTGCTGCACTATTCCACGATAGTATTATCGTGTTGGGTCTCTTCTCTTTGCTTAAAGGTGTACTTCCTTTCGCATTGGAGATCAACCAAGCATTTATCGCAGCCATCCTTACAGTGATAGGTTACTCGATCAATGATACGGTTGTCGTGTTTGATAGGATCAGAGAGTTCCTAGGTATCTATACCAATAAATCTAAGGACGAGGTCCTCAATATGGCGATCAATAGTACCTTCTCTAGGACGATCGTAACGTCGTTGACGACATTGATCGTGGTGCTAGTACTTCTGATCTTCGGTGGTGGCGCTATCAAGGGTTTTGCCTTTGCACTACTCATCGGTATCCTAGTGGGTACGTACTCTAGTATCTTCGTGGCGACACCGATCGTAAGAGACTTTAGTGATGACCTCCATGCTAAGAAGGCAAGCAAGAGCAAAGACTCAGGTAAGACTTTCGGAAGAGCGAAAGCAGCAGCGTCAAGCTAGTAGCAATCGATACATAAAAAATAAAAGAGGGGTATACTACGATCACGTAGTATACCCCTCTTTTATTTTTGGACTAAGGTCGAACCGCGGCAGGACTAACATATATTCCTAATTCATGTAGAAGAAGGCGTCGTGCTGAGCGAAGCCGAAGTCCGTTGTGCTGAAGTTATCGACAGAAGGCTAGTCGAAGCCTTTCCGACAGTGCAATAAGACCAAAAATTAACCCTGCATCACCAGATGAGGACCTTTCCACTATAATCAATATAGCACACCAGTTTTGCTAAGGTATCAGATACTCGAAACCTATGGATGCTAGTCCGTCTGGGCTAGTCAGGTTAACCGTATGTTGCCAGAGGTTAAAGCCACTGCCAAAATCAGGTTTGCGAAGGTCGACAGATAGTACATTGAGTAGGCCAGTCACCCTAAATCGATCGTTGATATTGTACGCTAGGCCCAGAGGTGCAGCTACCTCTACAGCTAATTCTCTATAGGTGTATGGGTCAAGTCCGTCGATGTACCTATCGATTTGTACCCTAGCACTTGGTTGGATAAACACACTTAACCGTTCATTTTTTACTAGCCATCGCCTACTTATAAATGATAGTCCTTGGCTGTGTTCTCGGTTGGTTTCTGTTCGTAAAAAAGTAGGGTTAAATAAGTCATTGTTAAAATAGCTATAGCCATAAGAAATGCCTACACCTAGATCCCATTTTTGAGACCGCTGCCACATAATGTATCCGTCTACCCCTATGGAAGTAGTTCTCCTGTTAATAACAACTAAATCACCACCGCTCCGAAAGCTACCGCCATTATCAGTTGTCGAAAACGATAAGTTGCCTCCTGTGTAGATGATTCTACTGTCCTCTTCCTGGGCAGAGATTGCAAAGCTTAGCGCAATAAGGCTGCTTGCTAGAATTATACGTAGTAGTATAGAGGTTGAGTTTAATGTATTATTTTACAAACAGTGTCTGGAGAATATAAAGGTAAAGTATTACTTTATTAGACACAGACAATATGTAAAAGGCTTGGTGCTTTCTGACGAGATTTTCGATGGCTTTACTATAATTTCGTAGGTCATTCTAGGTCATGACGAGAGGTGATTAAAGATCCTGCCTATCTAAACCCTTGCGATTGTATCTTTGTGCTGGATTAATGATAAGGTGTGACATCAAGCATTGGCCTATTGCACAAATCCTTAGCCTTGAGTTAACTCTTATTAATCATCAAATTAGACCAAAATGAAACAAGTATTACTACTCTCTATTGCATTCATTCTACTCAGCCAACCTGACCTTGTGGCTCAAAAAGTAAAATACAAAAAAGGGAAAGTATATGTGAATAAAGAGCATAGGTATAATTTCAATAAAATTGAGGACCAAAATAAGACCTTGGACTCATATGTGTTAAAAAACTTAAATGATACTATTGTGCTGTCAATAGTTGATACTGCCTTCTACTTGGATAAATTGCCGCACGAAATAGGCCAAAGAATTGGGTATGAAGCCTATAAATGCACCGCACATAAAGATAACTTAGTCGGTGTTTTCCCATATTCTCCAGTCATGGGTTATCCAAAGCAAAGAGTCAAGGATCTTTCAAAAGTAGGGTTTTTCAGTAGTGGAGAATTCACTAAAGCAACCTTTAATCAATTTATAGAAAAACAATACCCCGATCAGATTAGCATAGAACTTGAACGCTTAGACTTGCTAAATAAAGAGAGGGTCATAAATTATAATTTGAGTGTTGAATTGCTAGATTCTCTAAAAGAACGGAAGCCATCTACACCTGTTGTGACTATAAATATACATAAGCCCGGAGGCTTTGTGATTAGAGAGTCTAATACCATCCTTGCGGAAATAAATTTAATAACCAAAGGAAGTAATAACCATTCCTATTCAGTGGTAAATCATAATTTAGTTGAATTGGCAGAAATAAATATATTTCAAAATCCACAAATAATAAGTGGATTAAATCAAATAAAGTACAATGTCAAGTTACTTGCACTCGGGACGGATAATTCTGAATCGAATTACAAGTGGTTTTCCAAACTACTGAAAAATGTTGGATCTCAAAATCCCTCTACCCATAGTAAAATGACAGAAATAGCCAAGTACTTAGTTGTGAATGGATTTCTGTAAGTTGACCTATTTGGGCCCAGCCACACCTTCTCTACTACCACTGTGTACACTAGCTGAATCCTGTGTTAAATATCAACTTGGGGATTACGACGATGTTTACGTTTTTCGCCCTGGCAGCATATAGGTTACCTAGTTCAACGTATCCATCTCCTGCAAGACTATCCGCAGGGCAGTCTATGGAGTACTCTTTGGCTTTGATCACTGTATCAGGACATAATCAGGCCTCGTCTGCTTGATTTGCAAAGTCCGGACCATGGCTCGTGTTTCTTATTGCTAACTAGGGTCTGCAACGAGAATGAATTACTCTAGGATATACCCAAAGCACTATAGGCTTTAGCGTAGGTCAAGCACATAAGTACCTATACCCCTATATGTAGACGCTGATGTCGACTGCTCAAGTGGTGTAGAGCCTTCACATTGCCCTGACTATAATACTATCAACGACAGATGAGGTGCCAACTTGACATCTTGCTATTTATAGTCGCACCTCGACACCCACTTGGACCCCAGATGTCCTATTGGTGAGCTCGATAGTGTGATGGATAGTATCGAAGTCATCAAATGTATATAGGTATACATTAGCTAAGGTGGCCTGTAGTACGCCACGTACACGTTCCGATAGATCGATAGTGGCGCCAACTGCACCACTGATACCAAGAGTGTAGGTATGCGAGACTGTGTCGAAGCCGATAATCTCACTACGATCGTATTCAAAGTAGGGTGTGGGTTGCACGAAAACCTTAACCTGATTCTGATCGACTAGATTATACCTATGAAACCCGAATACCCCAAGGCGCATAGATTTAGAGTCATATATATCTAGTTCTTGCCCATCAAGGCTAGACACTATTAGCGAATTGTTGGCGTATCTGTAGGAGAGATTGAGACCCCCGCCCCAGATCTTGCCTGCCATTTTTTACTTGTAGTAAATAGGACCGAATACCTATCGAAGTAGAAGGGCCAGCAGAGTTTTGTAAAACGGTGTTCTTGGCCATAGGTGGTGCTATAGAGGCACATTACCATTACGACCGTGTATAAGATTGCTTTCATATTCTGATACCATTTCTACTGTAAGGTTTCGCATTAGTTTTTGAGTTTAGTCAAAATCAGATGAGTCAAAAAACGTAGTGGTAGCCGTAGCTACCACGAGGCTTTTTGGCGAAATATGATGAAGAATAAGGTAAAAAATAAGTGAAATTCTGTAGCAGAAATGGTATTAGCTAGCGTACTGCTCTATCGTCTTCTCTATAATCTCACAGCATTCGTCTAGCTCCTCCTCGGTCATGACCAGTGGTGGTGCAAATCTGATGATGTTACCATGCGTAGGTTTGGCCAGCAAGCCATTGTCGCGTAGGGCTAGACAAATGTTCCATGCCGTCTCACTCTCCTCATGATCATTGATGACGATGGCGTTGAGTAGTCCCTTACCTCTAGCGAGTGTCACTAGGTCACACCGCTCTGCTAGTTGGGTCATGCGTTGTCTGAAGACCTGGCCTAGCTGCTCGGCCCTATCAGATAGGTTTTCGTCTCGCACTACTTCTAGTGCTGCCATAGCTACTGCACAGGCTAGAGGATTACCACCGAAGGTAGAGCCGTGCTCTCCCGGCTTGATGGTAAGCATGATCTCGTCTCTACACAGAACAGCTGATACTGGGAATACTCCACCTGAGAGTGCCTTACCCAGCACTAGGATGTCTGGCTTAAAGCCATGGTGGTCACAGCATACGAGCTTGCCTGTACGAGCGATCCCTGTCTGCACCTCATCCGCTATGAAAAGCACATTGGCTGCGCGACACATATCATATGCGTCCTTGAGGTAGTTGTCATCTGGTACAACTACACCGGCCTCACCTTGGATGGGCTCTACCATGAACCCTGCAACGTTGGGATCCTTAAGCGCCTCTGTGAGTGCCTCAAGGTCATTGTAAGGGATGATCTGATAACCAGGCATGTATGGTCCGAAGCCCTTTGTGCTACTGGGGTCAGTACTAGAGCTAATAGCTCCAAGAGTCCTTCCCCAGAAATTGCCTTCGACAAAAATGATCTTCGCTTGATTGGTCGGTACGCCTTTGACCTCGTAGGCCCACTTGCGGCATAGTTTGACAGCCGTCTCGCCACCTTCTACACCCGTATTCATCGGCAGTACCTTGTCATAGCCGAAGTACTCCGTCATAAACTGCTCATACTTGCCCAGCATATCATTGTGGAATGCTCTAGACGTAAGGGTTAGTGTGTCTGCTTGATCTTTCAGTGCTTGCACGATGTGTGGGTGGCAGTGGCCTTGGTTGACAGCGCTGTAGGCGGAGAGAAAGTCGTAGTAGTGCTTGCCTTCGACGTCCCAGAGATGCACGCCTTCGCCTTTAGCGAGTACGACTGGTAGTGGGTGGTAATTGTGGGCTCCGTGCTTGTCTTCGAGAGCTATATAATCTGCTGATGTAAGCGTCGATGTAGTCATATATTTTGCTTGTTTCTATGTTGTGGAGTTATAAAGGTAGCACTCTAGATGGACTATTTTGCGTGATAGTTCGCCTAGCTCAAGAAGGCAATAGCCATACTAATTACTACAAGCGCCAGTATAGTGAACGCTATGCTGGCTACCGACACCAGAGTGGTCAGAAGCAAACACTGCCACCATCTGAGAATGTAAAAATCTTTAAAACTCACGAAGGCATAGACAGCTATGATAATTAGCGCTGGTAGTCCTGTTGGTAGTCCGAAGAAGTAGGCTAGCAGTATGGCGATGCTGACGATGATAAGAACGAAGCACAGTAAGTAGGTCAGGAAAGTAAGGTGCTGTGTGAGGAATGGATATTTCCTCCTAAAGACCAGTAATAGTAGAAGTCCAATAAGCGGTAAAGTGAGTACGAATGACCATGTGATATTGGATATCATCTTGTCTATGACCTTGTCTGGATTGATAAACGTTTTTCCACAAGCCGCTACTTCTATCTTCTTCCAGAGTCCTTTGACGTTGTACTTCTCTGCTATTTCCTGGTTGGATAGATTAACAAGGTCCCAACTGGCAACTTTAGGATATCTACGGAATACCTCTTGCTGTGTACCAGAACTTACCATAATAGGGTAGGTCTGGAGACTGTCCCGATCGTGTATTGTCTCACCAGTTACAGTATTAAGAGCTGCGGAGTCAATTATAATACCAGCCACAGTCAAGCTGTCAATGGCATGATTTAGTGCAACCTCATACTTGTCGGCTGTGAGTAAGTGTTGCTTCAAGTCAAACGTTTCTCCGAGTCTCGTATTGATTAAGATAAGGGCAGTATAGCACCGATTATCACTAAGAGACGTAGCGGATGTACATACCTCTTGCGTCGTCCACTGATGTATGCAATGGGTACTTTGGCAGCAGATGTCAGATCCACTAGGGTCGTCCACAGGCTACTCTCCGTACTAAATAGTTGTAGGAGAAATTGATTAAAAAAAGTGGAGACAGACTCATTGACAGCTCGATGACGCTGACCACACTTCGGACTGAATTGATCCTCTCGATGGAGGGGGGATTGGCAATTATGGCACGTAGTAGACACAAGTGCAAGTTACGTCGATCTATTCGTAGTGTTCACTATGATGAGCCGCATACCTTTGTGGTTGTTTGGGTTTTTGTATTACTGATAGCTCGGATATGGAAGTAGATTACATCATAGTGGGTCAGGGTATAGGCGGCACATTGCTAGCCTACCTACTACGTAAGCGTGGTGCAAGCGTCATGGTGGTCGATAGGCCTCAGCCCGATGCCGCATCACTAGTCGCAGCTGGTACGATTAACCCTATTACAGGCCGTAAGTATGTCAAGAGTTGGATGATTGACGACCTCATACCAGCTGCTAAAGAGATATATGGCCAGATCTCCGCAGACTACGGTATAGAGGCCTGTCGACCGGTCAACATACTGCGGGTGCTGACTACCGCTGAGGAGGAGAATACTTGGCTCAGCAAGTCGGCAGACCCGCAGGTCGGTCACTACATAGTCGAGCCACCCGATGCCAGCCAATGCGAGGGTAGACTCAGCGACGCTATGGCCTATGGCGAACTGAAGGGGTGCCTGCAAGTACGTATGGTAGAGATATTGACAGCCGTACGTAATGACGTGCGACAGACGGATAGCTTGCGGGAGGAGACCTTTGATTATGATCAGTTACACATTACGGATAGTGGCGTCACGTACCAGGGAATAGCTGCCAGTGCTTGCATTTTTGCAGAGGGGCACGCGGTGAGGTACAATCCGTACTTCTCTACGATCAAGTGGCAACCCGTCAAGGGCGAGGTACTGCGCATCCGTATACCAGGAGCACCCTTTACTAAGGTGGTTAGGCACAGGATCTTCATCACTCACCTGCAGGATGATCTCTACTGGGTAGGAGCGAGGTATATCCACAACTTCGTAGATGCAGAGCCGACGGCAGACGAACGGGCTTACCTTGTCGCTGAGCTAGATAAAGTGCTTGACATACCTTACGAGGTAGTCGATCATCAGGCAGGGATCCGCCCAGCCGTCAGTGGCCGCCGACCCGTCGTAGGTCCACATCCGATGCATCCACGGCTGTATCTGTTCAATGGCCTGGGGACCAAAGGTGCAAGCCTAGCCCCATATTTCGCTAGTCAGCTGGTAGATCACCTGCTGGATGATGAGCCACTAGATGAGGCTGTAACTAAGCTCTTGATACGGATGTTGGACTAGTAGCCCTATTTTTTAGGGGGTCTGCCTTGTGATTTGTGATGCATTTGCTGGTAAAATTGCCATTTTGAGGGGGTGTGTGGCTCGCATGAAGTGTTTTTTCTATTACCTTTGCCCTCGCAAATAGGCCTCCTGTATGGCGAGAGGCTTCAAAATAGATTACAAAACACATCATATACCATGTCCAATATCAGATTTAAGGCGCTTGCAGATACGCTAGATCGTGAGCCCGTACACGTCGAGCAGTCGACGAATATCAGATCAGAGCTATTCGAGCAGAACGTTTTTAACGATGCCTCGATGAAGCGCTACATGACGTCGGAGGGTTACCATGCAGTAGCTGATGCCATGAAGTATGGTACTAAGATTGACCGAAAGGTGGCAGACCAGGTTGCCTCTGCTATGAAGAGCTGGGCATTGAGCCTAGGCGCCACACACTATACGCATTGGTTCCAGCCATTGACGGGTGCTACTGCTGAGAAGCATGACGCTTTCTTCGAACCACTATTTAGCGGTGGTGCTATGGAGAAGTTTAATGGTGGTCTGCTCGTACAGCAAGAGCCAGATGCCTCTTCTTTTCCTAATGGAGGTATCCGTAATACATTCGAGGCACGTGGTTACACAGCTTGGGATCCTACATCTCCGGCATTTGTGATGGGGACGACACTGTGTATTCCTACGGTATTCGTGGCCTATACGGGTGAGGCACTAGATAACAAGACGCCACTACTGAGAGCTCTCCAGTCTGTCGATCAGGCAGCCACGGCAGTAGCTAAGTACTTCGATAAGAGTGTAACAAAAGTCATTGCTACCCTAGGATGGGAGCAGGAGTATTTCTTGATAGATAAGTCGCTAGCGAGCAGTCGTCCGGACCTTAGCATGTGCGGTCGTACGCTATTCGGCCACTACAGTGCTAAGGGGCAGCAGCTAGACGATCACTACTTCGGGTCCATACCTGCTAGGGCGATCGCCTACATGCACGACCTAGAGGAGGAGTGTATCAAGCTCGGTATTCCTATCAAGACGAGACACAACGAGGTAGCGCCTAACCAGTTTGAGCTGGCGCCACTCTTCGAAGAGGCCAACAAGGCAGTCGATCACAACTCCCTATTGATGGACGTGATGCGCAAGGTGGCCGATAGACACAATTTTGCCGTCCTCTTTCATGAGAAGCCATTCGCTGGTATCAATGGGTCGGGTAAGCACAATAACTGGTCGCTAGCTACTAATACTGGCGTCAACCTACTCAGCCCAGGCAAGACGCCGATGAGTAACCTACAGTTCCTTACCTTCTTCGTGACTACGATCAAGGCGGTACATGACTATGCGGACCTTTTACGGGCAGCCATCGCCTCAGCAAGTAACGATCACCGACTAGGCGCCAATGAGGCACCACCAGCCATCATCTCTGTATTTATCGGGGAGCATCTGACCAAAGTGCTTGACGATCTAGAGAAGGTGACGGATGGCAAGATATCGCCAGACGAGATGACTAACCTTAAGCTCAACGTAGTCGGTAAGATACCTGACGTACTGCTAGACAACACCGATCGTAATAGGACCAGCCCATTTGCCTTTACGGGCAATAAGTGGGAATTCAGAGCGGTAGGATCCGACGCTAACTGCGCCAAGCCTATGACTGTGCTCAACACGATCGTAGCAGATACCTTGATTGACTTTAAAGCCAAGGTCGATGTACTGATCAAGGAGGAGAAGATGAAGAAGGATGCAGCGATATTTAATGTCCTGCGAGAGTACATCAAGGAGAGTAAGAAGATCCGATTTGAGGGAGATGGCTACAGCGACGACTGGGTCAAAGAGGCTAAGAAGAGAGGTCTCAGCAACCGTAAGACTACGCCAGAGGCACTAGCGGAGCAAGTAAGCAAAAAGACCAAGGACCTGTATGCACGTCATGGTGTCCTTAACGAGATCGAGATCGATGCTAGACAAGAGATCGAACTCGAAGAATACAAGATGCGTATCCAGATCGAGGGACGTACGCTAGGCGACCTAGCTCAAAATCACATCATCCCGACAGCTATCCGCTACCAAAACCTCCTGATCGAAAACATCAGAGGTCAGAAGGAGATATTCGGTGCCAGTTATAAGAAGCAGGCGAGTACGGTGATAGAGTTACTAGAGACGATCTCAGCTCACATTGCCGGCATTCATACCAAGGTAGAGGATATGCGAGTAGCCCGGTCCAAGGCTAATAAGATCACTGACCCCGCTAAGATGGCCAAGGCGTATTGTGACAAAGTCAAGCCGATGTTCGACGAGATCAGAGAGCACTGCGATGCCCTAGAGATGATGATCGACGACGAGATGTGGCCATTGACTAAGTACAGAGAGCTGCTCTTTACGAGGTAGTCGATTAGCCCATCATAAAATAGAAAACCCCCTTGTCGCTACAATGCTGACAAGGGGGTTATTAGTTTTGGGAAGAGCTTTCTATTAAGCGTGCGATTGATGCCGCCCTAAATACTGATAAGGTCTTTGTACTGGTCGACTTTGCTGTTAAAGCAATTAGAGATGTGCTTGAAGGGATGCTAGTTTTTTGATGAAGTACTCTTGCTCAGATAGATTAGTAGTGCCTGTGATGGCGATTTGGAGCTCTTGGTTAGCAGCATTTTGGTTCCCCGTTTTGGCGTAGTACTTAGCCTTCGTGGCGTGCCAGAGGTACCCTCGATTGCCTAATGCCGTAGGCGAGATGTTATCGAGTAGTGATTTGCAGATGTCGTGATTGCCGGCCTCGAGGTGTACGATGGCTATGTTAAGTTGTAGTAAGTCAGAGGGTTGTAGCGTGGCTAGCTTTTGATAGTAGTGTAGGATGGTAGGCCACCGAGTCTCCTGATACGTGGCAGCCTTGCAGTGTTCTGCAGATATGGCTGCTTGATAGTGATAGCTAGTGAGCTCACCACCATCCACTGCTGTAGACATATAGTGGTGCCCCATACGTATGAGCCGGTCGTCCCACAGACTACGATCTTGATCTGCTAGGCTGATAACACTGCCATCCGTAGCAAATCTGCCAGCTAGTCTAGCTGTATGAAAACACATAAGCGCCATCAAAGCGTAAGTGGCTGGATCAATCTGCCTGTTCGTATCGATGATCATTTTGCACAAACGCAGTGCCTCACCACAGAGGTCATCGCGTACTAGTGACGCTGTCTGGGTACTGTGGTAGCCTTCATTGTAGATGTAGTAGATGACTTTCAGGACTATGTCGAGCCTAGTACTGAGTTCATTGCCAGTTGGTATGATCAGTGCGATGTCCTCGCGGGATATCCGCGTGCGGGCACGTTGCAGTCTTTTCTTGATGGTCTCTCTCTTGGTCAGTAGAGCTGCAGCGATTTCTTTTTCACTAAATCCAGAGATCGTCTTGAGGGCAAATGCTACTTGGTCCTCCATCGCTAGCGAAGGGTGACATGCTGTGAATATCATGGCCAGCTGACTATCTGCCACCTCGTCTGGGCTAAAGGCAGCGTCTATGGCAATAGATGTCGGACCAGAGATCTTGTACAATCGATTGTCACTGGCTTGTATCTGACGCAGGAGGTCGATCATTCGATTTTTACATGCTCGCACGAGCCATCCTTCCGGGTTATCCGGTAACTGGTCCCTCCATAGTAGGACAGCCTTGGCAAAAGTATCTTGCACAGCATCCTCGATAGTGTGCACGTGTTGTAGTCCAAAGGCTCGGGTAAGAATAGAGACCATCTTTCCATATTGATGTCTGAAAAGATGGTCTACTAGCTGTTCGTGCGGCATCTATTTATTGGTCAAATACCATAACCTCTCTGATCTCTACGGAGCTGCCAAGGTCATAGTCTGGGAAGTGATCCTTGGCTTCCTTGATCACGGTCTCTCTATCAGGAGCAGACATGATGTAGTAGCCGCCGATCAGCTCTTTGCTCTCGACAAAAGGGCCGTCACCTATTACTCTGTCGGGACCACTGATACGGGTCACTTGGTCGTGGAGGGCCTCGCCACCCTTAATAGCGACACCTCGCTCTTCCATGCTTTGGCTCCATAGGTGCCACTTGCCCATTCGTTGTTGCATTTCTTCGGGGGATAAGCCCATTTCGGTGTAGGTTGGTCCTACGAAAATCATCATGTAGTCTTTCACGATTCTAATGTTTTGATGGTTAAAAGATATTGAATTTTCTTAATTACAGGATTGTCACGCCTCCGCAAGCACTGATGAGCCCTCCCATGAGTGAGAGGTTGATGGCCCAGTAGCCGAGTCGGATAAGGAAGTACTCTATCGGCTTGGACTCAAAGATTACCGTGTACCCGAGCAACGGGACAAAGAAGCAGACTAGGGTGGGTGCGAGGCCATGCAGTACGCCGTGACCGAAGTGCTGGTGTGTATGTCCATAAGCGTGCATAAACTCAGCCGTTACACCAGTTTTTATAGCCTCCAGATCTCCTCCAGTCATCCCTATGATATGAGCTTGATGCAGCACTACATTGTATAGTCCGAAAGCAACCAAGAGGTTAAGCACTACGGTGAATGCCATCTTCCAGGGTTTCACACCTTGGTTAACGACACCGATACTTTGACCACTTGCTCTTGCCCAGCGTTCACCGCCGAAGAGTCTAGGGTGATACCAGATATAGCCTATTAGTAGAGGTATAAATGCACTCGCAATAAGGATGTAGAGATTAGGTAGCATGTTCGTTATGATTGATGATTGAAAAATCGCTTTTCATCAACATGACGAGACTGGATAGGTCAAGGGGGACAGGTCGGCTGCCAAAATTGTCTGTAGGGTATTTTATGATCCTGACTTGCAGAGGTCATTTTTGTACGTTTTGTCAAGTAGCCCACTAATTCTTGTCACCTCACATGCTTGCAATGTTGCTTCAATGGCCAAAAATGTGCATCAAGCACTATGTTTGGCCATTAAAGATACCTCTATTGGCCAAATGTGTGCTATTCCGACCACATTTGGCCAGTGAGGCTTCCTATAGAGAGGCGAATAGGTCTTCCAAGGTGAGGCTTTGAGAGATGATGTCATTATGTGGACCAGGCGTTATACCAAAGGTGGTAACGAGTGCCACATTAACACGTTTGTTGGTAGATAGCTCATTTTGTAAAACGGCCACCTTATTCCTTATACTCTTATTGTCTGCCAGTGTGACGGTGTATTTATTGATCGAAAACTTCATTTCGAAAATTTGCAAGATGTCGTCTCGTCTATCAAGCAGTAGATCGATCTGCGCTTTGTCATTGCGCCAGGTTGCAGCAGTACTGTGCATTCCAGATATTCCGAGACCTTTCTTTAGATGATCGAGATGATGAATGCATACTTGCTCAAAAGTATACCCTAGCCAAGCTCTATGTTTGGGGTGATCGATCAAAGAACTCCAAGTGCCACTTCCTCTGTATGTGCCTTTGGCTATCCATTTGAGGTAGAAGGCACTGTAGTAGTCTGTCAACCTATAGAGTGTATCTTTAGACTTTTTTACTATAGGAAGGTATGATGCTATAAATCCGTTATCTTCCAACTCTTCAAGAGTGCGACTAAGGCTACCCCCAGAAGGTAATTGAGTGGCTTTTATGATCTCACTGCGAGTCATTCCCTTTGTCTTGCTCGATAAGGCTTCTACGATTTGCTCATGCTTTTCATGATTTCTAAATAGAGCCTTATAGAGATTCTTGTACTCTAACCGCAGTATTGCGCTTTTATCAAAGAAGAGTTGATCTACAATCTGAGGCACACTTTTTCCCTTGGTGACATAGTTGAGGTAGTAGGGGATACCGCCCAGGATCATGTAGAGTTGTGTGATCTGATATCTAGAGAGTAGGCAACCTTTTTCGTTTAGGTAGCTTTCGGTCTCCCTCAACGTGAAGGCCTGTAAGTGTATGTACGACGTGATACGGTTATGGAGGCCTTTGGTGTTATTTATTAGTTTGTTTTTGATCCATGAAGAAGAAGACCCTGTAGCGATAAGTACCACGTCTTTACGACCAGATGCAAAACTATTCCAGAAGCTCTCTAAAGCTGTAATGAAGTCCGACCTGCCAGTATCCATCCAGGGCATTTCGTCGAGAAATATCACTTTTCGCTTTAGCTGCGAATTACTAACATGGAGGCGTAGGCGTGCAAAAGCCTCCAGCCAGTTGCTGGGAGGGCCATCAAAGATCTCTGGTGATTGCTGGTCAAAGGTCTGATGAAAGTGAAGTAGCTGTTGCTTGGTATTTCCATTGGCTAGTCCTGATAACTCAAAGGTAAAGGTGTAGTCAAAGAACTCACGGACGAGAAAAGTTTTTCCTATTCTTCGTCTACCATTAAGAGCTACAAACTCTGACGAAGAACTTTGATAAATGCGCCTAAGTTCCTTGATTTCTCGCTTACGTCCTACTAATCCCATTTACGATGTTTTAGCTCTATAGGCCAAAACTACAGTAAAAATAGCACATTTGGCCAACGAAGATGTCTCTATTGGCCAAATTAGTACTCAAGAGGACACATTTGGCCAGTAAAGAGTGCTATGCAGTAGTGGGTACAGCGATCTATCACCCATAATACCGTATACCCAGGCTATATGTATTAGCTGATCTGCCATGGATGACACTGTAAAACCGAGTGTATAGCACCTCGGCCTGAATTGCATCGGTGATGAAGTACATGTATCCCGCTCCGAACTGGCTAAAGTCATCGGGTATGATTTGGGTAGTATGATCGTCGTTGTTGATGATAGCAAAATCGCTTTTCATCAATAGGACGAGACTGGATAGGTCAAGGGGGACAAGTACCGCCTGAGAATTACTCTTTTTTTGAAAGATTGGTGGGGTATGAGCCTTCTAGCCATCTGCTAGTTTTGCTATTACGTCATCTATATATTTACACTCACCCGCAGTCCCCATGCAATGGCGGGCATATAGCTAGTAAGCTTTACGAATCGAGACTGAGTGCCGTCAATGGTAGAAACGATAGCGTTCATCTCAGTAGTACGATACTCACGATTGAGCCACGCCATACCTGTTGACCAGATCGAAATGTCTAGCTGATCCATAATTGGGTAGGTCAGGGCTGCTTGGATTTGGGCATTAAACCTCGAGGCGGGAGTTTCTTCTAGCCTAGCATCCTGAAAATTGATTACGGCATCGTCCCTGCCTTGATAATTTCCCGATGGCCAGTTTTCTGGCGATGGCGCATCCTCATCAACCAGTAGAAATGCTGAGAGACCAGCCGTAATCTCGTAGCCCAGCTTACTAGCACCAAAGCGCTTGGACTTACCTACGGCGTAGGATAGGTAGGCGTATTGTTGAGAGGTGCTGCTTGCTGTGAGTAGAAAATCATTCCTAGGTATCTGTAGGATTATTGACAGCTCTGTTAGACCCGCACTCAATCTTTGGATCAGGTGGTTGTCCGTTTTAGCGATACTAACTCCCAGCATATAGGACTGAGCGAGATCTGGAAAGGGACTCTCTAGAATATTTAGCTCATCGATGACTGGCGATATGCGTTGATAATGGCGTCCTACATCTGCTGATAGCGTCATACGAGAAGAACTAGAAGTTTTTTCTTCTTGACCATGGACGGTAGTTGCTAGCGAGAGTGTTAACAATGTGATTGCTGAGAGGCGTAGGACGTTTAGCATATCATCGGATTTTACTTGACTATACTAACGATGTACTAAAAGCTAAGTATAGCACATCTATATAGATTTTTACCGGTGTGATAACCTAATATCACTTTACTACGAAAATATAATACCTCTAAAAAGTGCGACTGATCAAAGAATCTGGATATTTGTGTGTTAAAACAAATGCCCTATGATACTAGCTGTAAGTTCAGGCTAGTTAAGTTGCCGAACTCTGATCAATACCTATACCCCTTAACAGTATCAACCAGCACTCTCACGTTATCTAGCGGTGTGTCAGGGTAGACACCATGACCTAGATTAAAGATGTGGTTACGACCAAACTGCTCGATGACTCGATGTGCATGCTTGGCGACATCTTCTTCCTGACTATAGAGTACGCAGGGGTCGAGGTTGCCTTGTAGTACGCGGTTGCTGCCTATTTTGGCCCGTGCCACGGACGGCTCGGTATTCCAGTCGATACCGATGGCGTTACTGCCTATCGCAGCAATCTTCTCTAGGCTAAACCATGCCCCCTTACTAAAGATGATAGTCGGTACACGGGGCTGTACGGCGTCATTGATCTGCTTGATGTATGGTATACAAAACTCCTGATATATCCTGTCATCCAGCATTCCAGCCCAGCTATCGAAAATCTGTAAGGCGTCAGCTCCAGCGTCGATCTTGCGGTGTAGGAAGGCGATGATCGTCTCTGTGATTTTGGTCATTAGCTGATGAGACTCCCTAGGGTAGCGATACAGCATTCGCTTGGCCTTGCTAAAGGTCTTGCTGCCACCGCCCTCTACCATGTAGGCGAAGAGTGTCCACGGTGCTCCGGCAAACCCGATGAGCGGCACACGACCTGCTAGTTGAGCCTTGGTCTTTCGCAGACCCTCGTATACATAATCTAGGTGGTCAGCAGCGTCTGCACCACTGATCAAGCGATCGATGTCGTTACTTGACTCTATGACTTCTGGAAATCTCGGACCGACCTTCTCTACCATCGTGTAGGGTAGACCCATACACTCGGGTATAACAAGTATATCGCTAAAGATGATCGCAGCGTCCATCCCCAACTCATCGATCGGCTGTATCGTTACTTCAGCGACCAGATCTGGCGTCGTTACCAGTTCTATGAAGCCCGAAACACTGGCCCTGAGAGCTCGATACTGTGGTAAAATCCTCCCCGCCTGTCGCATTAGCCATACTGGTGGTCGTTCTACACTCTCGCCATTGATCGTTCTTAAGAATAGGTCGTTCTGTAACATGTCCTTAGTTTATGCTCCCACAAATGTAGTTGAGCATAACCAATGTTGGACACTGGAGAGAATTAATGTGATACAGATATGATAGGAATCTATACGATCCCCGAGTCGCGCCGTTTTTCTGTGCTAGAGATTCGTCAAGAGATTTCTCTCTTTGAGGACATCCTTTAGCTCTTTGAGGGCTGCATACTCGTCGGGCATTACTCGCTTGAGGGCATCCTTAACGGATACGAAAGTACCTTTCTCTGAGACCTCCTTGATCTTGTTCTTGAGGCGCTTAACGTCGCTCTTGATGATGCCACGGATAGATGGTATATCGTGCCAGTCCGCCTCGATCGCATAGGTGCTATAGCCATCCGTATTTTCAAGCGAGAGGTCCACATTGAGGCTTTGATAGTCCACTGCATTTACAGATCCAGCTGGTAGAGACCAGACTTCTGGAGCATTTTCTAGTTCTGGCTCTATCAAAAAAACTTCGAGGCCTTTCTCGTGATATCGATAGATAACTACCCTGACTTGATCTAATACTGACTTCATGTCTCAATCTTGTACTCTAGATGTCGCAGGGCACTCGCTCCGCACAGTAAAGGTATAAAACGATCTTACATAGGGTAGGTTCACGGCTTTAAGTAATTGTGATGGCTAGTAAGGGCAATTAGCAGCCCAATAATTCGGTCCTCGGCTGTAGTTGCTTACTTTTAGAGCTGTTTTAAGAGATAGTCTGAGTTGATTAAATTGTGATCTGTGCTTTAGGAGCCTTCTGCTTGATATAGATGCTGAGCAGGAGGACTTATCCCATAGGTCTTCACTGTAAAACGTAAATATGAGTAAGATGAGAGATTTGATTATGAGTGTATGCAGGTTTTCCCTTTTGAGGTTGAGTCTGTTTTTAATGGTGCTATCTCTCATGGGTAGCGGCTGTAAAGAACCTGTCGCTAGTGCTAAGCAAGCCGTTGCCGATGTGGCGACTGAGCCATTTTATGACCTATCGCTAGCGCAGTGGTCCCTCAACAAGACCTATGCAGCGGGTGACCTAGACCCTATGAACTTTGCCGCTGATGCTAAAGCAATGGGCATAGATGCCGTGGAGTATGTGGCTGGTCTGTATGAAGATATGTACAAAGATGCTGATGATCCTGTCAAGGCAGTTGCCGCACTAGCGGAAGATCTTAAAGCGAGAGCGGAGGCAGCCGATGTGAAAAATTTGCTCATCATGATCGATGGACAGGGGGATCTTGCCGTACAGGACGAGATGGCTCGACTAGATGGCGTGGACCAACATAAGAAGTGGATCGACGCTGCTAAGACGATGGGCTGTCATAGTATTCGGGTCAACCTCTTCGGCGATGGCTCAGCGAAGCAGATGCACGATGCGTCAGTTGCTAGCCTCAAGGCGCTGGGAGTTTATGCGGCCCTCAAGCAGATCAATGTCCTCGTCGAGAACCATGGGGGACAATCTTCTGATCCTGCCTGGCTAGTAGGCGTAATGGCCGCTGTAGATATGGATAACGTAGGCACGCTGCCTGACTTTGGTAACTTCTGTATCGAGCGAGAGGGTGGTGCACGATGGGAGGCCCCATGTATTAACATGTATCCTGACAAGGTAGCCGGTGTCAAGGCCATGATGCCTTACGCCAAAGCCGTATCTGCTAAGTCATATGTATTTAATGACAAGGGGGAGCAAGACGAGGTAGACTACTTTGCGATGATGAAGATGCTAAAGGATGTCGGCTACAATGGCTACATAGGCATTGAGTATGAGGGTGGCGTAGATGAAAAGAAAGGCATCATGATGACTAGGGATCTAATGGCCAAGGCCGCAAAAGCAATATAAGTATGGATAATACGATGAAGGTCAAGCTCTCCTTGATGATGTTTTTGCAGTTTTTCATATGGTCTGCATGGTTTGTGACGATGGGTACTTATTTGGGAGATAACCTAGGTGCAGATGGTAGCCAGATAGGTAAGGCATTTGAGACCCAGTCTCTAGGAGCCATCATTGCACCTTTTATTATAGGCTTGATAGCTGACCGTTTTTTTTCAGCCCAAAAGATACTTGGTGTCCTCCATATGGCCGGGGCAGTATTTATGTACCTGGCCGCGACGAGTATGACATTTGCGGAGTTTTATCCGTACATCCTGCTCTATATGCTGATGTATATGCCGACGCTTGCCTTGGTCAATGCCGTTGCTTTTAGGCAGATGACGGATCCCGCTAAGGATTTTGCACCGATCAGACTGTGGGGTACCGTGGGCTGGATAGCCGCAGGCTTACTGATAGGTTTTGTGTTTCTGTGGGAAGCTAAGGAGCTGCTGCAAAACACCTTCTACCTAGCGGCTGGAGCTTCGGCGATACTTGGGCTTTTTAGTTTTACGCTGCCCGATACGCCACCTGAGAGCAAGGGAGAGAAAGCATCTCTGTCGCAGATCCTAGGCTTAGATGCGCTGGGCCTTCTCAAGGATCGTAACTACCTGGTATTCTTTATCAGTTCGGTACTGATCTGTATTCCACTTGCCTTCTATTATCAAAATGCCAATGTATTTCTCAATCAGGTAGGGATGGATAATGCCGCTGGCGTGATGACATTGGGCCAGGTTTCAGAGGTCTTATTTATGCTGGTCATACCTGTCTTCCTCAAGCGTTTTGGTATGAAGTATACCCTCTTGTTCGGAATGCTAGCGTGGGTTTTGAGGTATCTGCTTTTCGCTTATGGTGATGCAGGATCGTCTACCTGGATGTTGATTATGGGTATCGTATTGCACGGTATATGTTATGACTTCTTCTTCGTCTCAGGCCAGATATACACGGACTACAAGGCAGGAGAAAAGATCCGTAGTGCTGCCCAAGGGCTGATTACACTGGCTACTTACGGGGTAGGTATGCTGATCGGCTTTAGGCTAGCTGGCTATATCTATGATGCTAATTTCATTGCCGATAAGCAATATGACTGGCAATCTATCTGGACGACACCAGCCATGATCGCTGGAGCGGTAGCGCTTTTGTTTGTACTGGCCTTTAAGAATGAGCGGGTTACCACTGACGTATGATCAGATTATAGCAATAAAACAAGTATGCAAAAGATAAGAATAGGTATGATAGGCGGTGGTATCGGCGCCTTTATAGGTGATGTACATCGTATGGCGATGCGACTTGATGGCATGATAGACCTTGTTGCAGGGGCCTTTAGTAGTAATGCGGACCGATCCCGACAGTCTGGTGAGTCGCTAGGTCTAGATCCAGCTAGGGTCTACCCGGACTACCGCACGATGATCGAGGCAGAGGCCGCCTTACCGGCAGATCAGCGGATCCATGCTGTATCTATCGTCACGCCTAACCATGTTCACTTTGAGCCTGCCAAGATGGCTATCGAGCATGGTTTTCATGTGATGTGCGACAAGCCTGTGACCTTTAGTACGGACCAGGCTTTGGAGTTACGAGGCTTGATCGAAAAGCAACAATGTATTTTTGGCCTCACCCATAATTACACCGGCTACCCGATGGTGAAAGAAGCCCGGGCCATGATTGCCTCAGGCGAACTAGGCGCAGTACGTCGTGTCATGGTCGAGTATCCACAAGGGTGGCTGGCGACTAACGTCGAGGAGTCTGGTCAGAAGCAAGCTTCCTGGCGGACAGACCCCAGCAAGTCGGGCAAGGCGGGTGCCATGGGTGACATAGGTACACATGCTGAGAATCTAGCCGCCTATGTTACGGGCCTTAAGATCGTACAGCTATGTGCTGACCTCCACACCTTTGTGCCAGGTCGACGCCTAGATGATGACGGCGCCATGCTCCTCCGCTACGATAATGGCGCTAGGGGAGTATTGCTCGCCACACAGATAGCCGCTGGCGAGGAGAACAACCTCAAGCTCCGCGTCTACGGCGAACATAAATCTATCGAATGGTCACAGATGGAGCCCAATACCCTACTAGTTAGGTCGGTCGAGGGTCACCTCACTGTAAAGCGTACTGGAGTCGGTGAGTTATCGCAGGCCGCCCAGCAGGCATCGCGTATACCAGCCGGTCACCCAGAAGGCTTCTTAGAGGCTTTCGCCAATCTTTATCGGGAGTTCGCTACAGCTGTGCAAGATGACCTCGCTGGTGCCAGAAAGCCCATGGCAGACTATGACTTTCCACAGATCGACCAAGGTGTCGAGGGCATGCAGTTCATAGATACTGTAGTAGCCTCTAGTGAGCAGGGTAGCGTATGGGTAGATTGGCCTCAATACTAACGTATTTCCAGATTGTATATTCTAGTGTACAAAAGTCAAAAGTGTAAATTTGAATTTACACTTTTGACTTTTGTGTTTCTCCGTACCTTTGGTCAAAATTGATCATGGATACTACAGTTATTGCCACCTTCGAAAAGTTGAGTAAACGCCTGATAGACAATACGTCACTAGCGTTTAGGCGTGACCTGTATCACACCATAAATTTTGATGCTAGGCTGGTGCTTTTACGAGGTTTTAGAGGGGTAGGTAAGACCACGCTTTTGCTGCAATACGTCAAAGAAGCCTCCACTCCTGATCGTGCTATTTTTCTCTCTCTAGAGCATATGCACTTTCTTACCCACACGATAAGTGACACCATTGAGTATCTCTATGTGGTGGGGTATAGGACCATTATTCTAGATGAGGTACATCGCTATCCTACGTGGTCTAGAGAGTTAAAGTACATCTACGACCACTACCCAGACTTGCACATACTAGCGACCAGCTCATCTGCGCTAGACATCTTGTCTGGTGAGGCCGACCTGAGTAGGCGAGCTGATAGCTATAGGATGGATGGCCTGTCCTTTAGGGAGTATCTCCGCTACAGTCACGATATCGATATACCCGCTATCGCAATGAGTGATATGCTATCAGAGCATGCCAGTATTATGGATGACTACTATGATAAGTATGACCTAGGCAAGCACCTCTCTACCTACCTGCGTAAGGGTTACTATCCTTATCATAAGGAGGCAGGACGCAAGTACAGTGAGCGGCTGCTAGCGGTGCTACACCAAGTAATAGACGTTGACTTGCCTAGTGTATATCGTATCGACTACGAGACGGCAAGGATGGTCAAGCGGCTCCTTGTAGTAATCGCTCGCATTACACCCTTTACACCCAATATCTCCAAGCTATCTCGAGACCTGGGCATCAGTAGGGTGAGCATACTATCGTATTTGGATTATCTAGATAGTGCAGACGTCATCACAACCCTTAAGTCAGGTCGTAAGTCCGACGCTGCTACGACCAAGCCCGATAAGATCTTACTAGACAATACTAATTTGCTCTATGCGCTTGAGGCTAAGCCTAATGTGGGTACGATAAGGGAGACCTTTGTCACCAATGCACTATCTAGGCACATGGAGGTCAGTATTCCCGCTAAGGGTGACCTGCTGGTCGATCAAACATACAGTGTCGAGATTGGTGGACCCAACAAGACCTTTAAGCAACTACTAGATATGCCCAATCCTGTGCTGATCAAGGATGGTATCATTCATGGCGCTGATGGAATACTACCTATGTGGATGATAGGCTTACTGTGACCATATAGAACAATATGTCTTTATGATTTACAAAAAGTAAAAATGTAAATTCAAATATACATTTTTGCTTTTTGTATTTGCTAGATACAAGCTTACTGATTGTCGACTAGTTCGGTTACCGTGACCAAATACTTTTATTATTTTCACAATAACAAGACATTCATACTATGATCCAGGGACCGGCTATTTTTTTAGCACAGTTTGCAGATAGCAAGCCGCCATTCGATACACTCGACGGTATATGCCAGTGGGCATCAGACCTCGGCTATAAGGGTATACAGATACCTACGTGGGAGCCTGCCTTTATCGATCTAGACCTCGCAGCAGAGAGTAAGGGTTACTGTGACGAGCTAAAGGGCAAAGTACAATCCTATGGCCTTGAGATCACAGAGTTGAGCACCCACTTGCAGGGCCAGCTTGTTGCCGTCCACCCCGCTTTTGATGCCATGTTCGACAGCTTTGCGCCTGAGGAATTGCGCGGTAAGCCCAAGGAACGGACAGCATGGGCCATAGAGACGGTCAAGAAAGCCGCCATCGCAAGTCGTCATCTTGGTATAGATGTACATGCGACATTTAGTGGTGCCTTGCTATGGCATACTGTCTACCCATGGCCGCAGCGACCAGCAGGTCTAGAGGAGGTGGGCTTTAAAGAGCTGGCGGATCGTTGGTTGCCGATACTCAATCACTTTGATGACCAAGGCGTCGATATCTGTTATGAGGTACATGCAGGGGAGGACCTTCACGACGGGGTGACTTTCGAGCGGTTCCTAGCTGCAACGGGCAATCACAAGCGAGTCAACCTACTATACGACCCGAGCCACTTCGTCTTACAGCAACTCGACTACATCAGCTACATCGATCACTACCATGAGCACATCAAGATGTTTCATGTTAAGGACGCAGAGTTTAACCCCAGCGGTCGTAGCGGTGTGTATGGCGGTTATCAAGACTGGGCCGATCGCCCTGGTCGATTCCGCTCACTAGGAGATGGACAGGTAGACTTTAAGCGGATTTTTACCAAGCTGACTGAGTATGGTTATGATGGTTGGGCCGTGCTAGAGTGGGAGTGCTGTATCAAGTCACCTGAGCAAGGCGCTAGAGAGGGAGCACCATTCATAGCAGACCACATCATCGAGGTCAGTGACAAGCGCTTTGATGACTTTGCGGGTACTGAGCCTGATGAGGCGTTGAATAGGCGTATCTTAGGGCTGTAGTATCGATTACAAGAGCAAATAGCATCATATGTTGAGGAAGTATACTTGCCTGCTGATTTTAGTAGTGACATCACTGTCATGTAAGGCACAGCAGATCACTGACCCTACTGCCACAGAGGTATGGGAGCCGCAGCCACGAGTAGTAACGCCTGGTGTAGATAATCGACCGCCATCCGATGCGATCGTACTTTTTGATGGCAGTGACTTGGATCAATGGCGAAAGCCGCAGCATACCAGCGAAAAAGGTACTGTGTCAGAGATGCAAGCCGATGTGCAGTCACTAGATGCTGCTTACATGCACACTGAGGCAGACTGGACCGTAGAGGCGGGCCAGTTCGTCGTAGCACCGGGTACCGGCGCCATAGAGACTCGACAATCGTTTGGTGACATGCAGTTACATATCGAGTGGCTGGCACCAGTAGATCTCGGTAAAGAAGGTCAGCAATACAGCAACAGCGGGGTGTTTCTCATGGGGCTATACGAGGTGCAGGTGCTCAACAACTATAAGAATAAGACCTACGCTAATGGTCAGGCCGGTGCCGTATACAAGCAGACGCCACCCCTCGTTAATGCCTCCCGCCCACCCGGCGAATGGCAGGCTTATGATATCATATTTAAGGCGCCTCGATTTGATGGTGACAAGTTGGAAACACCAGCCTACGTTACGGTCTTGCATAATGGCGTTATCATCCAGCATCACACCGAACTAGAGGGACCCACAGCGTATATCGGCAAGTCGTCTTACTTCCCGCATACTGCAGAGATGCCGCTGAGATTACAAGACCACGGCAACCTAGTACGGTATCGAAATGTGTGGGTGAGAAAA
>CAYMFD010000003.1:0-10863 GCA_964389475.1 uncultured Saprospiraceae bacterium
AGAAATGGTATTACTCATCGGCAAGAGATTGCACACCTACAGTTCTATATAGAGTTTTTTATCAAGCTAATGAACGCCATTGCCAACCAGGTATTCTCTAGCTCCAGTTATATACGCCAACTGTTCTCGTGAGGTGCCTCTCCTCATATTCAGTATTACCAGACTTAGGACCCTCACGGAATAATAAGAAGTGGTGCTAGCTCTAGTGTGGCTGATTTTCCTCTGTACAGCTTCGCTTAATGCACTTAGCCTCCCAGGTGTCGAGGGCTCGCATCAACTCGTGAGCGGACTTGCTATCCGTATTACAAGTATCGGCGTTGAATAACTCCTTAAGCTCTGCCTTTGCGATCGTGTATTCTTCGTTGGTATTAATAGCTCTCATGGTGGTATTTATTCGAATGTGATGACGACCTCGTCCTTATTGCTTGCACTATCGCTGAGGGTAGTGGTAATCCGACTACTAGCTATGCCTTGGGAGATCAGAAAGTTTTTACAGCTAGCGAGCTGCCCATTGTGGCGCTTGATCATTTCCGGATCATCCGATTGTGGTGCTCGTAGTACTGCCGTGAGGCCCGTCTTGGATCTTAGTTTAGCAGCAACACCATTGAGTAAGTCTAGACCCCGCATGGTAGGACTATCTACACTCCCTGCATCAAATACGATAGCGACAGGCCCCTCGTTGAGGAGGTCCGTCGTAGTATTAGTGGCAGGACTTACGTCTCTGATTTCGTTATCCATACGCTGCCTAGTGTCTATCGTATAGCCTTCTAGGTGCTTGGGTTTATCTTTTTTAAAGCGTTTGATATCACCTGTACCATCCATCTCTACCTCTACGGGCACCGAGTTGTACAGGATAACTGCCTCCTTAGTCTGTGCCGTGAGACTAGTCGCACTATAGAGTGATAGCGTCAGTAGCGCTATGCTGCACTGCGTGATGATGATTCGCTTTTTCATAATATATAAGGCGTTGGTCGTGTGCTTATACAAATGTAGTCTTAGAATACATACCGTGCCTACTAGGGTAAACCCTTACTTAAATAGCGACTCGATAAAGGCTTTTTTGTTGAAGACCTGCAGTTGATCCATGCCCTCACCTACACCGATGTACTTGATAGGGATCTTAAACTGGTCGCTGATGCCGAGTACGACGCCACCTTTGGCACTGCCGTCTAGCTTAGTCAGGGCGATGGCAGATACGTCGGTCGCTTCGCTAAAACGTCTTGCCTGTTCTATGGCGTTTTGGCCAGTTGTCGCATCTAGGACGAGGAGGGTTTCGTGGGGTGCTCCTGGATATTTTTTTTCTATCGACTTCCTGATCTTGGTCAACTCCTTCATCAGGTGAGTCTTGGTATGTAGGCGACCTGCCGTATCGATAATAGCACAGTCTAGGCTCATATTTTGAGCAAACTGTACGGTCTCATAAGCTACTGAGGCAGGGTCGGTATGCATGCCTTTGCTATAGAAGTACGTGTCTGCACGCTTGGACCATATCTCTAGCTGACCTACGGCTGCGGCTCTGAACGTATCTCCAGCACCAAGTACCACGCTTTTGCCACGCTTGCGATACTGATGCGCTATCTTACCTATTGTGGTCGTCTTGCCTACACCATTGACCCCTACGACGAGTACCACATGTGGCTTGTCATCTGGAAATACAAAGTCCTCAATGTCCTCGGTATTATTTTCCGATAGGATAGTGGAGACTACATCCTTGAGTATAGTATTAAGGTCACCCGTATTGATATACTTGACCTCTGAGACCTTGGCTTCTAGTCTATCGATGATCTTGACGGTAGTCTCTAGTCCTACATCGCTAGAGATTAGGATTTGCTCTAGCTCGTCCAAGAAGGATTCGTCTATGGTCGACTTACCGGCAACGGCCTTAGATATCTTGGAGAAGAAGCCAGACTTAGTTTTTTCGAGCCCCTTGTCTAGGTCCTCTTGCTTCTCCTTGGTGAAGAATTTTTTGAATAAACTCATCGGATGGTGTTCTTTAAGTCACAATAATAATAGTGGGATCTATGGCTGTTTAAACGACTAAAGGGCTTTCCCTCTCTCGATGGAAAACCCTTGTAAATCTGTTACGTCTAGAAAAGGAGAGCGACTACTTTTTGTCTGCAAAAAACTCCTTGACGTTGTCTTTGTGTATGATCACCTCCTTGTAAGTGTACTTACCTGATTCCGGATCTTTGATTGATTTAATCACCTTTACGAAATCACGACCGCTACCAGCGTTTGCTGCTCTTTTACCTACACGGGAGTTTTTGGATACTTTAGCCATTATTACTTAATTTCTTTGTGGACAGTATACTTCTTCAAGACAGGGTTGTACTTCTTAAGTTCTAACCTATCTGGTGTATTCTTCTTGTTCTTCTGCGAGACATATCGACTCGTACCTGGCATACCAGTAGCTTTGTGCTCTGTACACTCAAGTATGATCTGTTGCCTATTGCCTTTTGACTTCTTTGCCATGATCTTTACTTTTTAAAGGTGGTATACTGACTTACTTCGCGAGCTTCACGCCAGTGTCAACGCCTTTGCTTTCTAATTTCTTGATATACTCGTAGACACCAAGTTTGTTGATAGTACGTAGTGCATGACTACTTACTTTTATCTGCACCCACTGATCTGTCTCAGGTATGTAGAAACGTTTCTTCTGTAGGTTAGGAAGGAATCTTCTTCTAGTCTTACGATTAGAGTGAGATACATTATTACCTGAGATAGGTCTTTTTCCTGATAACTGACAAATTCTTGACATGACGTCCAATTTTTTAGCAACTGCTGACAAAGCTAGAAAGTGTCAGCGACCACTGTAGTGGCAAATTAATGTATGTGACCTCGGAAGGATTCGAACCTTCAACCGCTTGATTCGTAGTCAAGTACTCTATCCAGTTGAGCTACGAGGCCTCTTCATCCGCTTGTCCAGCTTTTTCCAAACGGAGTGCAAAAGTATGGGTATTCTTTTATTGCACCAATACTTCTAGCACTTTTTATTAAAAGCCTGGTGCAAAGAAGGTCGTAGAGCTCACCTCATCGATACCTACAAGTGATACGACATAGACGCCAGTAGGCAATTCTCCTACTTCTAGCGACAGTATTTTATCACCGAAGAAGGGTACCTGCACGTCTCCTGTAGCCATGACCTGACCAGCGATATTGCTGACCATATAGGTGTAGTCCTCATTGTTAGGCGTCTCGTAAGCCAGTGTCAATACGTCGCTGTCATAGGCGATCGCCCTCAGCTCTATGCTGAGATCACCACGAGAGCCACCACATATGGATGTTTTCATCGCCTCTAGAGCGGCACCTGCGTCTAGCCTTCCACCGGTCGTAGTAATATTAGTAAGTGAGGACTCTGGCACGACTGTATTAAGTATAGCACTTCTCACATCAAGCACTGATGTCGGCGGATCATTGATAATAGTCTCGTAAAAGGTGGGGCAGGGTGTACAAAATAGCTGTACCGCAACACCTGCTACATGTGGCGTAGCCGCACTCGTACCCGTGAATGGGCTGTACTCGTCGCCCACATTGGTCGTAATGATGTCACTACCAGGTGCACCGAGGTCTACGCTGATATTGCTAAATCCTGCATTCCGTACCTTGACAGCGTTTTGGTCGATGTTGGTCGTGACGATAAGGTAGGGACTGGTGCATAGGCTGGGCATGTCGCCAGATACTTCGATGTCTGTATCATTGTTGACGGTGGCACCCACACTTAGGACACCGAGTTCGCCTAGGTCATCGTAGAGTCGACACCACAGTCCGTTGCCTATACCATCAGGGAAGGCACTTGGTATACCTCCGCTGTAAGACGTAACGACGATATAGGCACCTTCCTGGCCATTGCTTTCGTTCCAGGCACGACGGAGGTCGGCTATGTTTGCTAGAGCACCTATGATGTCTCCTTTAAAATCTATACCGCTGATGGGTAACATTTTGACATTCCAGCTCACACCCGCGATGCCCTCGCCATTGTTACCGCGTGCTCCTATGATGCCGGCTACTGCTGTGCCATGCGTCTTGACGGCATGTTGACCATCTCCTCTATTTTGATTCCAGCCTTGGTAGTCATCTATGATACCATTGCTATCGTCGTCGATGCCGTTGCCGGGAATTTCTCGAGTATTGGTATAGATGTTTTCTGCTAGATCAGGGTGGTCGATCTGAAAACCATCGTCTAGTATGGCGACTACTACCTCGCGACCTCCATAGTCAACCGCTAGGGGTAGGGACTCCCATACGGGTTCTATATTGATGAGGGGTAGGTTGTACTGCAAGTTGTAGAAGAGATCATCCGGCTCGTCACGGTTGACGAGCGGCTCGTCTGCCTCGTACGCTATGACATTGGGGTTTTTGCGTAAGGCATCCTCACTGACATCCTTGCCTACTCGGTATATGTTGAGCCGGCTATACAGCGGTTGTACGGATGTCGTATGCAGTGATTTGCTAAGTAGTGCCGGCGATAACTCTCCATCGGTCTGGACGATGTACTGGCCGGATGCTGCTACCCAGCTGCATAGCAATAGTACCGTAAAGGGAATGACATTTATTTTCATCGTAAGATTTTGATCCTCTTTTCTAGATAAAGGTATGACTTAGAGACGGTAAATGTTGTTTGTTGAGGGTTACTCTTGGCGACAATAGCGCAGTATATGTCGATACGCTTATATTTGGCTTATCGATACTACTAACGAATTGATAAAACGAAATCTTATGCGTTGCTTGATAACTCTTGTTTTGGCAGTCTTTTTGACCACTTGCGTGATGGCACAGACCGCTAGTGATGCAATAGAAAAGAGGATCAGTACTGACGTTGCGCTGTTCGAGGCTAGCGTTGTAGGGTCTGCAACCACGTTACAGCTATCGGCTGAGCAGAAGGAGGAGGTAGCAGAGATATATCGTACGATGTATAAGGAACTAGAGAACCTCCATGTCTATATTGATGGCAAGCGTGAGGTGAGTCGTGCTTACAAAGATGCGCATGCACTATCGCTCAAGGAAGCCGTAGCACTGCTATCTACTGATCAGCGCCTCAGCTATATGCGTAATACGGATAAGACTAAAAAGTAGAGGGTATTAGCGTAAACGACTGATAATCTAAAAATCAGACGCTAGGTCATTTTCATGCGTCACTACTTATGTCTTAGCTGGTGTAAATTGTCATAACATGAAGGTAATCAAGCAGGGTAGACCCGGTCTGCCGAGCTAGCTTGTGGGAAGGTCAGCCGGCCCTCGCCGAGATTAGCTGTGTCTATCTAAATAACGATTTACAGAAGGGATAATCCATCCTCTTCGCTAAGGTAAGAGCCAAAAAAAAAAGAGGGGCAGCTTCACTGCGAAGCTGCCCCTCTCTACATTATCTGTACTAGTATCTATCCCTTACCACCTTGTAGGTAGTCTTGATATTCCTCTAGTTTATCCCATTCGCCATCAGCAGCTAGTTGTGCCTGCTTGGGCCATGTGCTAGGATCTGCAAGTTTGTATCTAGAGCCTGCATCACTTAGTATTTGCTGGATGGTCTCTTTGCTAGATGTAGCTAGCCTCCTCCATGTCGTGATGCCAGCCTTGTTGAGCAGCTGCTCGATCTTGGGTCCGATACCTTCTACGACTTTAAGATCGTTTTCTACATACTTCCTGATGAGACCCATCTTGATCAACATCTTGTCGACCTTGGCATTAGACGTTGTGCCACTACCAGTAGCTACGCCACCATCTAGTTCTTTCTGTAGAGCAGATAGGGCCATCCACTCACCGCTAGCAGCTAGCTGTGCTTGTCGACTCCAGCTTTCTGGATTGATGATCTTGTATCTGTCACCATAGTTGCCTAGGATGCCTTGTAGGTCAGCTGTAGATTTAGCGCCTAGGGCACTCCAGGTGTGGACACCATTTTCTTTAAGTACGCTTTCCATCTTAGGACCTATGCCTTCTATGATCTGTAGGTTGTCGTCCTTGAGCCCTGCATAGCCTTTTGGCTTGCTAGGAGCCGCAGCAGGTGTAGGAGCTGCTTTCGGTGTTGCCGCTAGGCTACTTACAGCTGCTGCAGGTACGGCAGGTGCTGCAGGTGCTGATCCCTTGGCATCTAGGGCTTTCTTATACCTGTCTCGTTCGCTTTCCATCTCACGAGTTCGACCTTTGGCTAGTGCGAGGTCTCCCTCTAGGTCTGCTCGTGCAGACTTGCAGGCCGCTAGTTTTGCCTCTAGGTCAGCGATAGTACGCTTGTGACCACTGATCTTATTCTCAAGATCGGCGACCATGCGCTTGTACCTATACCATAGCCACCAGCCGAGTAGGAGGCCTAGGAGGAATGGCAGTATCCATGATAGGAGCCAATGCATGTCACAGAATGATGATAGTATATACATGTTATTTGATTTAAGTCTGTTATTTGATGATTTGAAGTTCAGTGCGACGATTTGCTGCTCGTCCTGCCTTGGTGTCATTGCCTTTGATAGGCTTAGTCTCACCGGCGCTAGTAGTGCTGATTTTGCCAGCGGCTACACCTTTACTGACTAGGTAGTTCTTGATAATATTGGCCCTTTGCTGTCCCAGCTTACGGTTATAGTCACTATCACCGAAACTATCGGTGTGACCACTTAGCCTGATGGACTCTCCAGAGGCCTTCACGCGATCTGCTACGTCGTCTAGGTAGTCCTCTACCTCTCTACTATCGAGTTTGTTGGTCGAGTTGTAGGGGAAGTATATCAACGTCCTGTCCTCCGTCTCCTTGATATTTTTGGTGACCTTGAGGGTGCGGAAGTTGACGCTGGCAAAGTCCTTGTCGTCTGCCTTTACATCGTCTGTAATCAACTTGCCACGAAGGGCTACCCGGTCGTCTGGCAACTCCTTAAATAGTTGCCTTGCCTCATTGGCTCTTGCGAGTCCGAGGTTCTCAAATTTGGTATTGTTGACCTCAGACGATCGATAAAGGCCGGTAATCTCCAGCTTATCTTCGCCAGACAGGCTTGCCATCAGTGATGACTTCATGTCTTGCCATCCCTCTCGCGTGGTGGCAGTCTTGTCTGACCAGTCAAATGTCAGGGGACCGAGGGGTTTGGTTTTGGGTGCATCTGATACTGCTGCCGGTGCTGCCTTGGTGATTTTACTGGTTACTGCGTCGTCGTCGCTATTGCAACATTTATCCGCTGTACTTTTGTAAAATAGACCAAGCAGTAACCATAACAGAATGATCAGTGCCGTGACTAGTGCTCTCATATGTTATAAATTAAAGTGATTGGATTGCGTCTTTGTGACCGTAATTTAACAATAATGTCACTTTTTCAATCACAATTAGGGCTTAAAGAATTGATGGAGAAATTTTCGGACAGTAGGTGGCTGTTTTCACCCTATATAATTGGGCGACAAAGCGTATTGTCATGGCTGTGATCGCTATCTTAGGTGGTGGAGCGGCAGGGCTCTTTTTGGCGGCTATGCTGTCAGGGGGGCATGATGTCCACCTGTATGAGCAGGCTAGGCTGGTAGGTCGTAAGCTATTGGTCGCTGGTAATGGTGGTTTTAACTTGACGCATGGCGAGGATGCCGAGGCCCTCTTAAGTCGCTACAAGCCTCTTGATTGGGTACGTCCTTATATATCAGCCTTCGGTAGCAGTCAGTTTAGATCTTGGCTGATAGACATCGGGATCGAGACCTACGTCGGCTCTAGTGGTAGGGTCTTTCCCGTAAAGGGCACTAAACCGATAACGGTGCTCAAGGCATTACTGGATCGGATCGAGCAAAATGGCGGTGTAATACATACTGAGCACAAGTGGGTAGGACAGTCTGGCCATACCTTGTACTTAGATGTAAAAGGAGAGTCACTAGAGGTAGAAGCAGATGTTATTGTCTATGCCCTAGGTGGCGCTAGCTGGCGCAAGACGGGTAGTGATGGCAGCTGGCTTGAGACCTTTGAGAAAATGGGTGTTACCGTCCAGCCATTTGTAGCTAGTAACTGCGGCTGGCACCTATGGGATTATCAAGCACCTCAATCAGTGGCATGGACTCCCATCAAAAATATCGCCTGTAAAACCGTCGGCGAGTGGTGCCGAGGAGAACTGATGCTGACGGACTATGGCATAGAGGGTAGCCCGCTATATATGGCGATGCAGCAGCAGACTCGTAAGCAAGTAGATCACTTACTTCTCGATCTCAAGCCAGATATGTCGATAGATCGTATAAAGGAAATGCTAGGCAAGCGCGGTCGCAAGAGTACGACGGATGTGCTGCGACAGCGACTCAACCTCACGTCGGGTATGCTCTATTTACTTAAGCAGTATACCACTAAGGAGCAATATGCCCACGCAGGACTGCTGGCGACAAGTATCAAGGCGTTAAAGTTGCCCCTACTCTCACCTAGACCCATCGATGAGGCTATAAGTACTACGGGGGGTATATGCCTGACTGCTGTGGATGACCACCTTGCACTTAATCACCTTGGCGACACCTACGCTATGGGCGAGATGCTGGACTGGGATGCGCCTACGGGTGGTTACCTCCTGCAGGTCTGCGCTAGTATGGCTGCCTATCTAGCCCGCCACCTAGAGGCTAAGCGTTAGTTCCATGTGGCAATCTTGGTAAGGTTACCCTTGACGACCTCGTCCATCTTGACGGTTATAGTGGCATCTAGCGGGAGAAATATGTCAACCCTTGAGCCTAGCTTGATAAAGCCTATGTCATTGCCCTGGTGGTAGGTCTCGCCCTCGCTTGCGTAGCAGACGATACGACGAGCGAGGGCTCCTGCGATCTGACGCATCACGATGACGCCGTGCTTGGTCTGTAAGCCTATGGTCGTACGTTCGTTTTCTGTACTAGACTTGGGGTTCCACGCTGCTAGGTACTTACCTGCATGATACTTGTAGTAAGCGATCGTACCAGTAAGTGGGGCACGGTTGACATGGACGTTGAGTGGTGACATAAATATAGATACCTGCATGGCATCACCTTTTATGACCTCCGGCTCGTGTACTTTTTCGATGACGACGACCTTACCATCTGCTGGCGCATAAAGTATATCATCGCTGATCTGCGGTATAGGTCGCTTAGGGTTTCTAAAAAAAGAAATAAGGAAAACATAAAGACCTAGAGCAAGCGCTGTGACGATGACGGCCAGCCATGCCGGACCATATAGGTGGCTGACGATACTCAGTCCTAGTAGTACAATGGCCCCTAGCGTAAGGGTTGCTTTTGCTTCTTTGTGGATATACATGTGTAAATATCTTATGTCAATTATGTTGTAGTAGTAGCAGTATGACGGGTGGGATGACATAGAGAAAGCTATCGAAGCGATCCAGGAAGCCACCATGTCCGGGCATAAAGCTACCACTATCTTTTACGTTGTACTGTCTCTTGAGGCTAGACTCTACGAGGTCACCGTAGCTACCCCAGAACCATACGACGGTAGCTAGTATCAACCACCAGCCTAGACCATAGATGCCTATCTGCCACCAAAATAGACCGGCAAGTCCTAGACAGAATAAGCCTGCCCCTAGTGTGCCCTCCCAAGTTTTGTTAGGAGATATACGAGGGAATAGCTTGCGCCGACCTATCTGTGAGCCTACTAGGTAGGCTGCGCTGTCGCTTATCCATATGAAGGCAAACATCGATATCAGCGTCAGTGGCGTATAGGAGTCTTGCAGGAGGAGGTAGCGGATCAGTAAGCCGACCGGTATACCTATATATAAGATAGCGACGAGGCTACCCTTACGGTGGTGATTGACGAAACGGCGCTTGGTATACATATTGGCGATGCCGGCGATACCGTATACGGCTGCGACGAGGGCTAGCGGGACGAGCCATGAGGTCGGAGCCATTGCGGCTAGTGCCATGCTTATCAAGCCTACGTACAACCTAGAAGACTTCCATATGCTACCCTGAGGCGTCGTGATCTTGGCATACTCATAGCAGCAACCGATACCGATAACCGTCAGCAGGGCCACGGCCGCATAGCGATGCGTGAAGATGCCCCCCAGCATAATGGCTGCGAAAATGATCGCCGTTTTGATTCTGATTTTAAGGTTGGGGTTCATCAACTGGGGTAATCCGTATGAGATATCTGATGACAAAGATGAGCAAAGCAATAGAAATCAAGGCACTCGGCAGCAGTTGCGTCCAGGCAGTATCTGCGACCGCCTGATCATCAGGTAGTTGGCCACCTGCCATATAAAGGCCTAGCAAGGGTAGGGCATTATTGACGAAGTGCATCAGCATAGGAAAGTACAGGTGCTGGGTACGGTGAAATACAAATCCAAGCGCCAGACCGATCAGCAGCTTTGGTAAAAAGCCCATGATCTGTAGGTGTATGGCACTAAAGATGATGCTCGATAGGACGATACCACCAGTGACGCCGATCACGCGGATCAACTTTTGCTGCAGCACCCCTCTGAATACGAGTTCTTCGCCTATGGCAGGAAGTAGGGCGACGACCACGACTAGGAGTAGTAGATCGCCTAGGCCATCCATACGCAGTATGCCCTGCAGTAGCTCTGTCTGATCTTGATCCCAATCGTCAACGAAGTCCGGTAGGTCTAGTGCCGACATGCCATGTACGATCAGCCCCATAATGGGCAAGAGTAGGAGTATGATGCTTACGGAGGTAAGGGTCAGGCGGGGAGCGGGTTCTTTATCGAGTTTAAAGAAGGTCGTAAAGTCCTGCCATCGATACGTACGTAGCCTATACCACAATAGAGTACCTCCCACAAAGGTCATCAAATGCACCAGCCCTAGGCTCAGCTTACCAGGGCTAAAGCCAGTGGGGTCACTGATGAGATCGCTGAGTGATACCTCTGGGCTAAAGAAGGCCGTACCGAGGAGTAGTAGTCCGCTAGATACCACATTGAGCAAGGCACAGCAGATGACCAGTAGCAGCAG